>DZBS01000024.1 GCA_022729995.1 Draconibacterium orientale | reverse complement strand
CACGCTGATTATATTGTTGATCTTGGACCAAAAGCCGGAATTCACGGCGGAGAAATAGTTTTTCAAGGCACATTTTCGGAACTTACGAATAACGAAAATGAAAATTCATATACCGCAAAATATATAAACAATGAAATTTCGATTCCGATTCCCGAAAAAAGACGAACATCTAAGCATTTTATTGAAGTAAAAGGAGCTGTTGAGAATAATTTAAAAAATTTAAGCGTAAAATTTCCATTGGGAATACTTTCGGTTGTTACAGGCGTGAGCGGTTCGGGAAAGTCAACACTCATAAAAAACATTTTATTTCCGGCAATCAGCAGAAGAATAAGCGGTTTGGGTAATATGAGCGGAAAATTTTCAACTTTGGGTGGCGATTTAGATATTATCAAGGAAATTGAATTTATAGATCAAAATCCAATCGGCAAATCATCTCGTTCAAATCCTGTTACTTACATAAAAGCTTACGACGAAATACGAAAATTATATTCGGTTCAAAAAGTGTCGGAAATAAACGGATTTACACCTTCGCATTTTTCATTTAACGTAGACGGCGGACGTTGCGACGAATGCAAAGGCGAAGGCGAAATTAACATCGAAATGCAATTTATGGCCGATGTTCATTTAGTTTGCGATCATTGTAAAGGAAAACGTTTTAAAGAAGAAATTTTAGACGTTACATATCGCGAAAAAAACATTTTCGATATTTTAGAACTTACAGTTGAAGAAGCTTTAGAATTTTTTAGCGAAGACAAAAAAACAGCTAAAATTGCTAAACTTATTCAGCCTTTGAGCGATGTGGGGCTTGGTTACGTAAAACTCGGACAATCGTCGAACACACTTTCCGGAGGCGAAAGCCAAAGAATAAAACTTGCAACTTTTTTGGGAAAAGAAAAAAACGACGTTAACACAATGTTTATTTTTGATGAACCCACAACGGGCTTGCATTTTCACGATATCAGCAAACTTCTTAAATCTATAAATGCTTTAATCGAAAGAGGACACACTGTAATAATAATTGAGCACAATTTAGAAGTAATAAAAAGTGCCGATTACATAATTGATTTGGGTCCGGAAGGCGGAAAAAACGGCGGAAATATTGTTTTTGAAGGAACTCCGGAAGAACTAATAAAAAATACAAAATCATTCACTGCAAAATATCTGAAAGAGAAATTAAAAGACGTAAATTGAAAATTTAACCCTAATTTTCGGGATTAAACAATTTTTTATAATATTAAAAAAAGAACAATGAGAAAAATTTTATTATTTACATTTATGTTGAGCATTGCATTAAGCATCTCGGCTCAAAACAAGAAAGTTGCCGTAGTTACATTTTACGCAAACAAATTTATTGAAGCAGACGAATCATTGGCAGGCGGAGCGCAATTAGTTGCATCTATTTCTGCTATTGCAAAAGATGATAATTTCAATTTAAAACCAACTTTGGAGAAATTTCATAAAACATTTTTTGAAGATTTCAGCAAAGAATTTCCGTTTGATTTTGTTGACGAAAACACAATTCTTAATAATGAAGATTATAAAAATTTTGTGAGAAGAGACACTTCATATAATTTTCTAACCAACAGCTTGTCTATTCAAGGTTACAATTTATATGACGTTGCCGCTCTTTACACGAGAGATTTGGACAAACTGATAACAATTTTTCCTGATGTTGACGGATTTATGTTTGTATACATGTCATTCAAAATAGCACCAAAAGTTTCTGTTGGCGGAATGGGAACAGCCGGAGTTCAAGCAAATATTACAATGAAACTTTGGAATAGAGACGGCAAAAAAGTTTTCAATATTTACGAAAGTGCAATGTCGAAAAAAACTGTTGCTTTAATCGGTGGAGTTCCGGTAATGAAAACAGTAGAAATTCTTCCTGCTTGCGAAAGTGCAGCAGATATTTTGTTAGAAGATTTACTTGAAAGAATGCCAAAAATAGTTAAGAAAGTTGGCGCAAAATTATAAATTTCAATAATAAAACTTCAGATTTAAAAAAAGGCTGTTTAAAATTGAAAACAAATTTTTTAAAAGAAAACAATACAATTTTTCAATAAAAAATTTACTTTTCTATAAATCTTAAACAGCCTTTTTTAAATGTTAAGACGAACAAAAAAACACAGAATAATTTAAAATTAATTGTATCTTTTGATTATTAAATGCTTAATTATTTTTTGACAACAACATAAGCCGTCAGCAATTTTCCTTTGATTTTTATCGATTTTTGAATAATAAATCCGCTATTTGTGAGAATAGTCATAAAATCGTTATAACTCCATTTATTAACAACATTAAAACCGCTAATAAAACCAATAATTTTTGCAATCATTTTGCTTTTTGCATTTTCTCCTACACAAAGCGTCGGGACAATAAAAATTCCGTTTTCTTTCAATACTCTTTTAATTTCTTTAACGGGTTTTTCGGGTTCGTAAAGCAGATGCAATAAATTTGATGCAATTACAATGTCAAACGAATTATCATCAAATGAAAGTTTATATGAATCCTGAATTTGAAAATCGATATTTTTAATTTCCGATTTTTTTAATTTCTCATTTGCAATACGAAGCATTTCGGGTGAAATATCAGTTGCAATAATTGATGAAACTCTTGAACAAATAGCAAAAAGAATAATTCCGGTTCCTGTTTCTATTTCGAGGACATTTGAACTTAAATATAAATCTGAAACTAAGTTTTCAAGAATGGATTTATATTTTTTTTTAAAACTTTATCGATGAAAGTGTCGTAATAAATTGCAAACTTGTCCCAAAATTTTCTTTCTTTATTTTGCCTTTTATTCATGTTTTTATAACTGTTAATCTTATTAAATTTAAAACGAAACAACAATGAGTTTTTGCCGAATAAAAAATAAATGAATTTCAATTTTGAAAATTTTTGAGATAAATATCATTGCAAACATAAAAAAAGAAAATTATTTCATTTTATCTGTTAGCTGCATTATCATTCATTTATTATCAATCTTTTCAATCTTGTTCTTCACAAAATTCATCATATCGCGAATAGCATTTTCGGGTTTATCGGAAATAAAGCTTGCTTCTACATTTTCTTCTGATATATTATGAAAATGTTTTGGAAAAGTTTCTATTTCTTTCCATTTGATATGTGGTGCATTATCATGTCTATAAACAGAGCCGTCAATATGTTTTCTTTCCCAATGGTAACTATAACGGTTTTCTAAATTTATTGAATACCAAACGTCTACAAAACTTTCATCATTTAAATTTATTCGTAATTCATTAATGAATGGTTCTTGAATATCATTTACAAATTCAGCAAATTCATTATCAACAATTTGCTTTAAAGCTTGAGTGTCAATAATTTTCTTACTCATGCTAATTGTTTTAAAAATGTTTCAAGAATTTCTTGTTTATAAAATAAATGGTCAAATTGTTGATAATCTTTCCATGTATCTTTTTCTTCGATTATTCCGGTTTCATATAATTTTTCAAAATCAGTTGGTTTGTCAATTTTGTATTGCTTTTGAATATGAAAAATTTCTGTCTTTACGTCTTGTAAATTGCTCCAAATAAAAGCAATTAGACTTTGTCGCAATAGTTCTTGCGGCGAATACCCAATTTTTACTGCAAAATCATTTATTTCAGTTTGTGGAATTGTGGCTATCATAATATTTTTTTATTTCAAATTTACGAATTTTTCAATATTTTCCATGTTATATCAATATTTTTTTTTTGAATATTTATTGCTTTATATTAATATTTCCAAAGGTTTTATCTGTTTGTTTTCTTGCAATTTATTGAATTGATTTTAAATTATCATTAAAATTTACGAAGGTTCAATCAAATCCCAATTATTTCCGTATAAATCTTCAAAAACGGCAACTGTTCCGTAAATTTCTTTAACAGGTTCTCGAATAATTTTCACATTATTGCTTTTCAAAAATTCAAAATATTCTTTAAAATTATCTGTATAAAGAAATAAAAATACTCGTCCGCCGGTTTGATTTCCAACACGCAAAATTTCTTCAGCGGTAATTGCTTTTGCCAATAATAAATTACTTCCGGAATTAATGCCGGGAGTTACTAAAACCCAACGTTTTGTGTCGCCAAGTTTTGTGTCTTCAACTAAAATAAAATTTAATTTTTCTGTATAAAACTTTATTGCTTCATCGTAATCTTTTACAAGAACCGTAACATTCGCTAATTTTTGAGTCATAATATTGATATTTATTTATTCATTTCAAAACTAATTAATAAAAACTAAAGCTAAATAAAAATAGGAAATTAGTGTGGAATCTAATATAATTTATTAAAAAATAATTCATCTGTAACTTTTTCAAATGTCAATTCGTCTCATCATAAAATCCAAAAATTATTCACAAAATTATTTAGGCTATGAAAAACTCAAAATTTTACCTTATTATTTCAATATTATTATTGATTATTGTTTTCACAAGTGCTTCAATTAAAACATTTTCGCAAGAAAATATTACCAAAAAAGTTTTCACAACTGAGAGTTTTACCGGAATAAAATTGCAAAGTTCATTTAATGTAATTATTTCGCAAGGCGAAACCATAAAAGTTGAAGCTGAAGGCGATGAAAAATTAATTGAAAAGATTGTTTGCGAAGTAAAAGACAACTCTTTAAATATTGGAATGGAAAACGGAAATTATAAAAATCTTGATAATATTAAAGTATACGTAACAACACCAAATATGGAACTTGCTTCGGTTTGCGGTTCGGGCGATATTGAAATAAATGGATTTTCGAATTTAAAAATGTTGACTTTGCAGATTTCGGGCAGCGGAAATATAAACAACAAAGAAACAATTACTTGCGAAAATTTAAATTTGAATATCAACGGAAGCGGAAGCATTTCGGCAAATTCTAATCAAAAGGCAGTTTCGGGAAAAATTTCAGGCTCGGGCGATATTGTGTTAACAGGAAAATGCGAAAGCATAAATATCAAAATTAACGGTTCGGGCTCGTTTAATTCATTAAATTCCGAAGCCGAAAATGTTGAAATTTCAATTCCGGGTTCGGGAAATTGCAAAGTAAATGCGACAAGTAATCTTAAAGTTTCAATTGTTGGGAGCGGCGATATAAAATATAAAGGCGAACCAAAAATAGTTAAATCAATTACAGGTTCGGGAAATATCTCGAAAATTTAAAATAAACAGACAATTAAAAAAGCTGACTAAATTTCAATCTTTAGTCAGCTTTTTTTGTTATGATAGCAAATTATTATTCAAATTTTCTTCTTCTTTTCTGGGGAAAATTAGCGACAAAGTAACACTTCCTACTAAAATAACCAAAATAAAAATAAGAGAATATGTTGTTTCAAAACCAATTTTATCCAACCATGTGTGAAAAATTAATTTAAAACCGATAAAAATTAAAAGAACAGAAACTCCGGGTTTTAAAAGCCAGAATTTGTCAACAACTTTTATAAGAAGAAAAAACAAAGCTCTTAGTCCTAAAATTGCAAATATATTTGAGAAGAAAACAATATACGGGTCAATTGTAACGGCAAATATCGCAGGAATAGAATCGAAAGCGAAAATTAAATCGGAAACCTCAATTAAAACAAGAACTATAAAAAGCGGTGTTATAAAGAATTTTCCTTTTGAAACTATAAAGAATTTTTGAGAAACATATCGCGGAAAAACCGAAAAGTTTTTGGATAAAAACTTCACAAGTCCGTTATTTTGCGGTTCAATATGTTCTTCTTTATCTCTGTCGATAAACATTTTTATTCCGCTGTAAATCAAAAATCCTCCAAAAACAATTAACAACCAACTAAATTGATGAATTAATGCAGCGCCGGCAAAAATAAATGTAGAACGTAAAATAATTGCTCCTAAAATTCCCCAAAATAATACAGCTTTGTAATGTTCTTTTCTTACACCAAAACCTGTAAGAATCATCATCATAACAAAAAGATTATCAACAGAAAGAGTTTTTTCTATTAAATAACCTGTAATATATGTTAGAAACTGATGGTTTCTGAAAATTTGAAGGCTTTTTTCATAATCGCCCGGAACAAGTTTAATATTTTCGCCGTAATTTTGAACTACAAAATTAAGATCTTCAAAATTATTAATTCCGTGAATCAATTCACCGTGAAATTTCAAAAAAACTGAAAATAAAAGACCTAAACTAATCCAAATTGCACTCCAAATTGCGGCTTCTTTTGCAGAAACTATATGTTCCTTTTTTCCGATTAAAAGTAAATCAATCATCAAAAAAGCAACAACGGAAAGAGTGAAAATACTAAAGAAAATAATTTCTGATTGATGCATATAATTTATGTGTAAATTTTTTGCAAATTTATTAAAAAATAATGTTTTAAAATATCATAATTTAAAATAAATATCAATTAAAAATATTTTATTACTTTCTATTTTCGTCCGTGTAAACCAAAAGAAGCTAAACCGCCTTTTGAAGTTTCTTTGTATAAACTCGGCAAATCGTGGCCTGTTTGTTCCATAACTTCCACAACATTATCAAAAGGAACCATGTGTCTGCCGTCGGAATGAATTGCATAAAGAGCGGCATCTAAAGCTCGTTGAGCGCCAAAAGCATTTCTTTCGATACACGGAATTTGAACCAATCCGGCAATCGGGTCGCAAGTTAAACCCAAATGATGTTCTAAACCCGACGAAGCGGCATATTCAATTTGATAAGTTGTTCCGCCCAAAAGCTGAGTTACTGCAGCCGCAGCCATTGCGCAAGCCGAACCTACTTCGCCTTGGCAACCGACTTCGGCACCGGAAATTGAAGCATTTTCTTTAATTAAATTTCCTACTAATCCGGCAACCAGCAAAGCTTTTAAAATTCTATTTTCCGAAAATTCATATCTTTTAAAAAGCAGATAAAGAACTGCGGGCAAAATTCCGGAAGAACCGCAAGTTGGAGCCGTAACCACGATTCCGGCAGCAGCATTTTCTTCCGAAACTGCAAGTGCATAAGCAAAAAGATATGTGTCGTCTTCGGCAAATTTATTTTGCATATTTGCTTTTACAAAATAAGAAGCAGCTTTTCGTCTGAGTTTCAAAACTCCGGGAAGTGTTCCGTCGGCTTCGAGTCCGCGTTTAATTGCATCTTTCATTGCCAGCCAAACTTCTTTCATGTGCAACATAATATCTTCGCCTTCAATCCCCAAGACATATTCCCAAAGTGTTCCGCCTTCTTTTTCGAGATGCAGAATAATATCGGCCATTGTAGTTTGCGGATAAATGTTAATTTTTTCGCTATTGGAATTTTTATCCATTATTTCGCCGCCGCCAATGCTGTAAACTTCCCAACTTTTTATTAATTCTTCGGATTTATTGTATGCTTCGAAAATCATTCCGTTGGGATGAAGCGGCAGTTTTTCGTCAAATTTCCAAATAATTTCTGTTGGTTTTGGTAAGGTTTTTTCAATAATAAAATCGGTTCTATGACCTTTACCGGTTAAAGCAAGACTTCCGTATAAATAAACTTTAAAAGTTTCGGCTTCGGGATTTTCTTTTGCAAAAATTTCGGCTGCTCGTTTTGGTCCCATTGTGTGACTGCTCGACGGTCCGTTTCCTATTTTAAATATTTTTTTTATGGTTTCCATATATTATTTTCGTGTTTCTATTTGAATAAATTTCAAACATAATTATTTTCAATTGCTTTTAAAATATCGGGAAAAATAAAATTATAATTTAATATTTTTTTTAATCTTTCATTACTGATAAATTTATATTCATAAACTCCGTTTTCATCAAAATCCGGAATATTTCTTTCTACGAATAATGCAGCTTTTGTAAAAAATTCTCGACGTTTTGGATGCGAATCGGCACAAGCATTTAAGGTAATATTCCAAATATCTTTTTCAATAATTTTTTGAATAATTAAAACACAATCATCTCTATGAATCATGTTTACAACACCTTCGGGATTTGGAATTATTTTTCCTTCGGTATAAAAATTTCCGGGTTTTCTGTTGTATCCGAAAAGTCCGGCGAAACGAATTATTGTTGTTGAAAAAGTTCCATTCTCCAAAAACAATTTTTCAATTTCGGATAAAATAGAATTATTAATCGGCGAATTTTCATCAATAGGTTTTTCCGAAGAATTGTAAACAGATGTTGAACTTATAAAAATTATTTTTTTTAGTCTTGATAATTCAATATTGGAAATCAAATTTTTAAATGATTGAATATTTTTTGAAGTAAGAGCAATTACCAAAATATCGGAATCCAAAAAATCGAAAATATTTTCATCTAAATTATCAATATTTATTAAAAATGAATTTACCGAATTTTCACTTAATCGTTTGATTTTCTCTAAAGAAGTTGTTGAACCTTTTACCGAAAATCCGAGTTTTATAAAAGAATAAGCCAACTCCTCGCCTAACCAACCGCAACCGAGAATGCTTATTTTTTTATTCATTTTTTATTCTGATATTTTAGTTCGCATTTGATTAACATATTCTTTTATATTTTCGTTTTGATATGCAAAGTCAATTTCATTAATATTTTTATCAATTAAATCGAACAAAATTTTAGCATTTTCTATATTCTCTTCATCAATAAATTCGGCAATTTTAACCAAAATTGTATATCTAATAAAATCAATATATTTTAATTCATCAATACTATTTGAATTTGAAAATTTAATAAGAAATAAAATTTTATTCAATTCTTCCAAATAACTCTTAAAATCCGGAGCTTCTTCTTCGTTGATATTAACTTTATTTACAAGGATTTTCGGCATAAAATAATCTTTCAAACCAACAGTTTCATTTTCATCAAAATCGGCAGTAAAAAAAATATCTCTCTTGAATTTATTTTGTTTCAAAATACTTAAAACAATTCTGTTTGCTCTCAAAAGATAATTACCGTAATATTCGGGAGAAATTTCCCAAGAAAAATCTTTTATAAAAATAAGTGTATCAACAGTATAACAATATTGAATTGTATCAATATAAGTTTGCGGCAAATCGTATTTTACTTTATAATTTTTGGCTAAAAAAGCCGGATACCAATTGGAATATAACAAAGGAACATCAATAACTGTAACGTCTTTTCGATAATTTTCAACAGTTTGCAAATACCAAAGCGGAATTGAATGATTATCGCCGGCAGAAAATAAAATTGCATTTTTTGAGCATAAATCTAAAACAGATTTATTTGCCGATAAAAAAAAGTTACCGAAACCGCCACGTTTTTTTCCTTCATTAAAAGCCCAAATTGCAGAATCTTTTTTATTTTTATACAGATAACTCATTGCCAACGAGCCCCATTCGGAAGTGATTTTTGAATATGGGTCAAGAACAACATATTCGTCTGAATATTTTGGCGACAATTTATTTACTTTTTCAAATTGCTCGCTACTTTTTTGTGTCATCGGCAGAGTCATATTAATCATTTGCTCGCCGTCGGAAGAATTTAGCCGACTATAAACATATCCTAAAAAATAATGAATTTCAGGATTATCGGGCTGAATAGTTAAGGCTTCTTCAAGAGAATGTGCAGCTTTTAAAAAATTATCGTAATCAAATTCGGTTTTAAAAACAGATTTTCCGTCGTTAATTAATGAATCCAAAGGATACAAAACTTGCGAAAAAGCAGAATTGAATGATAATAAGAATAAAATTGATAATAAACTTTTCATAATAAATGTTACTAAAATTTTGAAATAATCTTGAAAAACACGTAAATTTATCTTATATTTTTATATTTATCGTATAAAAAAAAAGTGTAAATTATTAATAAACTATATTAATCGGCTACCACAAAGCGAAATTTAATCCTGCTTCGCCAAACCAACCTTGCAAAGTTTCAAAATTCCTAATCGGATAAACATATCCGCCGTGAATATTGATGAAAATATTTTTTCTTGAAAGAATATGAATTCCGAATGTTGGAGTAAATTGAACCGATTTACCGAATTCTTTTTGAGACATTCCTCCAAATTCCAAACCGAAATACGGAACAAGAAAAGTTCTCTTAGGATTTTTTTCCAATGAAAGTCCAAGTCCGAGCGAATACATAAACAGTGAACTTATATTTGCTTCACTGCTTTTTAGAATATTAAGTTTTGAATAAATTCTCACATGACTTGGTCCGGGATTATCATTCTGAGCAACTTTAGCATAAATAAGATATTCGACTGCAAGTCCGGAAAAAAAACCTATAGAATCTGAAAGTTTTGGTTGATAATATGAATATGCAAGTCCGGGCATAAACCAAGTATCAAAATCGTTTTCCGTTGATTCAATTTTTACAATTTTATATTCCGAACCGGGAAATTTGGAACTGTATTGAAAAATTGTGTCGCCGTAATTTTTATCAAATTGAGCGAACAAAAAAACAGACATTGCCGAAAGAATTAAAGTAAAAAATAACTTTTTCATATTATAATGTTAAAGGGAAAAATAAAAAAATTGATTTTTATATTGATAAATATAACAAAAATAAACGGAATAAGCAATATTGTATTTTCAATATTTATAAAAAAAAACTGCTCCCAAAATTGGAAGCAGTTAATTAATTATGAATTAAAAAACAAAAAAATGAAATCTATTTTTTAACTCCTTTTGTAACGCTACTTGCAGATCCGAAAAGATAGAAAGTGTTTTTGTCAACAATTGTAGGAACACCGCCTGCAACGTTTAGTTCAAAAACTACCCAAGTATCACCTGCTGTTGCAGAAGCAGAAGGGCAAGTGTAAGTTTTAATTAATCCGGAAGAATTATATATTCTAACAGTTGCCGGAGAGCTGTATGCTTCAGAAGCACCGCTTTCTGTGCTGTTTGAATAATTGTGAACAGAATATCTGTACATTCCGTCTGTGTAGCTAATAATTGTAGTTGTTTCAGGACCGTAAGAATAAGTATCGTCAACATCAAGATTTACATTTGAATTTACAGGAGTATCGTCTGAAAAATACATGTGGAAACGGTCAACACTTCCGGAAATTGGTCCGGTTAAATGTGAATCCAAATCGTAAGGATCAACACCCCAAGTAAGAACAATTCTTAAAACTCCATCGGTTCCAAGATTTTGAACCATTGTAATTGGAGGAAAATAATTTTCTTCAGCAATTGCAGAAATTACAAAGCCTGTTAATGTTGTTTCAATAAAATTAGGTGCTGTAATAATTAATGTGAAAGTTCCAACAAAAGCTTCGGAACTTGCAAAACTTCCGTAAGAGTCTGTTACAATAATAAATACGGGATCTCCGGATTTATTTCCTTCTTCATAAAAACTTAGAGTTGCGTTTGCTAAACCTTCACCTGTTTGCGAATTAATAATAGTTCCGGTAATTGTTGCAGGAAGTAAATCATCTTTTTTACAAGAAGAAAAACTAACAACAAGAACTAAAATAAAAGCAAAAATACTAAAAAAATTGATTTTTTTCATGTTTTTAAATGTTTATAGTTTGAAGTTCAAAGTTATATAACTTTATTATTCGTTATGGTTAAAATTGATATATGATAACATAAAATTTATAAAATGAATAAATGAATTGATAAAGCAATTTTTCTGTGTAAAAAAGAAACAGATTAATAATTAAATACTTAAATATCTTTATTTGATTATTTAATTAGGTATTTAAGGAATACACACAATTCTGTATTGGCTTTTTGCTGTTGGCTGTTAGCTTTTAGAAAAATAATATATTTTTATTAAAAATTTGTAATATTTTTTATTTATTTCCGGAATGTCTAATTCAAAAAATCAAAATATATCTTAATAAAAAAATGAAAATACAGGTTTGCACAAAAATTAAAATTATCTTTGCATAAATTTTTAAAATAAAAAGCAATGGACGAAGGCCCTTATCACAGTAGAAAAAAATTATTAATGAATTTGTAAGGAACTTCAAAGTTTTTTCCTTACAGATTAATGTAAGGAGGAATAAAAATGATTAAAATTTTTAAGACATTTGGCGGATATGAAGAAATTCTCCAAGTAAATAAAAGCAGTTGGGTAAATGTAATAGCTCCCACAAACGAAGAAATTCTAAGATTATCATCAGAATTTCAACTTCCCGAAGATATAATTCAAGACATTTTAGACCCCGACGAAAGACCGCGTTTGGAATTTGACGACGATTGGTCGGTTGTAATTATGCGAATTCCGGTTGAAAGTTCAAATAACGGCGTTCCTTTTCATACTCTTCCGCTGGGAATATTTATGACAGAAGATTTTACACTTACACTTTGCTTACAGAATAACGAAATTTTACCTACGGCTCAATCTCATTCAAACAGAGAACAATACAGACAAATATCCGATAAAATAAATTTTATTTTAAGATTATTTCATCGCTCAGGAAATATTTATTTGAAATATTTGAAACAGATAAATCAAATGACTTCTCTAATTGAGCAAGACCTTGAAAAATCTATTAAAAACAGAGAATTGAATAAATTGCTTAAAATGGAAAAATGCCTTGTGTATTTTATCACTTCAATAAAAGCAAATGAAATTGTGCTGGCAAAACTCAGAAATTCAAAAAAAATTACAACAGAAATTAATGAAGATTTATTGGAAGACGCTTTAATTGAAAATAAGCAAGCTCTTGAAATGGCACAAATTTATTCCGATATTCAAAGCGGAATGATGGACGCTTTTGCTTCGGTAATTTCAAATAATTTGAATGTTGTGATGAAACAACTAACGGTTATTTCAATAATTTTAATGATTCCCACATTAATTTCGAGTATGTTTGGAATGAATGTTCCAAATTTTATGGAAAATTCAAATTTTGCATTTCCGGCAATTTTGGGAGTTTCAGCAATTTTCTCAATAATCGGTGTTATTTTGATAAGAAAAAAACAGTGGCATTAATAAGTCGGCAGTTGGCAGTTGGCAGTCTTCAATCTTCAGTTTACAGTAATTTATTTTAAAAGACAATTATTGTAAACTGAAGTTTTTTTTATTGAAAAAATAAATGTTCAATTAATATTCTTGTTCCAATTAATATTAAAATAATTCCGCCAATTATTTCAACTTTTTTTCCGAATAAACTTCCTGTTTTTTTTCCTATAAAAACACCTGTCATGGAAACAAAAAAAGTTAGAAATCCAATAATTGCCACAGCTAAAAGAATATTTACATCAATAAATCCAAAACTAATACCAACAACCAAAGCATCAATACTTGTTGCAATTGAAATGCCTATTAATACAGATGTTTTAAGAGGATTGAATTCTTTTCTTTCTTCTTGGTCTTTAAAAGTTTCAAGAATCATTTTTCCGCCAATTGCCAGTAAAAGTATAAATGCAAGCCAATGATCGATATTGATAATATATTCCTTAATTTGAATTCCCAAAAACCAACCGAGCAAAGGCATTAAACCTTGAAAAACGGCAAGAACAATTGCAATTTTCACAGCCTGAAAAAAACGAATTTTAGTAATTGAAAGCCCCGTTGAAACAGAAACAGCCAAAGTATCGCCGGTTAGTCCGAGTCCTATTAAAAAAATTGTAAGTAAATCCATTTAAAAATCTATGATTCATTAAGCAAATACAAATTATTATCTTCCAATTTATACATCATTGGTGCAATTGTAACTTTTGGAAATTGAAGTCTGAGTCTTTTTGCTTCGCTTTCAACAAATTCCAATTCATTTCCAATTTCAAATAAAGGAGAAAACCTGTTGAAATGAGCTTCGGCGGTTTCAATTTTCCAACCGGCGTTTTCAACAAGTCCGTTAATAAAAATATCTTTTCTTGCCAATAAATTCACCATTCCGCAATTATCATGACCAATTAAAGCAATATGTTTAACACCGCCCACAGCAATAGAATATGAAACTTTAAATTCGCTGTAACGTAAATTTGCTCCGCCGGATCTGATAATAAATGCAAAATTGTCGGGAATATGTAAATGTTTTCTGTTATCCATGCACATTCCCACAAGAAGTTCGGCTTGCGAATATGTTTCGTATTCGCGATTCAAATTGTGATATTCTAAAAGCAAAGAAATTGGAGTATTTCTGTATTCCGGAAAAATATCTTCGGAACTATTTATTTTAACTAACTTATTCATTATTTTTTATATTGATATTTTAAATTACAAAAAATTATAAACTCGAAAACTTCAAATAAATTGAACCTTCAAATTATATATATTTTCTTGAAAAACTATTTTGAGAAAAACATTTTTATTGCAACAATTACAAGTAAAACACTAAATGCTTTTCTTACAGCATTTTCGGGAATATTAATTGCAATTTTTGATGTAAAAAAACTGCCGACCATAAATGCGGCAGCAATAATAAGAGAATATTTTATATCTACAAAACCTGCTTTGTAATAATTGTATGCTGCAAAAAATCCAATTGGCGGAAGCATAACCGCCAAACTTGTTCCGATTGCTTGATGTTGGCTGTAACCAAGAAAAAATATTAAAGCCGGAATCATTATTAAACCGCCGCCAATACCCAAAACTCCGGCAAATGCACCGGTAAATAATCCGATAATTACTAATATTAATATAACTGTTAAATTCATAAAAATTTATTACGATTTAAAAACCCAAAATTTTTGTCCTGCAAAATTCATAATTGAACTTATTCCGGTTGCTCCGATAAATGCAATTAAATATTTAAAAGGAATATCATTATAAAAAGGCGTTTTGTGTAAATATGCAATTAAAGCGGAGTTAACGCCAACATTTATTAACATTGAAGTTCCGTATAAAACAACAAATTTTATAACTCTAACATTTGAACGTGTTTTAATTTTCCATGTCCAATATTTGTTAAAAGTATATGTAACAGCCATTCCGCAGACAAACGATATTGCTTTTGCATAAACTTCATTGTTAACTCTAATAATTTTTTCGGGAAACAAATTCAGAAGAATATAATAAACACTCAAATCTGCTAAAACAGCGGTAGAACCGATTAAAACAAATTTAATAAACTGCTTTTTTATATCTGATATATTTTTAAAATATAACCAATATCGGCTTTGCGTAATAAATTTAAACTCCATGAATAATATAAATAATTTATATTGTTTTTCTGACGATTTTAATAATGCAAATATATAATTTTGAGAAGATATTCCTATTTAAAATATATCTCTCAAATTCAAATTGTAAACTCAAAAAACAAAAAAAATAATATAAATTTTACTAAACATCAGAACCTAAAATCATTCCGGTAATCATTGGAACAAGCCAAATTAACCAAACTACGAAACTCAATTTATGAAACTTTAAAATCATTGTTTCATCTTTTTTCACAACAACAATTGTTGCCCAAATTGCATGAAACAGCATAAGCAAGATTGCAAGTAAACCCGTTAATCCGTGAAAGTTATATTGAATAAGACTTCCGGTCAATATTCCCATAGCTCCGGTTCCGGTTGTGTCGCATACAAAACCTAACCAAAATACAATTAAATGCCAAGTTTTTAATCTTTTTTGCATTTTCTCTGCCCAAACTCCAATTGTATAAAAAATACAAGCTGCAAAAAAAGAATAAAATTGCAATAATCATCATAAAACTCATTGTAATAATTTTAGATAAGAAATTAATTTTATGTTTCTGTAAATATCAATATTAAAAAATATTTTTCCAAATAAGTTTTTTTTTGAAAATAAGCTTTATAAAACTATTTATTCAAAAAAGAATATTTTTAAAGGAAATAATTTTAGTTCAATTATTATATATTTCTAAATAATTTATAATTAGCAAAATAATTTCATCAACATTAAATTTTATCTTTGCACAAAATAAATATTAAAACTGTGGCAGAAAAAAATCTAATTATAAAAGCTTCAAACATTTACAAATCGTTCAAACAAGTAAAAGCAGTAAATGGCGTTAATCTCGAAATTCATTCGGGTGAATTTCTTGCTTTGCTCGGACCAAACGGTGCCGGAAAAACTACAATGATTGAAATGATTGAAGGAATTCAAAAACCCGACTCGGGCGAAATTCTTATTAAAAATAAAAAATGGGATAACCATTCGCACGAATTGCAAAAAATTCTTGGAATTTCATTTCAAGAAACAAGGTTTATCGACAAAGTTACGGTTTGGGAAACACTCAAATTATTTGCAAGTTTCTATAATTTACCAAATTCGCGAATCGAAGAAATTATAGATTTGATAGATCTTAGAGAAAAACTAAAATCATATACCGAAAATCTTTCGGGCGGACAACGACAAAGACTTGCATTGGGAGTTGCTCTTCTCAACAAACCCGAAATTCTTTTGCTCGACGAACCAACTACAGGCCTTGACCCAACTGCAAGAAGAGAAATTTGGAGTATTCTTCATAAACTAAAAAGCGAAGAAAATACGTCGATGATTTTAACCACACATTACATGGAAGAAGCCGAGCAATTATGCGACAGAATTGTGATTATGGATTCGGGTAAAATTCTTACACAAGGAACTCTCGACGAACTTTTATCGCACAGCAAAAGCAGCGAAATAATTGAATTTGAATTAAATACGGATTTTGAAAAATTCAATTTTGAATCTAAAGAAATTTTTGAACAAACAAAAAACGATAAAACAAAAAAAGTTACTCTTTTCGTGAAAAGTATTGTTGATATTTTGCCAAAAATTCTCAACTATTTGAAAGAAAATAATCTTACTGCAAAAAACTTAATTTGCAGAAGATTAACTTTAGACGATTTATTTATTTCGCTAACAGGAAGAAGATTAATAGATTAATTGGCATTTGGCATTTTGCTTTTTGCTTTTAGATATTGGCAGTTTTGGCTGTTAGAAAAACATTTCGATTAAAAGTCTCGTAGAGACTTTTAATCGAAATTAAAAATTTATAATATCTTTATTTATTTATTTCTTAAATACCTAATTCAATTAATTTATTCATAAAAAACAAAAAAAACGTGAAACATTTCATACAACTCATAATAATTCAATTTAAAGAATTTTACCGCGAACCGGGCGCATTATTCTGGTCGTTTATTTTTCCGATATTAATTTCGGCAGGCTTGGGAATAGCTTTTAATAACGACCAAGCTCACGAATACAAAAAAATTGCAATTGTGATTTCCGAAGAAGCAGAAAAAGACAGTATTTGGAATAATATCTTCAGCAACACAAAATTATCGCAAGAAAACGGCTATCAAACTCATTCAAAAACAATAAAAAATTATTCAAACGGTGAAACAACTTATAATTTTATAAAAACAGATATGGATAACGCCGTAATTCTTCTAAAACGCGGAATTATTTCATTGATTTTAACACAAAAAGACGGCAAAATAGATTATTTGTTCGATGCTCATAACTCCGAAGCAAAATTATTGTTTCTGGA
This sequence comes from Draconibacterium orientale, assembly GCA_022729995.1. Lineage (GTDB taxonomy): Bacteria > Bacteroidota > Bacteroidia > Bacteroidales > JAADGE01 > DZBS01. The sequence goes on along the minus strand of DZBS01000024.1, from coordinate 17,172 downwards.
AATTTCATCTATTTCCAATAATTCAAAATTAGTCAGTGAAAACGAAGTAATTTCTCCGCTCACAAAAATTGGAACTCGTTATATCGATTTCCTGATTCCCGGACTTATTGCCATGGGAATTATGAGTTCCGTTTTGTGGGGAATAAGCTACGGATTAATAGAAAAACGCTCGAAAAAGTTGCTGCGAAGAATGGTTGCCACACCAATGCGAAAATCATATTTTCTGTTGGCAAATATCGTATCTCGTTTAGTTTTAACACTTTTAGATACATTGTTTTTGATAATATTTGCACATTTTGCATTCGATATTCAAATTCAGGGAAGTATTTTTGGATTGATATTGGTAATTCTAAGCGGAAATTTCGCATTCATGGGAATTTCAATATTAATTGCATCGCGCACATCAAATCCGCAAGTGGGAAACGGATTTATAAGTGCAATCACGATGCCCATGATGGTGCTTTCCGGAATATTTTTCAGTTATCAGAATTTTCCTTCGTGGGCAATTCCGGTAATACAAACTTTACCTCTCACAACACTAACCGACGGTGTAAGAAGCATATTTATTGAAGGCGCCGGAATATTACAAGTTTTAAAATCGATATTAATTCTTTCCGGAATCGGAATTGTTACTTTTACAATCGGATTGAAAATTTTTAAATGGTATTAATCAAGACATTAGATGTTAGATATTAGATATTTTGCAAAAGATATAGATGAAACTTGAGCTTCAAATTCAATAGTAAATATTTAATTACACAAAAAATGAAATTATCAAATTAAAATAAAATTTATTAAATTTGTATAATGGAAGAAAAAAAATTTGAATGGGACAATACTAAAAACAATTCAAATCTTGACAAACACGGTGTCGATTTTATTCAAGCAAAAGATGTTTTCAAAGATGAAAATAAAATTGAAACTCCGGATAATCGAAAAGACTACGGAGAACAACGATTTAAAATTGTTGGAATTGCAATAGATTTGATATTATCTGTTATATATACAATACGAGGAAATGTTATAAGAATTATTTCTGCAAGAGCAGCAAGTAAGAAAGAACGAGATGATTACTATAAAAATTTATAAAAATGAAAACAGCGAACAAAATATATTGGAAAGAATTAGTTGAAATTTTGCAAAAAAATGAAAAACCCGAAAACGTTGAAATAGATTTTAGAAATGAAATGTTAGACTTCAAAAACGTTTCATTACTAAATCGTTTCGGATTTAATGTTCCTAAAAACTTAATTAATTATGACGATGAGAATATAGATTTTAGCGACGATCCGGATATTACCGACGAAGATATTGAAACAGGAAAAATTTCGTGGTCGATAAAAGCAAATTTTAACATAGAACCTGAAATAAAACAATGGATAAAAACTGAAAAAATTGAAATAAATTCTTTAATTCCTCAATTAATGAAAAATTTTTACGAAACCGTTAAACAGATTAAGAAAAATGCAGCTATATAACTGTTAATGAATAAAATAAATAACTCATATAAAAATATTCCTTTTCTATAATTCTATTGAAATTTTGTTTCATTTTTTAACAAATTAAAAACTTTACCGCTCACAACACTAACCGACGGTGTAAGAAGCATATTTATTGAAGACGCAGGAATATTACAAGTTTTAAAATCAATATTAATTCTTTCCGGAATCGGAATTGTTACTTTTACAATTGGATTGAAAATTTTTAAATGGTATTAGGTGAGATATGAGATATGAGATTTGAGATATGAGATTTGAGAAAAAATGCTTTGGAAATTAAAATGCAAAACGATACTTTTAACAAAAATAAAAGCAACTTCAAAAACAAAACACATTCCTTTGATTATGATGAATATATGCAATAAGGATATTCAAATACAAAGAATAAGTTAAATCCTGAAAAATAAATAATTTCACAACTACCAAATAAAAAAAAATTGTATCTTTGTAAGGAAACAAATTGTGCGAAGCATGACTAAATTTGAGGTAATATTTCTAAAAGAAGCCAGAGAGTTTATATTAGAATTGGACGAAAAAAGCAGAACTAAAATAATTATGAACATTGACAAAGCAAAATTAATCAGTGATAATGAGATTTTTAAAAAATTAAATGATAGAATTTGGGAATTTAGAACACTATTCAACAAAACACAATTCAGAATTTTTGCATTTTGGGATAAAACTGCAGAAGTAGAAACTTTAGTTGTTGCAACACACGGAATTATAAAGAAAACAGGAAAAACTCCTTCAAAAGAAATTGAAAAAGCTGAATCTCTAAGATTACAATATTTTGAACAAAAAAAATAAAACACATGAAATCAACTGATAAAAAATTAGAAATATTCACCTTTGACCAGATTAAAGATGAATTTATCGGCAAAACCGGGACTATAAAAAGAACTCAATACGAACAAGAATTGCAACTTGAAGTTTTGGGAGAAATAATTCGTAAAGTAAGATTAGAAAGAAACCTTACTCAAGAACAATTAGGCAAATTAATTGGAGTTCAACGTGCTCAAATCTCAAAATTGGAAAATAATGCAACTAACGTAACAATTGAAACAATTTTAAAAGTATTCACTGCACTAAAAGCTAAAATTAATTTCAGTATAGAATTGCAAAATAATTTCGTGAAAATAGCAGGTTAAGAATAAATGTAATATAAGATAATAAACAATGAAGTTAAAGTTTTAGTTACGAAAAATATATATATTCGAGTTTCATTATTGAGTATTGCAAAAAAAAACAACAAATTAGCTTTTTTAAATTTATGACAATAGAAAAAATATTTGACACATTTCCTGAATTAACATCCAAAAGACTTTGTTTTATTGAGATTAAGCAAAAACATCTAACAGATTTATTTAAGTTATTTGGTGACAGTAATGTAACAAAATACTATAATCTTAAAACTTTTGATACGGAAAAAGACAGTCAAAAATTTATTGATTGGTATCAAAAACGATTTAATGAAAAATCGGCAATACGTTGGGGAATAGCAATTAAAGGAAACAGCAACATAATAGGAACAATCGGTTTAAATAATTTCATTCAAAATCACAGAGCAAATATCGGCTATGATTTACAAACAGAATATTGGAACAAAGGTTATGTTACGGAAGCATTAAAAACAATTGTTGATTTTGGATTTAAATATCTTGAAATAAATAGAATAGAAGCAGAAGTGATGATTGGAAATTCGGCATCGGAAAGAATACTTGATAAATTGGGATTTACAAAGGAAGGAATTTTAAGACAATGGATGTTTTGGAACGAAAAACATTATGATATGACAATGTATTCACTCCTAAAAAAAGATATTATTTCAAAAAAATAAAATGAAAAAAGATTAAATAAAAAATTTCAATCTAAAACATTTTCATTTGACCGCTGTTTGAGAATGAAGCATTTTCGAGTTTAATTTACACATGTTTTGACATTTTTACAGGAATGAAAAAAAGATTGACATTTTTGGGAATTCTTTGGAAAATATATACAAAATAATATTTTTGTCAACAAAAACAAAATTATTAACCTTTTGGATTTACAAATATTCAAACGTTACAAATTATAAATAACGGAATATTAAAAACAACATGAATATTTTATAATGACAGATAATTTAATTAAAAATGAACACCAATTATTAACAGAATTAGTTCAGTTAATTGAAACAGCTCAAAAGCAAGTTGCAATAAACGTAAACAGCGGAGTTGTAATTATGTTTTGGCACGTTGGCTCAAAAGTAAATCAATATGTTCTTAATTTTCAACGTGCAGAATACGGAAAACAAATTGTCGTTTCACTGTCACGACAATTGCAACAAAAATTTGGAAATAACTTTGAAGAAAAAAATTTTAGAAGAATGTTACAATTTGCAGATAAATTTCAAGACTTTGAAAATGTCGTTACACTGTCACGATTTTTAAGCTGGTCGCATTTTTTGGCAATTATTCCGATGGAAACAAAAGATAAACAACAATTCTATTCAATGCAGTCTGCATCACAAATGTGGGGAATAAGAGAACTGCGGAAACAAATAAAAAACAAAGCATTTGAAAGAACTAAAATTGCAAACAGCCAAATATTATCAGAAAAATCCGATTTAAGAGATGTATTCAAAGACCCATATTTTCTAAATTCTTTGGGGTTAAAAGAAGGATATTTAGAAAATGATCTTGAAAATGCAATCCTAAAAGATATCGAAGAATTTATTTTAGAAATTGGAAAAGGATTTGCATTTATAGAACGACAGAAGCGAATGATAATTGATGGAGAAGATTTTTATCTTGATTTGCTTTTTTACCATAGAAAATTGAAACGATTAGTAGCAATTGAACTCAAAATAGGCAAATTTCAAGCAAGTTACAAAGGTCAAATGGAATTATATTTGAAATGGTTAAATAAATTTGAAAAGCAAGAAGGTGAAAATGAGCCTATAGGATTGATTTTATGTGCAGAAACAAGTCGTGAACAAATTGAATTGTTGGAAATGCACAAAGATGGAATTTTGGTTGCCGAATATTGGACAGAGTTACCGTCAAGAAGCAAATTAGAAGAAAAACTTCAAATTGCTTTACGAGAAGCTAAAGAAAGAATTGAAAGAAAAAAATTATTTTAGAAAATAATAAAATCAATTTTAAGCTCCTAAAAGAAAAAGTAATTGATGCAAAAAATTTCAATCTAAAACATTTTCATTTGACCGCTGTTTGAAAATGAGGCATTTTCGAGTTCGAGAAGTTTCTTTTTTGCCGGTAAACCGCCTGCATAACCGACTAAACTTCCGTCGGAACCAATAATTCTGTGGCACGGAACTATTATTGAAATTGCATTTGCTCCGTTTGCTGAAGCTACGGCTCGTATGGCTTTTTCGTTTTTCAACTTTTTGGAAAGTCCGAGATAAGTATCAGTTTTACCGAAAGGAATTTGAACTAATGCGTCCCAAACCGATTTTTGAAAATCTGTGCCCACAAAATATAACGGAATTTCGAATTCTTTTCGTTCTCCTTTAAAATATTCGTTTAATTGAGATATTGTTTCTTCAATAATTTTTGATGTTTCCAAATGATATTCAGCTTTCAAACCTTGTTTTATTCTGTTATCAATTTCGTTTCGCATTTTTCGGTAACGCCAATCGGCAATACACAATTTTTCTTCAAAAGAACCCAAAAGCATTTCTCCGAAAGGTGTTTTAAAATATTGAATATTGATAATGTTCTCCATAAAAAATATTTTTCCCAAATTTAAATTAATTCATAGGAACTTCCATCAACAAAACTTTCGATTTAGAAACAGATTTTACGAAACTTTCAGGGAAATTTTTAATTTGATTTATTGATTTATCTAACTTAATAATAAAATTGTCTTTTACTTTTTTAGACCATTCTTTTTCAAGATATTCAATAATTTTATCCAGACTTTTTCCGGCTCGTATTGAAATCCTGACATTTCTCATTTTCGATGTTTTTTCATAAAGTCATCAAAATCAATAGTTTTTCCATTTTTTGATTCTAAAATTCCTTGTTCAATTTCAGCTTTTTGTTCAGTTGATAATTTCTCCCAAAAATCTGACCTATTTGCTCTTATAAAAAACTTTTTTATAGATTTCAAAATATCGGGATTGTCAGTTTCTAATATTAATTTTACAATTTCAAGTTTTTCTGAATGAATGCTCATATTATTATCTTTTTATGCAAAATTAATCAATTTTTAAACAATATTCTGCAAACTGAAGACTTTCTTCAATACGTTCATTTATTTCACTTTAAAATATTTTTTTTGCCACGAATGCACGAATATTTTTTTTCAAATCGGCACATCATCTATATCTCAAATTGCCAGACCGGCTTCGACAAGCTCAGCCTCCGAACAATATCAAAATTCTAATGTCTTTTATCTAAAGTCTAACGTCTATTTAAACGCTTTCTCAAGCAAACCGTCGCCTTTAAGAGTTAATCTGTCGAAATATTCCGGAACCGGTTTACCGAGTAATTTATCCACATACATTTTTGCAAGATATTGACCCAGCATAAAACCTTGTCCGCGCATTCCCACAAATAATCCGGCTTCCGGGTCAAGAATCATTCGCGGTTCTACGTAATAGCCCGACCAAACAGCTTGAAGTCCAACAGAACTTAGCTCCGGAATCCAATCTGTAAAAATCTCGGAAACAGTTTCAATAAAATCTTGAGTATTAATTTTAAGATTTTTCCCAACTTCATTTGTTTCATGCAATGGCGATGCACAACCAATAATTTGGCCTGTTTCGGCAAGTTGCTGTCCGTAAACGGCTGAAAATCCTTTATATTTTCTTCGGTCAATAATCATATCGAGCGGAGCGCCGTTAATTCCCATCAATGGCAAGCGTCGAGTAATAAATGCTTGATGTTTAACAGGGAAAAGTCCGGTTTCGATTCCAACTTTTTTTGCAAATTCATTGGCTTGCGGACCAAGTGCATTAATGAAAATTTCGGAATTATATTGAATAAATTCTTTTTCGTGATTTTGAACCAGAATTTTAAAGTTTTTTCCAACTTTGTAAACATCAATTAGTTTACAATCTTCCATAACAGATCCGCCGTTTTCGATACCGATTTGACGAATAAAATCTACAACTTTTCCGGGAGTTGCCTGCCAACAATTTTGTGTAATTAATGCAGCTTGATATTTTTTTAAATCGCCGTTGAAATGTGGCGAAATTTTATCTTTAAAATCTTTAGGCTGAATCATTTCGGCATCGCTCCACTCCATAGATTTTATAAGTGCATCATACATTTCTTGGTCGTGAGCGAAAGTAACATATTTTGTTTGCACAAAATCTATACTTCTTCTTGAATGCAGATTTTTGAAAATTTCCAAATTATGCACTGCAATGTCCGATAATTCGGGCAAACTGAAATTTGGTCTTCCACCGGCAATATTTCTCCATGAAGCTCCGCGACCGAAATTTATCATTACGGGGTTTTTACCTGCTTCGGCTAAATATCTAAAAAGTGCACTTCCTCCAATTCCGCCGCCTGCAATAAATGCTTCAACATTAATTTGTTTTGGTTTGATATTTCCAAATCCGGGAATTATTTTCTCCTGAACATCTTTCGGATAAAGTTCGCCCATAGAAACTTGGTTTGACAACGGACCGCGAGGTGTTGCATCGCCCACAACAGAAATTCCGTAATTTCTAATTGTTTGTTTCAAACGAGGAATACATCTTTTTCCGCGGCAAGCACCCATTCCCAAACGAGTTGTATGTTTTATTTCATCAACAGAAATAAATTTTCTTTCGCCCACAACAGAAAGAATTTCGTCTAATTTAACATCGTCGCAATGGCAAACATAAGTTTCAGATTTTATTTTTTCTGAAGAAATTTTAAGTTCAACTTTTTCGGGAAACTTCTCTTTTACGATAAATCCTCTTACATCTGTTAAATTTTCAGAATTCAATTTAACTGATTTTACACGAGCAATATCAGTTTTATTTTTCTTTTTAAGAATTTTTTCAATAATTCCTTCACCCAAAATTTCACCTTTGTTATTTACAAGAAATACTTCAGCTTTTTCGTCGACTTTATATTCAATAGGAAGAAAAATCCAATCTTTTTTATAATTATAACCAAAAATTGCCAATCCGGGACATTGATAAACACAATCCATGCAACCGATACATTTTTTGTAATCAACAACCGGAACATCTGAAGTAGATTTTTTTGAAATTGCATCGTGCGGACAAGCGAAAACGCATGGATTACAAGCAAATCCATATAAACAATCGGTAATTACAAAAGGTTTTTCATATCTTTCAATTTCAGGCATTGCAGGTTCTTGAATAACTTTCGTTGGATGTTGCTGAGAATCAATATATTCTTTTGAAGTTTTAAGATATTCGTCATAATCATACCGAACGCTCATATCGTCCATAATTTCATAAGCAACTTGCTTTCCGCGAACAACGGCACTTGTTCCCTCGCCTATTCTAATTGCATCGCCGGCTCCGTAAACATTTCTTCCAAAAATTTCTTTTCCTTTAATAAGCAGTTGATCGTCGGGAACTAAGCCTGTGCAGATATTTATGGCATCAATTCCGTCAATTATTTGTTCGGTTCCGGTAATAGGATTAAAGTTTTCGCAATCGGCAATTACGGCTCCGATAATTCCGGTGTGATCTTCATTTGGAATAGCTTTCAGCAAAATTTTGGAAAGCATTACCGGAATTCCCAATCGACGAACTCTGTTTGCTTGAACAGGAAAACCGCCTTCTTTATTTTGAGCTTCAATAATTGCTTTTACTTCTGCACCTGCTTGCATTAGTTGGTATGAAGTAAGATAACCGATATTTCCGGCACCAACGGTAAGAATTTTCTTTCCGAGAAGAGTAAATTCACTATTCATCATTTTTTGAACAACAGCCGCCGTGTATACTCCGGGCAAATCGTCGTTTTCAAAAGTCGGCATAAAAGGAACTGCACCTGTTGCAATAACAAGAAAATCGGTATCAACATAATATATTTCGTTTGTAACCATATTTTTCACGGCAATTCTCTTTCCGTCGAGAATATCCCAAACAGAAGAATTTAGGAAAATTCCTTCGAGATTTTCGCCTGCAAGAGTTTCGGCAATTTCAAAACCGCGCATTCCGCCGAATTTCTTTTCATTCTCGAAAAAGAAAAATTGATGTGTTTGCATCAAAAATTGACCGCCAATTTTTTCGTTATTATCAATAACAATATTTTCGATTTTATATTTGTTAAGTTGTTCGCGAGTTGCAAGTCCGGCCAGACCGGCGCCAATAATAACAACCGAAGTTTTATAAACATTAATTTGCTTTTTCTTATCGGCAAAAAAGACTTCGGGTTGATAATTTTTGGGAATTTCTTGAACTTCCTTAATATCGTCAACTTTGGTAATACATATTCGTTTAATTTTACCGTCGACAAGCATTTCGCAAGCGCCACATTTGCCGATACCGCATTCTAAACTACGTTCGCGATTTTGAATACTGTGACTGTGAACCGGAAAACCGGCTTGATGAAGAGCTGCAGCAATTGTAAAACCCTTTTCTCCCGTGATTTCATTTCCTTGAAAAATAAAACTTACAGACGGATTTTGAGGTACTTCCAATATTGGGTGTTCAGAAATTTTATACATATCTCTTTTAACAAATTATGTTTCTAATTATGCGTAAAAGTATATATGTTTTATTTTAGAAGTAATGACCTTTATCATACTTTGAAATATTTTCAAAATAATTTAAAGTCAATATAAAAAAATATAAGATATAATATTGACGGATAATCGCTTAACTATTATACTTAAATAACAAAATTCAAAAAGCAATAAAAAATAATATATTGAATTAATACAAGAAACAATTAAAAATTCCGTTATAACTTATACCAAAGGATAGAAAGCGTCAATAATATGAAAAATTTTAAAATTTCCGTTGTTATAAACAATAGAAATAATATCAAATCGAACTTCCAAATCCAATTTGTTAATTTCTATATAAGCATTTGCCGCTTCTATAAGAAATTTTTGTTTTTTTCGGGTAACTGCTTCAAAAGGTTCTTGAAAAAAAGTGCCGGTTCTTGTTTTAACTTCCGCAATAACAATAATATCGGAAATTTTAGCAATAATATCTATTTCAAATTTACCTGTACGCCAATTTTTTTCCAAAATTTGGTACCCATTTTGTGTAAGAAAGTTTACAGCTTCTCGTTCTCCTTTGAGACCGGTTTCTAAATGTTCAGACATAAATTAGAGTTAATTAAATTAAAAATTGCGATATTTGCAAGCTAAACAGCAAAGATAATAAAATATGAGAATTTCTATAATAATACTTTTTTTTATAACTAATTTAATAACATACAACTATTCACAAAATAAAGAAAATTTTGAGGGTATTATTACATATAAAAAAGAAACAATGTTTGATACAGTTTTTTATAATTATTATATAAAAGATAAAAAAGTTAGAATTGACTATATTCAAAAAAACGGAAAACTACAAAAATATAAAATAATTGACTTTGGAAAAGGAGAATACAAAGTTGTAAATCCCGACAAAAAATTATATGTTCAATCATTCATAACAATAACAAAATATCCCGAACATAAAAATTTGGAAATAAGTAAAACCGGAAATTATAAAACAATAAACGATAAAGTCTGCTTTCAATGGATTGTGAAAGATAAAAGTCAAAACTCGGTAGTTACATATTGGGTTTATGATATTGGATATAAATATTTTTCAAATATTCTTGAAGTTCTTGATGAAACAGAAAAAATTTCACTCTATTTTATACATATTCCGGATACAGGCGGATATGTTCCTTTATTATCCGAAGAAAGAAGCTATTTAAGAGAAGAAAGAATGAAAATGAGTTCTCAAAAAATAATGAAAGTTTCTGTTGACGATAATATTTTTGAAGTTCCTAAAGGCTATGTGTTGTTTAATTAATAAAATGAATTCCAACATATATCTCTTTCAATATCAATTCAAAAGATATAAACCCAAAAATATTTACTAAAATAAAAATTATAAATAAGAAAATTGTAATTTTTGTTTCTAACTTTGCTACATCACATCGGGGGTGCTCAAATATGATTTTTCATATTCGGGCTGAGATTAAACCCTTTGAACCTGAAACAGATAATGCTGACCAGGGAGCATGAGCTAATCTCTCAAACAAATATTTCCCTTGATGTTTTTTATTAATTTAAGTGGCTGTCAAAAAGAATTGACGAATTAAATTATTAAGCGATTTTATATTTAATTGTTAAGTTCACAGTCTTCAGTACTCAGTAAAATAAATTACTGCATACTGAATACTGAATACTGCCGACTGATATAACTAATCGTAAAGTAATTTATCAGATATTTTTCACTTTTTAAACAGCTTTTTTTAAGTATTCATAAAAAACTCAAAAAAATGAAAAAATTTTTCTTAATCATTGTTTTACAAGCACTTTTCTTTAGTGCCTTTTCTCAAAAAATTTCAGGAATTGTTTCCGATAAAAAAGGAACATTACCCGGAGCCACAATCACACTTTTTCAATCCGAAAAAATTATTGCAACAACAGTTTCCGATAAAAACGGAAAATATGAAATAAATGATTTACAATTCGGCAAATACACAATTCAAACCGCATTTAGCGGTTTTTATACAGATGTTAGATTTCTTTCCATTGAAAAAGATGTTGAATTGAATATCAAAATGGAAATTAACGATATTTATACCGAAGAAGTAATTATTTCGGGAACAAAAGCATCTAAAAACAGTCCGCTTTCTTTCACAAACATAGAAAAATCCGATATTGATAAAGTAAATTTCGGACAAGATATTCCTTATATTCTTGATTTAACTCCGTCGGTTGTTTCAACATCCGATGCCGGAACGGGAATTGGTTATACATCAATGCGAATTAGAGGAACCGATATTACCAGAATAAATGTTACACTCGACGGAATTCCGCTAAACGACTCGGAAACTCACGGTGTTTGGTGGGTCGATTTGCCCGATTTTGCTTCTTCCTCCGACATGATTCAAATTCAGCGAGGCGCAGGAACATCAACCAACGGAGCCGCAGCTTTTGGTGCAAATGTAGGATTCTACACAAATAAATCGAACCAAAAACCTTTTGCCGAAATTTCTGCAGATTACGGCACTTTTAATTCACAAAAATACACTCTTAAATCCGGAACCGGACTAATTAACGAACATTTTATTTTTGAAGGAAGAGTTTCAAAAATTCATTCCGACGGATTTATCGACAGAGCTTTTTCCGATTTGAATTCAATGCAAATTTCCGGAACATATTTAGATAAAAAAACATCTGTAAAATTGAATTTTTTACAAGGAAACGAAAAAACTTATCAGGCTTGGAACGGTGTTCCTAAAGACAGTTTAAATTCGCAAACCGGAAGAACATTTAATTCATACACTTATGAAAACGAAACAGATAACTATAAACAAAATCATACTCAATTATTTATAAAACACAATTTTTCTAATAATTTTAGTTTTAACCTTGCGTTTCATTACACTTCCGGAGCCGGATATTACGAGCAATATAAGGAAAATCAAAGCTTTTCGGATTACGGAATTCAAAATTTAATTATCGGTACAGATACAATTACCGAAACAAATTTAATTCGACAAAAATGGATTGACAACGATTTTTACGGTTTAATTTATTCTGTTTTCTATAAATTAAAAAACATTAATTTTAATTTGGGCGGAAGTGCAAATAATTATTCGGGCGACCATTTCGGAAATGTAATTTGGACTCAATATGCTTCAAATTCAGAAATAAATTATCAATATTATTTCAACAACGGAAAAAAAATTGATGTGAATAATTTTTTTAAATTAAATTATGAAATATTTCCAAAAGTAAATTTTTGGGCCGATTTGCAATTAAGAACAATAAATTACACAATCGACGGTATTCACGACGATTTATCTGACATTAGTCAAACTCATTCATTTACTTTTTTCAACCCAAAAGCCGGAATAAATTATAGTCCGAAACACGAAGAAAATTACTATTTATCTTTTTCAACAGCTAACAGAGAACCTTCGCGAAGCGATTATCAAGACGCAAGAACTGACAAAATGCCGACACCGGAAACACTTTATGATTTTGAAAGCGGATACAATTTCACAGGAAAAAGCTGGTCGATTCATTCAAATTTATATTTCATGAATTACAAAGACCAATTAGTTCTAACAGGAGAAATAAATGATGTTGGAGCAGCAATTATGGTAAATGTTCCCAAAAGTTACAGAGCAGGAATTGAAATTGACGGCGGCGTTAAATTTTTGAAAATTTTTGAATTCAAATCAAATATCACTTTAAGTAAAAATAAAATCTTAAATTTCACGGCTTATGTTGATGATTGGGATTCTTGGCCTGTTCAAAGAGAAGAATTTTTTAAATCGACAAATATTTCTTTTTCGCCGGAAATTACTTCTGCTTCACAAATATCGGCTGAAATTTTTAAAAATTTTAATGTTTCATTTAATGCAAAATATGTAGGAAAACAATATATCGACAACACATCGAGCAGCGATAGAATGCTAAATCCCTACATTGTTAATAATTTACTAATAACTTATAGCGTTTTTCCAAAATTCATTAAAAAAATAAATTTACATTTGGCAATAAACAATGTTTTTAACAGACAATACGAAACAAATGCTTGGGTTTACAGATATTTTTATAACAACGAACATTACGTTTTAGACGGATATTTTCCGCAAGCAGGAATAAATTTTTTCATGGGGCTAAATCTTTATTTTTAAAGAAGTTTAATCTCAGACAGGGGCGAGAGGTCATTTATTTGACCTCTCTTTTTTTATTTTCATCATTTTATATTATTTTTTTTTGTATATTGAAACAAACTAAAATAGAAAAATATGATTAACGGAGATTGCACTTTTAACGGGATAAAACTTTACGGAAAAGTTGAAGTTGTGGATTCATTCCCGGATATTAGAGTAGAAATTGTGGATGCTTTTCCTGATTTAAAAGTTCAAAAAGTAGATTCATTTGCGGATAGTTGCGGAAAATGGCAAATTGTAGATTCGTTCGGCGATTTTAAGGTTCAATTTGTTGAATCTTTTGCCGATATTAAGGTTGAATTTGTAGATTCATTTCCCGGAATTCCGTAAATTGAAAGTTTTCAGTTCGCAGTCGGCTTTGACTGCGAACTGAAGACTTATTAAATATAAACTCTTTTTTGACAGCATTTTTTTTATTATTTGAAAAAAAAATAAGCTAATTCTTGAAAAAACTTTTTAACGGATTAAAAAGCCTGACTATTAAAGGAAAATCATCTGTAATAATTTCTGCATTTGCCTGCATATTTTGAATAAAAGGTAATTCTTTTTTGTAGCTTGTTTTTAACGAATCCGGAAAAGAAACACGTATTGAATAATAATCTTTATTGCTTATTAGAGAAATACTTTCAACTTTACCTCTTACCATTCCATACTCAACTTGCGGAAAATCATCAAATTTGATATTAACATTTTGACCGACTTTTATTTTACCCGAACCTAAAACCGGAATTTGAACATGTCCGGTCATTGAACTTTTTCCTTCCGGAACAATTGTGAAAACATTACTTTCTATACTAACATTTTGATTTTCAGTCCAAATTTCAGAAAAAGAAACTTTCCCTTTTATTGGGCTGATTAGTAAATAATTTTGTTCCCATAAGGCAATTTTTGATTTCAAATTTTCTGTTTGTTCAAACATTAACATTTCAAGTTTTAGCTTTTCATCAATAAATTGCAATTCCAAATCAAGTATTTCTTGTTGAAGATTTACAATCTGCAATTCTGCGTTTGAAATATTATTTTTATTTGTTTCCAGAGCCATGTTTTTTTGAAGTAAAATACTTTTTGATGTTTCAAACTCGGCATCGGGTATAATATTTTCTTTATAAAGCATTGAATCACGATTGTGTTTTTTTTCGGAAAGTGTGTAATCAAGCAAAATAATTTGAAATTGTTTTTTAGAGTTAACAAATATTTTATTGTAAACGGTTAAACGTTTGTTTATTGCATCAATCTTAGTTTGATGATATTTCAATTTAATAAAATTATTATAATCAATAATACTTTTTTGCCAAGCCGAATAATCTGTTTGAAGTTCGCCAAGCTTTAAATTTTGCTTGATATTTTGCAATTTAAAATCATTTGTTTCTTTAATTGTGTTTAAGATTATTTTTAACGACATCAAATCTTTATAATCCGCAGTATTTTCAATTACAGCCAATACGGTTCCTGCCTCAACATATTGTTTATCAGAAACAAAAAGCAATTTTATTTTTCCGTTTACTTTTGAAATGATATTTGCAGGCGGATTTTCTCCGGTTAAAACAAGTCTGCCACTAACAATATCGGGATATTTAAAGAAAAAACTCCCGAAAATCAACATGAAAATAATAATAAATATTACTGTGATTCCGTAACTTACCAATCGATTAGGCACAGAACCGATAATTTCTTGAACCGCTTCGCTTCTTAATTCTATATTATTAATATTTTCGGGCATAATATTAATTTCCTAATTCTAATTGATTTTTAACTAAAGTATAATATGCACCTTTCATTTCTGTTAATTCTTCATGTGTGCCTTCTTCAACAATTTTACCTTTTTCGATTACTACAATTTTATCGGCGTTTTTTACTGTGCTAAGCCTGTGAGCAACAACAATAACTGTTTTTCCTTTATAAAAGCGGTTTAAATTATCCATAATAATTCGCTCATTGTTAGCATCTAAAGAGTTTGTAGCTTCATCAAAAAAAATATATTCAGGATTTTTATACACTGCACGAGCAATTAAAATTCTTTGTTTTTGTCCTTGACTTAGACCAATTCCTTCTTGTCCAATTTTGGTGTTATACGATAAAGGCAAACTCTCAATATGCTCACGAATATTGGCAATATTAACGGCATTAAGAAGCTGTTCTTTGTCTATTATTTCGTGCCCTAAAGCAATATTATTTGAAATTGTGTCGGAAAAAATAAAACCTTCTTGCATAACAGTTCCGCACTTTTCTCTCCACAAATTAACACTTATGTTTTCCAATTTTGATTCACCGACTCGAATATCTCCTTTTCCCGGTTTATAAAACCCGAGCATAAGTTTAATCAGTGTAGTTTTGCCGCTTCCGCTTGTTCCTACAATTGCTGTAATCTTATTTTCGGGAATCGTTAAATTTATATTTTTAAGTACATTTTCTTTTTTATCACCTGTGTAACTAAAAGAAACATTTTCAATATTAATATCTTTACAAAACGGCAAATTATTTATTTTAATTTCATCGGAATTTTCTTCATCTTTCATAGAATGTATTTCGCCCAAACGCTCTAAACTTATTTTGGCATCTTGAGCCGAGCGAATAAATGTTATCATTTGTTCAACCGGACTATTCATTTGACCGATTATATATTGAACGGCAAGCATCATTCCAAGTGTCATTTCGCCGTTTATAACAGAAATTGCCGCCAAAAATGAAATAAAAATATTCTTAGTTTCATTAATAAAAACCGAACCCGCTTGCTGATACTGATTTATTATTAAACTTTTTATACTTACTTTGTATAAACTTGCCTGAATATGCTCCCATTCCCAACGTTTTTGCTTTTCGCTGTTATGCAGTTTAATTTCTTGCATTCCGTTAATTAACTGAATTACATTGCTTTGATTTTTCGACAAAAGAGCAAAACGTTTGTAGTCTATTTCTCGCCGTTTTTTCATAAAAAACAGTAACCAAACTGCATATAAAATACTGCCGATAATAAACACGGTAAATATCTTTAAACTATACCAAGCCAAAACAGCTCCGAAAATTATCATATTAATTAGAGCAAAAACTATATTTAATCCGGTGTTTGTAAGGAAATTCTCTATTCTGCTTTGGTCGCCGATTCTTTGTAAAATATCGCCTGTCATTTTGGTATCAAAAAAACTTATGGGAAGTTTCATGAGTTTTATAAGAAAATCGCTTATGAGCGAAATATTTATTCTTGTGCTTATATGCAACAAAATCCACGACCGAATAAATTCTACCGCTGTTCGTCCGGCATACAACATTAGTTGTGCAATGAGCACTAAATATATAAAACCTACATTTCTGTTTCCTATTCCGAAATCTACAATTGATTGTGTGAGAAAAGGAAAAATAAGTTGCAAAAGACTTCCGGTTATTAGCCCGAGAACCAACTGAATTATTAATTTTTTTTGTGGTTTTATGTATGAAAATAGAAATCCGAAACTTGATTTATTTTGTATTTCATCATCTTGTTTATAAAAATCGGGTGCCGGCTCCAAAAGCAGAACAATGCCTGCCGGTTCGCCGGCATTTTGCGTACCTGCCCAATATTGTAAAAACTCATTTTTCGAATATTTTATTCGACCTTTTGCAGGGTCGGAAACAAATATTTCATCTTTTTTAGTTATTTTATAAACAACTACAAAATGATTTTGATTCCAATGAACAATTGCAGGCAATACGGCATCTTCTTTAAATTTGTCGTAACTTAATTTTACGCCTAAAGTTCTAAAACCTATGCTTTCGGCAGCATCGGAAATGCCGAGAAGAGAAACGCCTTCGCGAGTTATTCTGCTTTTTTCTCGTAAATTTTGAAGCGAATAACTTTT
>DZBS01000118.1 GCA_022729995.1 Draconibacterium orientale | reverse complement strand
GAAAACGTCATTTCATAATTTTATGAAATGACGTTTTTTTTTATCTCTTTTAAATTTATTTAAGAGAAATATTTTTTGTTCCGATATTATATCCGTCAACAAAAATATCCATACTAAAATCGCCTTCGGGTTGTTCAATATCGTTTATCCAATACATACAAATTTCTACATCTTTGCCGTTGTATTCGAATTCGCGTTTTGAAGAATATGCAATTTCTTTTCCTTCAAACATAAAAAATCCGGATTCTTTATTTCTTAGAATCATATTATCGGGTCCTGCAATTCTTATATAAACAGTTTTTGTTCCTTGTTTTGTAACCATGTTATCTTCAATCGTAAAACAAGTTTTAAATTTTGCAAGTCTTTTTGTTCTCGAAGTTTCGTTTCCTTTGGCAGTTAATGCAAGCAAGCTCACACCGGAAGCTTCAAGAATAGATGCTTGTTTTACTTTTACGGTTAAACTGTCTTTCAAAGTAATTAACTCATCTTTTTCTTGTTTTTCAGATTCGTATTTATGAGTAATTTCTTTGTTTTCGGATACAAGAATTTTATTACGAGTATTCAAAGAGTCAATTTGTTTAATATAACTTTTCATAATACTTCGCAAAGTTTCTGTTTCTCTTTCAAGTTCTTTAATTTTGGCAATATCGGATCTTTTAATAGTGCTTAATTGAGTTAACAGAACTTTAATTTTTTCTTGTTCTTGTTCAAGTTTTTCGTTCAAACCTTTGTTGTTAGATTTTAAAGATTCGTATTGGTCAAGCATGTTTTGAAGTTCGGCTTTAACAGCATCTTTTTCGTTTGTAACGGTAAGAATATTTTCGGTAAGTTGTTTGTTATCCTGACTTTTAGAGTTTGAGTTGAATAAAAGCCAAATCAAAAGTACAGTTTCAATTACTAAAGCAATTGACAAAATTCTGGTTAAAGAGTTCATTTTGTTTTGATTAAAATTAAACCGCAAAGTAAGTTATATTTTATGAAATAATAAAAAAAACCTACACATTTCTATTAATATATTCGGAATAATCTTTTATAATAGGCTCATATTTTTGATGCATGAGCGATGAAGAAATTAAATAATCGGCTGTAGATCTGTTACATGCTGTAGGAACATTATATAATGCCGAAATTCTTAGCAGTGCTTTAACATCAACATCATGCGGTTGTGGTTGCATCGGATCCCAAAGGAAAATAAAAATATCTATTTTGCCTTCAACAATTAATGCGCCTAATTGTTGGTCGCCGCCAAGTGGTCCGGATTTTAATTTAATAATATCAAATTTAATATTTCCGTCTTTTAAAACTTTATTCGACAATGTTTCTTCCACTAATTTTCCTGTTGTTCCGGTACAAAAAATTTTATGTTTTATTAATTCTTTCCAATTCCAGCCAACCCATTCAACAAGGTCTTTTTTTCTGTTATCGTGTGCAACAAGTGCAATTGTTTTAGGTAAATTCATGTTTAATTTTTTTGTAAAAGTAACAAATTGGTTTTAATTATGTGTTATCAAATTATTAAGTATAAAATAAAAATAAATATGCATCTGATGTAAATTATTATTATATTTAGATATATTATTGTCCGATAAAAATCAGAATAAGTAAAAATTAAGATTTAACTGTTTAAAAATCAAATATAGTCTTTTGATATTTAAACACAAGCCCCTTATGTCGGGAAAGGAGATATCTGATATTTTTTTTTGTGCTCGCTTATTAGATTTTGCCACAACTTTTCAGGTGATTCCAAAAAATTGTATATGCTAATATAATTCATCAGGTGCATTCTTATTAATGAAACCATGTTTGAAAACGCCCACTTTCGTTTTATCTTACTTTTTACAAGTGTTACAATCAAATTGGCTATCAGGCTTACCCATATTTGTATTTCTATGGCATTTTGATTGTCACCCAAGAAATATTTTAACGGAAAGTTTTGTTTTAACTGTTTAAATAATGTTTCTATTTGCCAACGTTTTTGGTATATCAGGGCAATTTCTTCTGCTTCAAATTCAAAATTATTTGTAATAAAAATTAGCAGTTTATCTCTTGAATCCGCCCAATATGCAATTCTTCTCACTCTTAGTTTTTTTTCTTGAGTGCCTTCTTTATATGTCAGAAATATTTCTTCATCTTTTACAACTCCTGTATCTGCATCATCCGGGATGTCAAACTCTTGACCGGTATTATAAACAGCATTTGTTTTCTGTCTGGTTACAAAATATATTTCTTGCTCCGAGAAACGAGCATATTGCAGATAGTTATTGTATGCCTTGTCAAAAGTAATAATTGAACCTTTTGGTAATTCTATGTGTGATAAGAAGTTTTTATCATGTTTGACAGCTGCACTGTATCTTATCAATTGCGGAACATTTTCTTCTGCATTTATTAATACGTGAGCCTTTATTCTGCCTTTCTTTTTGCCTGTTAACGGATTTCTTCCGACGGCTTTCAGAATTGCTTTGAACAGACGTATTGTGGTTGAATCTATTATAAACAGACGTTTTAAATCAATTTTTGATAATCGGCTGTCCGATAAAATTTATATCTTTGCTCATGTCTTTGCTTTATATTCTTTTAAATATTGTTCAACTGCAAAGATAATAGCGAGGGGCGATTTTTCATCCCTCGCTTCTAAAAAGTTTTATCGGACATCAATAAAAAAGATAATTAAAAATTAGATAAAAATATTTAACCACAACCGCCAAAATTTGCCCGAGAAATCGGGCATTTTTTATTCTTTTTATTTGCAAAACAACTTATAATATGTTTATATTAGTCTTTTGAGACCTGACAGGTTTCACTAATTTTGAATAGGAACTTAATTACTAAATACCCATTTTAAATTAAAACCTGTCAGGTCTTCCGAATATATTTTATTCAAAAAAATAATGTTTTTTTATAGGTTTTTTAATATCCCAAACACATTTTAATCCTTTTGGAAAAATGACATAATCGCCTGCATTTATTTCGGCAGTTTCAAAATCTGTTTTCACAAAAACTTGTCCTTCAAGAATTAAACAATGTTCGGCAGAATCGTAAAACCAATCAAATTTTGATGTTTCTTTTTCCCAAATCGGCCAATTTGATATTCCCTTTTCTTTTTTTTCAGAATCTGTCAATTTTTTTATTTCAATTTTCATGTGTTTGTTTTTCAATTGTTTTTAAAGGTTACATAGGAACATCCAAAATAATCATTCTCTTTCGTGTATAGAGACTTACATGGATGTTTCATTTTGAATAATTTAAATTGAATTTTTTAAAATACAAATATAAACATTTTTTATCCTTTGTAACGGTTGGTTGAAATTCTCAAATTTATATTTAATCAAATTATTTATTTAAATTGAAGTTAAATTGTTAATATAGAAAAATATTTGAACAAATTAATATCTAAAATTCCTGAATTATATACCTTTTTTTTGTTAAATAATATATTCAAAAAGCATATTTAGAATAATAGGTGTTGTCAAATTGTCGAAATTTTGTCGTAAATTAAATTTTTATAGATATATTGAAATTATACATCAAAATTCAAACATTAACAGCTCAATTTAAAATATTTTTTAATGAATTCTTATAAAAAATATCCACAAATAGAAGTTTTAAAAAACAAGATACTGAACAGTGTGTTAATTTTTGGTTCAATTGTAGGTCTTGTTGTTTATATTTTAAGTTTAACACGCATTTCAATAACAGGTTTTGAAATTGCCTTTGTAACAGATTTTTTTGTTTTATCAATTATTTTTAGCATTACAATTTTTCGTAAAAAACTGAGTATCACAGTAAAATCGTATATTACAATTTTCGCAATTTTCGTTATTTTTGTTATGGATACCATTCGGTTGGGAATATTTTCTGCCGACAAAGTTTTAATTGTATTAATTCCTTTCTCATCTCTTCTGGTTTTTTCGCTTCGTAAATCTATGTTCATATTCTTTTTCGCAGTAATTAGTTTTATGATTTTAGGATATTTACATCTTTCCGGAATTTTAAATGCACCTCCACAAGACAATACGATTACTGTAAGTGCATGGTTAATAAATATTTTACTTATTGTTGTTGTTTCAATTGTTGTGGTTATTATACAGAATAATTTTAATGTAATTTACAAAGGTTTAATTTCGGATTTGGAAAAAAATAATGAACTTATAAGTGAAAAAGAACGAAATTATCGCGAAATATTTAATGCTTCAACCGATGCAATTTTTATTCACGACATGGAAGGAAATATATTAGATGTTAATTACAGCATGCTAAAAATGTACGGTTATGAGAAAGAAGAAATATCAAAAATTTCTGTCCACGATTTAAGTTCACAAGAAATTGGTTTTACAGATAACGACTCATTAAAATATATTAAATTAGCAGTTGAGGACAAACCGCAAGTTTTTGATTGGCAAGCGAAAATGAAAACCGGTGAAATTTTTTGGGTTGAAGTTGCATTGAAAAAAACAATTATTGGTGAAAACGAAAGAATATTAGCTGTTGTGAGGGATATTGACGAGAAAAAGAACGATGCAATTCAACTTAAACTATACAGAAATCACCTAAAAGAATTAGTTGATAAAAAAACCGAAGAATTACAATCTGCTAATAATATTTTAGCACAACAAAAAGAAGAATTAGTTACAACTCTCAACGAACTTCAAACAGCACAAAAACACTTAGTTCAATCCGAAAAAATGGCTTCGCTTGGTATTTTAGTTTCCGGAGTTGCACACGAAATTAATAATCCGCTTAATTTCATTCACGGCGGAATAATTTATTTGGAAGAATTTATTACTGAGAATTTTCCAAATTATATTAATGAATTAAAACCTGTTATCGAAGGAATAAATACAGGAGTTTCGCGAACTGCAAATATTGTAAAAAGCCTTAATCAATACAGTCGAAACGACAATTTGTCGTTTTCCGAATGCGATGTTCATGAAATAATTACCGATTGTCTAATAATTCTACAAAATCAATTTAGAGACAAAATTGATGTTCAAAAAATATTTACACAAGAAAATTTTGTTATAATTGGTAATGAAGGAAAATTACATCAAGCATTTTTAAATATTCTTGCAAATTCAAGTCAAGCAATTAAGAATAAAGGAAATATTTCTATATCAACCGAAATTGATAATGAATTTATTAAAATATCAATTTCCGACGACGGCGAAGGCATTTCGCAAGAAAATATAAAAAAAATATTTGACCCGTTTTTTACCACAAAAGATCCGGGAAAAGGAACCGGACTCGGATTGTCAATTACTTACAATATAATTAAAGAGCATAAAGGTAAAATTGAAATAGAATCAGAATTGTCAAAAGGAACAAATGTTAAAATTTTACTGCCGATAATTTAATTTTTTTCTAAATATCAAAATAATAAGAGTTTAAAGAAAACTTTATAAATATTGTTATTCTTTAAACTCGTTTTTTCTCTCAATATCCAAAATTAAAGCAACCGTTCTTTTGTTCACACAGTCTTTCAAATTTAGTAGCTAAATTAATTTTGAAAAACCAAATTGTATGAAGAATCTTATATTATTGACAATCTTGCTTTTTAATTTTTTTTTATTGAAAGCTCAAGTAACCGAGAAAAGTTCCGTTAACCTTGCCAGAAATTTCTATTTCGAAAAAATTAATATCTCAAAAAAAGTTAATTATAAAGATATTGATTTATACCTTTTTGACACTAAATCGGTTAATAAAAATATTTTATACAGAATTTATAAAATTAAAAACAAAAAAGGATTTATTCTCGTTTCGGCAAATTATGCTTCAATTCCTGTTTTAGGATATTCTTTGGAAAATGATTTCGACCAAACAAATAATTTACCTCCAAATTTTGAAGCTTGGATGAAAAATTACCAACAACAGCTCGAAATTTTATCACAACAAAAAACAAAAACCGTTCATCCGCTTTGGGAATATTATTCCGATATTTCAAACATAAATATAAAAAACGATTCCAAAGATGTTGCTGTTTTACTTCCTTGCACTTGGAATCAAGGTTGCGGTTACAATGCACTTTGTCCGGTTGATGCAGCCGGACCGTGCGGAAGAGTTTGGGCCGGTTGCGTTGCAACAGCAATGGCTCAAGTTATGAAATATCACGCATTTCCGGCTTCGGGCGAAGGTTCGTATTCATACACACATTACGTTTACGGACTGCAACAAGCCGATTTTGAAAATTCTGTTTACGATTGGTCAACAATGTCAAATACTTCCGGAAACGCCGAAGTTGCCGAGTTAATGTATCATTGCGGAGTTTCTGTAAATATGAACTATTCTCCTTCCGGTTCAGGAGCTTATACTTCAAATGTTGCTTATTCTTTAATCAAATATTTCAAATATTCTAAAAACATTCTTTTTACTTATAAAAGCAGCTACACCGACGAGAATTGGGCTAAAATGCTTAGAGCCGAACTCGACGAAAGCAGACCTTTGGTTTATCAAGGTTTCGGGTCGGGCGGACACGCTTTTAATATCGACGGATATCAAGGAACTGATTATTTTCACCTTAATTGGGGTTGGGGAGGTTCATATAACGGTTATTTTTATTTGAACGATTTAACGCCCGGAAGTGCTTCTTACAATGATTCGCAAGCAACAATTGTGGGTGTTATTCCTCGCGACGATTATTTCGGATTAGATTTTTCGTCTCCGGTAATTCTAACTTCAAATGTTTCTTATTCCGGAAATACAGAAACTTCAAAAAATACAGCAAACAAATACGGAAATTGCTATTATCAATCAACCGGAAAAGAAATTGTTCACCAAATTACAACTTTTTATCCCGGAAGAATAAGCGCAAATATCAGTAATTTAAACGGAAATGATTTAGATGTTTTCATTCTAAAAAATGCAAATCAAGATAGTTTGATTGCTTACGGCGACACTTCTGCTTATGCCGAAAATACTGTTCCCGGAACATATTATATTGTTGTTGACGGCAAATATGCTTACGACGGTTCATATACTTTAAATGTTGCTTGTCCTACATCAGATGCCGATTTAATTGTTACAAATCAAACTGTTTCACCAAATATTATTGATGCAAACAATGTGGGGAATATCAGTTTGAAAATTAAGAATATCGGTAATGCTTCTGCCGGTTCAAGTAAATTAAAAATTTATTTTTCCGATAATAATATATTTGATATTTCTGATATTTTGGTCGATAATATTGATATTTCAGCATTAAATATTTCGGAAGAAATTTCTGTTTCAAAAAACATTACAATTCCTATTTCAGCAGTTTCCGGAACAAGGTTTATATTCTTTGTTGCAGATGCCGACAACCAAATTGTTGAAAGTGACGAAACCGGAAATCTTGCGTTTGCTCAATTTACTGTTCCAAATCCGGGAATTATGGATTGCTCGTCTGCAATTTCTTTAACATCAGGAGTTTGGTATAAAAATAATACAGAAATAAACGGAGTTTCAAATATCGACGATTATTCATATTGGGAAGCAACCGGAAAAGAAATTATTTATTCTGTAACGCCTGCAAATAACGGAGTTGCTATTATAGAATTTTCCGAAAAAATACCCGGAAGATTATTGGTTTTTCCGTTAAGTTCGTGTAACGAAAATTCGATGAATTCTTCAATATCTGTTTGGAATCCTGAGGATACAATTACAACTGAATTGTTTCGTGTTTTTGCAGGTGTAACATATTATTTTGTTGTCGACGGTGAAAATGAAGCTTCCGGCGAGTATTATCTCAGAGTAACTTTACCCGATATTTGTCCGCAAGCATTTATTTCTTCGTGGAATAATACCGATTTGTGCGATAAAGATGGCGGTTCGAGCCTTTACACTTTTTATGATTTTTCTAATGTTCAATGGTATAAAAATAATGTTGCAATTGCCGGGCAAACATATTCAAACTATTGGGCTACAGAAGCAGGAGAATATAAAGTGAAAATTACCGAAAATAATTGTTCTGTTTTTTCTGAAGTTTTAAATGTTCGTTTTAGCCCTTTGCCCGATAATTCTATTGTTACGGCATTGTCCGATACGGTTTTTTGTGAAGGAGGAAATGTTAATTTAAATATTTCACCGGATAACGGATATCAAATTCAATGGATTAAGAATGATAAAATTATAGAAGGTGAAAATTCATTAACTTTAAATGTAGATGAATCAGGGATTTATAAAGCAAAAATTACAAATATCAGTTGCTCAAAAGAAACAAATTCAAAACAAATAATTGTTAATTCAGTTTCTGCCGATTTTGGCGAAAAAGCAAAAGTTGGCGAAAGCGGTTTAATATCAATGTTTTCTTGTGATTATAACGATAATTTAGATTTATCCGGAAACGGAAATAAAATTTATTACGGTTTAAACTCTTTTCCCGAAGACAGATTCGGAGTTTGGAACGGTTCTGCATATTTCAGCGGTATTTACGATTATGCATACACCGAAAATTCTTATGTCTCCCCAAACGTTTTTTCTTTAGCTTTTTGGTTTAAATCCGATGCCGAAAACGGTAGTGTTTTAATAGGATTTGGCGATAATAAATATTCTCCGAGCACAAATTCCGACCGAATTGTTTATATGAGCGACAACGGAAAATTAAATTTCGGTGTAAATGACGGAACGCCTAAAACAATTTCTTCAATAAATTCTTATAACGACAATAATTGGCATTCAGTTGTAGTTTCTTTATCGGATTCCGGTATGAAATTGAATATTGACGGACTTTTGGAAGCAGAAAATGCAAGTGTTACTTCCGGATTAAATATTACAGGTTGGTGGAAAATTGCTTATGAAAATGTAGCATCAGGATTTTTAAATCCACCCACAAATCTTCATTTTAAAGGTCAAATAGACGAAATAAGAATTTTTGATAGGGAATTAAACCCAACAGAAATAAAATATTTATCGGAAGATAATATTAAATTTGAAGGAAATGCAGATATTGAAGATTTTTGTTTATTCGGACAACCAAATATCACTCTAAAAAATACTCAAAATTTTGTGAATTATAAGTTGACAGATTCTTATGATAATTCAACAATCGACGGACCTTTATCAGGAAATTCCGGTGAAATTATTTTTACAACTCCCGAAATTTCTTCAACCAAAACATATAAAGTAATAGCTCAAAACACAATTAATTCGTGTGAATTGGAACTTAATAAAAACTTTGAAATTAAAATTCATAATTTACCGAATATTAATTTGGGTAATGATATTGTTATTTTTGATAATCAGTTTGTTACACTTGATGCAGGAGTTGGTTTTGTATCATATTTATGGAATGATTTTACAACAGAAAGTAATCTTTATGTCGATGGAAACCTTGTTGGAATTGGGATTTATGAATATTCTGTTTTGGTAAAAGATATTTATAATTGCGAAAATTCCGATACAATTA
This sequence comes from Draconibacterium orientale, assembly GCA_022729995.1. Classification (GTDB taxonomy): domain Bacteria; phylum Bacteroidota; class Bacteroidia; order Bacteroidales; family JAADGE01; genus DZBS01. The sequence continues at coordinate 816 of DZBS01000118.1, read as the reverse complement.
TAGTAACTGTTGAGGCTGCTTCAGCAATTAAGGAAATTTCAGATAAAGTCATAAATATTTTTCCAAATCCTTCAAAAGGAATTTTTAATTTCGATTTTAAAAACTTTGATTCATATTTTGGGAATATAATAATCTCGGATATTTCAGGAAGAGAAATGAAAAAAATTAATAATATTGATTTAAAAAATAATGTTCAAATGAATTTTTCCGATTTTGGAAAAGGTATTTATTTTGCTAAAATAATTGTTGGGAAAGAAATTTTTATTTATAAATTATTAATAGAATAATTATTTTTTATCATAATGATTAATTGTTTTTATTATATCTTTATGTTTTGAATTTAAAAACAATTAAAAAATATATAATGAAACAAAAAAGTATAGAGCTTTTAAACAAAGCAGTGGCAGATGAACTTGCAGCAGTTCATCAATACATGTATTTTCATTTCAGATGCGACGATTTGGGCTACGACCTTTTATCGATTCTTTTTAAAAGAACTGCAATTGAAGAAATGCTTCATATTGAAAGAATTGCCGACAGAATTCTCTTTTTGAAAGGTGAAGTTGAACTTAAAGCAGCTCAAGATGTCGTAAAAATACATGATGTTGAAAAAATGCTTGTTATGGCAACCGAAATGGAAGAGTCAAGTGCTCACGATTATAATGTTTGGGCAAATGAATGTTCACAAAATGCCGATGCAATTTCCAAAAAACTTTTTGAGGAACTTGTTGCCGACGAAGAACGACATTTTGCACAATACGACACCGAAATGGAAAACATGAAAAATTTTGGTACAAATTACTTGGCTTTACAATC
>DZBS01000023.1:12302-34871 GCA_022729995.1 Draconibacterium orientale | reverse complement strand
AATTATTCAGTTAATTCTGTTATTCAGTATATTCAAAATTCATAATTCAACATCCATAATTCATAATTCATAATCTATAATTTATAATTATTATTTAATGCTAATAAGTTCAGTTGTAGAAATTAAATTTCCGTTTTTGTCGTAGGTTTCAGATCTGATAGTTCCAACATTTAATTTCATCCATGAAACAGAGCTCATATTCATTTTCACGAAACCGTATTTGCCTGCTACGTCTTGAGTCATTTTTACTGCGTTAAATTTGCCTGCTTCTGTTGTAATATCTTCAACTGCAACAATTTTTCTGTTAGTAATATCGGTTCTAAATGTAATTGTAATTCCGGCAAAAATATCGGCTTGAATGTAACCGTCTTTTAATGTTGTTCCCGGTTTTAAGCTTGCCGGATAATCAATATTTTCAAACGAAAATGTAATTTGCGATTCGTCGTAAGCAGCCATTTGTTCTTTGTTCAAATAAGAATTCATGTCAATATAAAATACATTGTCTTTGCAGAAAAACTCCAATGTGTCTTGTGATAAAAGTTCTTTTTTTGCATTAAAATTAGATTGTGAAATTGTATAAACAAATTTTCCGTCTTTATTTTCTGCCGAAAGTATTTCCTGTGAATAATAGCCCGTAATTTTATCTTTTTTATCTTTTGAAACATACGTTTGAACAACTCCTGTTTTTGTAGGAATATATGCTTCGCAAGTTTGTGCAATTAGGTAATTTGATAATAAAATCAACGATAGTGTAATAATAATTTTTGTCTTCATAATATTTAAGTTTGGTTTAATTTTAATCAAAATTATGAAAAATATAGATTGAAAAATTTCATCATGTATTATTTTTGACGAATTGGTGTTTCTATTTAAAACAAAAAAGACTGCTCTAAATCTTAGAACAGTCTTTTTTATATCAATACAAAAAATTATTTAAACCGCAGCGTAAGCGTTGTTTTTTAATTTTTCGGCAACTACAGAGAAAGCGGCAATTGTTCTTTCAACATGTTCAAGTGTATGACCGGCTGTAGGAATTAATCTCAACATAATTTTTCCTTTCGGAATAACCGGATAAACAACAGCCGAACAGAAAATTCCGTAGTTTTCTCTCAAATCTTTTGTAATTGCAATTACTAATGTTGCATCTCCGTCAAAAAACACAGGAGTTACAGGCGATTCTGTTACACCGATATTAAAACCTTTTTCTTTAAGGCCTTTTTGAAGTGCTCTCACAACCGACCATAATTGTTCTCTTAATTCGGTTTTAGATTCTAAAAGTTCCAATCTTTTTAATGCACCTTTTACCATTGGCATTGGTAATGCTTTTGCAAAAATTTGCGAACGTAAATTGTATTGTAAATAATGAATTATTTCTGTTTTTGAAGCCACAAATCCGCCAATTCCGGCCATTGCTTTTGCAAATGTTCCAAAATAAACGTCAACTTTTTCTTGAACACCGTAATGTTCGCCGGTTCCGCGTCCATTTGCTCCCATAGTTCCAAAACCGTGAGCATCGTCAACTAATAATCGGAACTCGTATTTATCTTTAAAATCTGTAATAGCTTTTAAATTGCCCAAATCGCCTTCCATTCCAAAAACTCCTTCGGTAATTACAAGAATTCCTCCGCCTGATGTTTCGATATATTTTGTTGCGTGAGCCAATTGTTTGTCAAGGCTTTGCATATCGTTATGTTGAAATACAAATCGTTTTCCCATGTGAAGTCTTGAACCGTCCAAAATGCAAGCGTGCGAATCTGAATCGTAAACAATTACGTCTTTTCTGTCAACAAGTGCATCAATAATTGAAACCATTCCTTGATAACCGTAGTTTAAAAGAAATCCGCTTTCTTTTTGAACGAAATCTGCAAGTTTTTGTTCGAGTTCTTCGTGATATTTAGTTTGCCCCGACATCATTCTGGCTCCCATAGGGTATGCCATTCCGAATTCAAGAGCTGCATCGGCATCAGCTTTTCTAACTTCCGGATTATTAGCTAAATTCAAATAGTTGTTTAAGCTCCACGTTAAAACTTTTTTTCCGTTAAAATACATTTCCGGAGCTATTTCGCCTTCTAATTTCGGAAAAGTCATGTAACCGTGTACGGCTTTTCTGAATTTGCCCAAATCGGTTTTACTTGTGTCTAATTTTTTAAAAATGTCCATTTTGATTATATTATTTATAACAATTTCTTTTCTGAAATAAAAATTTGACAAATATATAAATTCTATATATTTAATATTCTTTTTTCAAAAAAAATATCTGTGTTTATAAATATATCATCAAAAATATTCTTTTTCAAATATTCTTAATTTTTTTAATGTAGTGTAAATTATTATTTTTGCGGTTTAATCTTTAATTTTTATTATTAATGCAAATAATCAGCGGGATTCAACAAATAGGAATTGGTGTTACCAATATAAATGAAGCATGGGAATGGTACAGAAAAAACTTTGGTTTTGATGTTTTAATTGCAAATGCTCCCGGAACAGCCGAATTAATGTTGCCCTACACAGGCGGTGTTCCTCAACAACGACACGCAATTTTAGCTTACAACATTCAAGGCGGAGGCGGAATAGAAGTTTGGCAATATCTTACCAGAACTCCGGAATATGCAAAGTTTGATGTATTGGCAGGCGATTTGGGCGTTTTTGTTTCTAAAATTAGAACTCGCGAAATTGAAAAAACTTTTACAGATTTTAAAGAAAAAAAACTTAATTTACTTTCCGAAATTGTTAAAGACCCAATCGGAAATCAACATTTTTTCGTGAAAGATCCTTATGGAAATATTCTTCAAGTTGTTCAAGATAATTCTAAAGATTTTATTAACGTAAAATTAAATACCGGAGGAATTTGGGGTGCAATTGTAGGTGTTACCGATATTGAAAAATCAAAAGATTTTTACGGTAAAATTCTTGGTTACGACACTGTTGTGTATCAAGAAGAAGGCGTTTTTGAAGATTTTGCCGGACTACCCGCAGGAAATCATAAATTTACCAGAGTTTTACTTTCGCACAGTCAAAAAAGAGTCGGTCCGTTTAGTGAACTTTTAGGCGACAGCCAAATTGAACTTATTAAAGTTTACGACAGAGAAGTAAATAAAATTTATAAAGACAGATTTTGGGGCGATCCCGGATTTATTCAAATTTGCTACGATATTACAAGCATGTTTGAAATGAAAAAATTATGCGATTCGCACGGAAACAGTTTCACGGTTGACAGCAATCCGAAATCGTATGAAACAAAAGAAGAAATTTTTGGAATGGGCGACGCAGCCGGTCATTTTGCATATATCGAAGACCCCGACGGAACTTTAATCGAACTTGTTGAAACTCATAAAATTCCAATTCTTAAAAAAATTGGTTGGTATTTAGATTTAACAAAACGCAACAGACAAAAAGCACTTCCTAAAATGATGCTTAGAACTCTTGCTTGGGGTAGAATTAAAGATTAAAAATTCTATTTTCAGAAATAAATTTAATTTGAAAAAATATGTTGAACACCAAAATAGAACATTTAAAAATATCCACCGAAGGAAAAGATATTGTTGAAAAACTAAAATTTCTTTCTAAAGAATTTGAAGGAAAAATTGCTTTTTCTACAAGTTTTGGACAAGAAGATCAGGTAATTACCGACATTATTCTTAAAAATAATATCAATATAAAAATATTTACACTTGATACAGGTCGCTTTTTTGAAGAAACTTATAACTTGTGGAATCTTACAAATAAAAAATATAATACTAAAATAAAAGCATATTTTCCCGACAAAACTCAAGTTGAGGAAATGCTTGTAAATAAAGGACCTTTCAGCTTTTACGATTCTGTCGATAACCGAAAAGAATGTTGTAATATCCGAAAAGTTTATCCATTAACTCGTGCATTGGAAAATGTTGATTTATGGATAACCGGACTTCGCTCCGAACAATCAAAAGCAAGAGCAGAATTACAATTTTTTGAATTTGATGAAGGTTTCAACACAATTAAATTCAATCCGTTAAAAGATTGGAATCTTGAACAAACTTTAAATTATTTGTCGGAAAATGATGTTCCATACAATTTGCTTCACGATAAAGGATTTATAAGTATCGGTTGCGCACCTTGCACAAGAGCAATAAAAGCCGGAGAAGATATTCGTGCCGGACGTTGGTGGTGGGAAGATCAATCCAAAAAAGAATGCGGTTTGCACGAAACTCACAATCCAAATTTTATAATTGAAACAAAAAAAATATAATTTAAAATATTCTGAAATTTATATCAATTTAAAAAAAATATCAGAAAAAATAATTTAATAACATGACTAATATTAATCATTTAAGGGAATTAGAATCAGAATCTATATTTGTTTTAAGAGAAGTAGCAGCACAATTTGAAAATCCTGTTATGCTTTTCTCCGGAGGAAAAGATTCAATAGTAATGTTTCACCTTGCAAGAAAAGCATTTTTTCCCGCAAAAGTTCCTTTCGCACTTTTACATATCGACACAGGACATAATTTTGAAGAAACAATTCAATTTAGAGATAACTTAGCCGAAAAACACGGTGTAAGAATGATTGTGAAATACGTTCAAGATTCTATAGACAAAGGTCGTGCAGTTGAAGAAATAGGAGTGGGAGCAAGCAGAAATGTTTTGCAAACCGTTACTTTGCTCGATGCTATTGAAGAACTAAAAGTTGATTGTGCAATGGGCGGCGGAAGAAGAGACGAAGAAAAAGCCAGAGCCAAAGAAAGATTTTTCTCTCACAGAGATGAATTCGGACAATGGGATCCAAAAAATCAACGTCCTGAACTTTGGAATTTATTTAACGGTAAAAAACGTCCCGGCGAACATTTTAGAGTTTTTCCAATCAGTAATTGGACTGAAATGGATGTTTGGCAATATATTTTGATGGAAAATATTGAAATTCCGAATTTATATTTCACTCACAAAAGAAAAGTTTTCCAAAGAGACGGAATGTGGTTAGCTTTTGCACCTTTTATGAAACTAAAAGATTCCGAAGAACTTATTGAAATGGATGTTCGTTGCAGAACAATCGGCGATATTACTTGCACAGGCGTTACAGTTTCAAAAGCCGACAGTTTGGAAGAAATTGTTGAAGAAATTGCTGCAACTCGTGTTACAGAAAGAGGCGGAAGATCCGACGATAAACGCTCGGAAGCTGCAATGGAAGACAGAAAAAAAGAAGGATATTTTTAGATAGATGTGAGATATGAGATTTGAGATTTGAGAAAAAATGTATACGACTATAGATTTTTTATCAACAGAATAAACAGTATCAATAGCATCAATGAAACAAAAGAATTAAAAGAAACAAAAAATAAAATGGCAAATACAACAAAAGGATATTTAGATATGCAACTTCTTCGCTTTACAACGGCAGGAAGCGTCGACGACGGAAAAAGCACACTAATCGGTCGATTACTCTACGACAGTAAATCTATTTTTGAAGATCAAATGGAAGCTATAGAACTTTCGAGCAAAAAGAAAGGTGAAGAGCACGTTAATTTAGCTTTGCTTACCGACGGTTTAAGAGCCGAACGTGAACAAGGAATTACAATTGATGTTGCATACAGATATTTTGCAACTCCAAAAAGAAAATTTATTATTGCCGATACTCCGGGTCATATTCAATATACAAGAAATATGGTTACGGGAGCTTCAACCGCAAATCTTGCAATTGTTCTTATTGATGCAAGAAACGGTGTTGTAGAACAAACTCTTCGTCATGCATATATTGCTTCATTATTACAAATTCCGCACATTGTAGTTTGTGTAAATAAAATGGATTTGGTTGATTATGATGAAGAAAAATATCACGAAATTAGAAATCATTTTATGGAGTTTGCTCCAAAATTAGATGTAAAAGACATAAGATTTGTTCCAATTAGCGCTTTGAAAGGCGACAATGTTGTTGACCGTTCAAAAAATATGGATTGGTACAAAGGTTCAACATTAATGCACATTCTCGAAAATATTTATATTGCCGGTGATCAAAATTATGTTGATGCACGTTTTCCTGTTCAATATGTTATCAGACCTATGACTGACGAATATCACGATTACAGAGGTTATGCAGGAAGAATCGACGGAGGAATTTTTAAAGTCGGCGATAAAGTTACTGCACTTCCATCAGGTTTGGAGTCTAAAATTAAATCAATTGATACTTTAAACGGAACTTTAAAAGAAGCTTTTGCTCCGCAATCTGTTACAATGACTCTTGAAGATAATATTGATATCAGCCGTGGAAATATGATTGTAAAATCTAATAATGTTCCTGAAAACGGGCAAGATATAAAAGCCATGATTAGTTGGTTTAATGAAAGACCGCTTGCAATAAACGGAAAATATTCTTTTAAACATACATCATCAGACCTAAGATGTATGATAAAAGATGTATCTTTCAAAATGGATATTAATTCTCTTGAACGAAATTATGATGATAAAACCGTTAAAATGAATGATATTGCAAGAGTTGAAATAAGAACAACAAAACCGATATTTTACGATTCATACAGATTAAACAGATACACCGGAAGCTTTATTCTTATTGACGAAGGAACAAACGAAACAGTTGGAGCCGGAATGATAATTTAATCATTTTCTGTTTCTTTTTATTAATTAATTTTTAAATGCTTTGATAACTTTCGATGTAATAGTTGTAATAATGGTCCTGATATTTCTTGTTGTGTCATTATACAAAGAAATTGTCGGACCTGCCATGACATTTATTATTGCAGCTATTGTTTTGGGAGTTACTCAAGTTCTTAGTCCTGCGGAAATTTTAGGCGGATTTGCAAATGAGCAAGTTGCCGTTATTTTATTGCTTTTACTTTTGGGTGAAATATTCAGAAAAACATCTGTTCTTGATATTTTTTTCGATAAAATTTTTCAAAGTGCAAAATCCGAAAGAGGTTTCACAACAAGAATGATGTTTGTTGTAGCTCCTCTTTCGGCATTTTTAAATAATACTCCTTTGGTTGCCATTTTGATGCCTTATGTTCATAATTGGTCTACCAGAAATAAAGTTGCAGTTTCAAAACTTATGATGCCTTTATCGTTCGCAACAATTTTAGGCGGTTGCGCAACTTTAATCGGAACATCAACAAATCTTGTAGTTAACGGATTGGTAACCGACGGCAAAATAATTCCAAATTTACCTTCTTTAGGAATTTTTGATTTCTCGGCAGTTGGAATTCCTATGATTATTATTGGTTCAATATATATAATTTTTATCGGACAAAAAATGATTCCCGAAAAACAAGGAGTTACAAAACAAATTAATGAAATTAACAGAAAATATATTGTTGAAGCACGTATTAAAAAAGGAAGTAATTTAATAGGAAAAACAATTTCCGAGTCAGGTATTAATAAAGAAACAGGTTTATATCTTTTTGAAATTTTACGTGATGATATCCGAATTACTGCTGTTCCCGACGATACAATTTTTATGGAAGAAGATATTCTTTTATTTCTCGGAAATACCGATTCTATTGCAAATTTTTTGGATTCTAAGAACGGAATGATAATTCCATCTGTCGGAATGTTTGCCAGAAAGAAAAATACAGACGTTCTTGAGATTGTAATTTCCCACAACTCAATGTTAATAAACAGAACATTAAAATCTGTAAATTTCAGAGCTAAATACGACGCTACCGTAATTGCTGTTCATCGAAACGGAGAAACTTTTTCCGGACAAATTAGCGATATTGAAATAAAACCGGGCGATGCACTTTTACTTCTGACGGGAAGTTATTTTGAAGAAAGAATTAAGAATACAAACGATTTTTATCTAATTTCAAAAATCCGAGAAATTCGACGGCTTGGAGTTGCACGAACTACATATCTTGTTGCAGGTTCACTCGCAGTAATTGTGTTTTCAGCATTCGGAATTATAAAACTTTTTACCGGATTACTTTTCCTTATAACAACTTTAGTTTTATTAAAAATTACTCGACCGAAAGATTTGGTTAACAGTATAGACTATGAACTTGCACTTATTATCGCACTTTCATTGGCTCTCGGAATTGCAATGATGAAATCCGGCGTAGCATCAATGTTTGCCGAAGGAATAATTACTGTTTTCAGACCTTTAGGAAAAGTCGGCGTTTTAGCGGGAATTTATTTCATTACAACAATTCTTGCTGCTTTTATTACAAATAAAGCTGCCGTTGCTGTAATTTTCCCTGTTTCTCTTAATCTGGCTTTGGAATTAAACACCGATCCTATGCCTTTTATTTTAGTTGTTGCATTTGCTGCAGCTGCCAATTTTATGACTCCAATCGGATATCAAACAAATCTTATGGTTTACGGTCCCGGCGGATACAAATTCAAAGATTTTCTCAGAGTAGGAACTCCGCTGACGGTTATGTACATGATTGTTTCAATAATAATTTTAAGTTTGATATATTTTTAAAACAATGATAAATATTGAAATTGCTGTAAATGCCGCATTGCAAGCCGGAAATGAAATCCTTAAAATCTATAATTCCCAAGATTTTGAAATTAAATTGAAAAAAGATAACTCGCCGATTACCGAAGCAGATATCAATTCAAATAATAAAATTATTGAAATTCTTAAAAAAACAGAAATTCCTGTTGTTAGCGAAGAAAGTGAAATTTTATCATTCAAAAAAAGACAAAAAAATGAAACTTTTTGGCTTGTCGACCCTCTCGACGGAACAAAAGAATTTATTAAACGAAACGGCGAATTTACCATAAACATTGCACTTATCGAAAACGGAATTTCTATCGCAGGCATAATTTATTCTCCTGTTTCTAAAGAACTTTATTTTGCTAATGACAAAATAGGAGCATTTAAAACAGTTAATATTTTTTCAAAAGAAAACCAATATTATAATATAAATGATTTAATAGAAAAGTCTATAAAATTACCGATATTTGAAAACAGAAATAGTTTTGTTGTTTTGAAAAGTAAATCACACAATTCGTTTAAAAATGACGAATTTATAAAATTTATTTCCTCTAAATATTCAAATTTGGAGATATTAGAAAAAGGAAGTTCACTTAAAATTTGTATTTTGGCCGAAGGAAAAGCGGATATTTACCCGCGTTTCGGGCCAACATCTGAATGGGATACAGCTGCCGGACACGCAATTTTAAAAGCTTCAGGCGGAAATATTTTTGATGCACACGCTAAAAAAGAAATTATTTATAATAAGAAAAATATATTAAATCCCGATTTTGTTGCTGTGAGAAATATAAATGAAATAAAATTTTGATATAAAATTAATAACTTTAAAATGAACAAATTCTACTTCGTATGTCGAAAATGCGGACATAAAATCGAAAATTTCAAAGATTGGTTTCAGTCAAACCAAAAATGTCCTAATTGTGGTGAAAATAAAATTGATACAATATATAACACCGACAAATCTAAAATTCACGAACTTATTGCAAAAGGTCAAAAACCCGAAAGCATGTTTCATTATTTTGATTTTTTACCCTTAAATAATAAAGAAAATATTGTAACCGACGGCGAAGGAATTGTTCCTATTGAAAGATGGAAATTTCTTGAAGATTTTGCCAAGAGAAAGTATAATTTGAATCTTGAAATTTATATCAACAGAAACGATAAAAGTTTTGCAACCGGAACTTTCAAAGACAAAGGCGGAGCTTTAGCAGCAAGCGTTTTGAAAGAAGAAGGAATTAAAGAATATGTAGTTGTGAGCACCGGAAATACTGCAACCGCATTTGCACATTACATGGCAAAAGCCGGTGTTTCTTGTTCCGTTTTTGTTCCCGAAGATTCTTTACCCGACAGCGAAGCACACATTGGTGCCTACGGACAAAAACTTTTTAGAGTTAAAGGCGATTATGCTTACGCAAAAAAAGTTGCCGCAGATTATGCCAAAAAATACGGAATTCTTATTACAGGCGGAAATCTCGACCCGTTGCGTCTTGAAGCCAAAAAAGTTCAAGTATTTGAAATGTTGAGAGAAATAGGTAAAATTCCTGATGTTTATATTCAAGCACTTAGCGGAGGAACCGGACCTTTTGCAGTCGAAAAAGCTTTTAAAGATTTTGAAGGAACAGGTTTACTTAATAAAATGCCGAGATTTTTACTTGCACAAGGGCATTTATGCGCTCCTCAAGCCCACGCTTGGGAAAAAGCTAAAGCAGCAAATTTCCCAGAAGGTTTTGAAAAAGAATATCCTATATATGAAAATCCTGTTACATTAATTCCAACAATAGCAACCGGAAATCCTGCAATGTATCCGCTTATGGCTCCTTTAGTTAGAAAAACCGGAGGCGAAATTTTTGAAATTAATGAAGAACTTGCTGTTCATATTGCCAGATTGGTAGCTTTTGAAAGAGTAATAAAAATTGGTCCTGCATCGGCTGCCGGATTAGCCGGACTTTTTGAATCTCTAAAACGAGCTTATATAAAAGATGGCGAAACTGTTTTTGTTAATATTGGCGAAAGCGCCGGACGTTCACTCGATTTTATGAAAGAAGTTTCATACACAACCGAAAATATTAAAACTGCCGACGATTGCAAAAGATTTAATCGTGAAGAATATCGAGAAAAAGTTTGGGATCCGTTTGAAAGTTATTAAAAATTAGTTTTATAGAAATAAAAAAAGCTTCAATGTAAATTTTATGTTGACGCTTTTTTTGTAAATTGAAATTTATTCGGCATATAAATTGCTCTCATACATTAATTTTTTATCTAATAACTGCGAATATGAAAACAAAAACTATTAAAGCTGCAACTTTTAATGCTTTAAACCTTATTTTGCCCGAAGTAACTTATTATGGTAAAAACAAATATTCAAAAGAAGATTATGATAAAAAATTAGATTGGATTGCGAATCAACTCATAAATATGAATGCCGATGTTGTTGGTTTTCAAGAAGTTTTTCAAATTGAAGCTTTGAGAGAAGCTGCAGAAAGAAGCGGAATTTATAAAGATGCTCAAATTATTATTGCAAATCAAACCGGAGATTTACCGCGATTAGCAATTTTATCGCGTTTTCCTATTGCTCAACAATTTGTTTATGATGTTTTTCCTTCCGAATCTATTATTGACGTGGAAAATGAAAATTCTTCAGAAAAAACAATTTTGCCTTACACAAAGTTTTCTCGTCCAATTTTAAGAGCCGACATTAAAGTTCATCAAGATTTTATTATTTCTTTCTACGTTGTTCATTTAAAATCTAAAAGGCCAATATTAATAAACGGTGAAGAAAGAGACAATCCTGTTCATCTTGCTAAAGGACAAGCTCGTTCGTTAATTATTCGTGCTTCCGAAGCTGTAGCTTTTAGGTCTGTTTTAGCAGAAACTCTTGTAAAAAGTGAAAGACCTGTTATTGTTATGGGAGATGTTAACGACGGCGGGCAATCGGTTACTACAAACATGATTTCCGGAGAATCGCCTTTTAGAAAATTACCGCAACAAGTAAAAGAAAATATTTGGGACGCTCTGCTTTATCACACTAAAGATTTACAGGCTCGAAGAAGTTATCACGATTTTTATTACACGCATATTCACAACGGACATTACGACAGTTTAGACCATATTATGGTCAGTCAGGAATTAGTTTCCGAAAACCCGAAACATGTTGGCAGAATTGGTTATGTTTCTTTATTAAACGACCATTTATATGATGAAACAATTAGTTCCGAAAAACCTAAAAATTGGAAAAGCGATCACGGACAAGTTGCCGTTACAATTGAACTTAAACTTGACAGAATAGAAGCAATTTTGGGAACAACACCAACTGTATAAAGAAAAAAAAGAGACGCAAATTACGGCGTCTCTTTTCATAAATATTTAATTCAAATTATTTCAAATTGTGTTTTTTAACGAAATCGGTTAAAATACCGTCTAAATTTGGGAAACCTATTTCTTGCAAATCATAATAAACTCTTGTGTTTGGTTTTTTGATGTTTATTATTCTGTTTAAATCGATTGGAGTTCCAATAATTACCGAATCGCAATCTGAATTATTTATTGTTGTTTCAAGATCTTTTAATTGCTCGGCGCTATATCCCATTGCAGGTAAAAGAGTTCCGATATTTGGATAAATTGCGAAAGTTTCTTTTAATTTTCCTACAACAAATGGTCTTGGATCAACAAGTTCTGCTGCACCAAATTTTTGAGCAGCAATTGTTCCCGCTCCAAGTTTCATTTCACCGTGTGTTAATGTTGGTCCGTCTTCAACAACCAAAACTCTTTTTCCTTTAATAATTTCCGGATTGTCAACTCTAATTGGTGAAGCGCCGTCAATAACTAAAGCTTTTGGATTTACTTTTTGAATGCTTTCTCTCACAGTTTGAATTCCTTCGGGTGAAGCAGAATCCATTTTGTTGATTACAATAGCATCGGCCAAACGCAAATTTACTTCTCCGGGATAATATGAAAGTTCATTTCCGGGTCGGTGTGGGTCGGCAACTGTAATTGTAAGGTCGGGTTTGTAGAATGAAAAGTCATTATTTCCGCCGTCCCAAAGAATAACATCACAACCGTCCGGATCTTTTTCAGCATCGCGTAAAATTGCTTCATAATCAACGCCGGCGTAAATTACGTTTCCTCTAACAACGTGTGGTTCATATTCTTCCATTTCTTCAACAGTGCATTTATGTTTTTTCAAATCTTCAACAACAGCAAATCTTTGAACTTTTTGAGCTTCTAAATCGCCGTAAGGCATAGGATGACGAACTGCAACAACTTTAAGTCCTTTTTCCATGAAATATTCAATAACTTTTCTTGAAGTTTGACTTTTTCCGCAACCTGTTCTTGTAGCAACAACAGCAATAACGGGTTTTGTGCTTTTTATCATTGTGGCATCCGGACCCAATAATCCGAAATTTGCTCCGCATGCGTTAACAAGGGCGCTCATTGCCATAACTTTTGTGTATTTTACGTCGCTGTATGAGAAAATACAAATATCAACTTTTAAATCTTTTATTAATCTTGGCAATTCTTCTTCAGCAAAAATCGGTATTCCCGAAGGATATAATTTTCCTGCAAGTGAAGCAGGGTATTTCCTTCCGTCGATATCCGGAATTTGAGCTGCTGTGAATGCAACTACATTATAATCTTCATTGTTTCTGTAGTAAGTATTAAAGTTGTGAAAGTCTCTGCCTGCAGCACCAATAATAATTACATTTTTTTTATTTCCCATTTTGTTTTCCTCCTAATTTAGTTAAATATTTTTTTTGGGTTCAACAAATATAGTACTTTTAAAAATAATTTCCGATATGTTTAATAAAAGATTTTTTCCGTTATTTTATACTAAATTTATGATATTTATCAATATTATTTATAAATATTTATTTTTAGTTATTCTATTTTTCTCAATTTCCGTTTTTGAATGTTATTCACAAAATAGTTTCTCGGAAGAATCTTTTTTTAACGATTTATATTCTTTTAATCTAAATTCGGCTTACAAGAAATTAAACGGATTGGATAATAAAGCAGATTTTCAGTCTGTTATGCTTGCTAAAGCTTATTACTTTTCTTTTTTAAATGATATTGAATCTACAAAAACCAATGAAGACAGTTCTGTTTTCTTTTCCAAGAATTTGACAAATATCATTCTAAAAAAAAATAAACTTAGCGGAAATGAATATTTTAATATAATTGCAGCCCAAGCAGTTTTATTCAAATTTGAAATTAACAAAGGAAATTATTTCAGCGCATTCATCAATTTTTTGAAAACTGATGAATATATGGAATTCATTTTAAAAAATTCAGAAAAAAACGATAAATATAAATTTGTTTCGGGCTTATATTTTTATTATGCTTGGCTTGCAAAAAGCGATTATCCTGCTTTATATCCCATTTTAATGTTTTATCCGCAGGGAAACAGAACTAAAGGATTGGAGATTTTGGCTGTAACTTCAAAATCGAAAAATATTTTTGTGCGAACTCAAAGTCGATATTTTTTGGCAAGAATAAATAGACGAGACGAAAAAAAATATGAAGAATCTAAAAAGTATTTTTTATTATTGATTGATGAATTTCCCGAAAATATTCTTTGGAGATATGAATTTGCTGAATGTTTAAAATATTTTGGAAAATTTGATGAGATGGAAATTCAAAAGAAAACTTGCATTCAATTAATTACAAGGAATAAACAGTTAACTGTTTCGCAAAAAAAAATAATTTCAGATAAAATTAAAAATTTGTAAATTTGACATGACATTTATTATCAAACAAATTGTTGCTTTTTTTATATTATTTTCGATAAATTCGCAGGCTATGTCTCAAGAATCAAAAATAAAACAGTTTATGGATTTACATTTTCCTGTAAAATTATGGGTTATTACACATCCGTTTGTTGTTACAAAATCTCTTCAAATTAGCAATATTGCTCGCGATGCTGCAAAGGAAAGAGAATACGACCCGGATTTGGACGGCGATTATGCCGGCGGACAAGTTGATGCTTTTCGTCACGGTTTTTGGATGGCAGTTTTAACTAAAGAAATTGGTGCAAAAAAAGCTCGAAAACTTGGACGTGCCTACGAAAAAAGCAATTATATAGATTTTAAAAAGAAAATTCTTGAAGATAAATATTTGCCCGATTTTATTAGTTCAAAAATGGATTTGCAAAATAACGAAGTCGGCATTAAAATTGGAATGTTTAATAAATTTAGAACTTATTCAGAATTAAATGAAATTGTAAAAAAATCGGTTTTAAGCGGCGATTTTTATGTTGTTAAAAAAGATAAAGAAGGACGATTTTTATCAAGTTTAGATAAAATAATTCCCGAAAGTGAATATTTTGCAAAATGGTATACACCAAAAACTCTCGTAAATTCGAACTATGAAAGACCTTAAAAAATTATTAGCCGTAATTCTCGTTTTTTTGGTTTCGTCGAATATTAATTTATTTGCTCAAAACTATGACGAGTTTGTTGATGCAATTCTTAAAAAGGACGAAAAACAAGTTTGGAATTACATAAAAGACGGAGCAAATGTTAACGAGAAAAATTCCGAAGGTGTTACTCCGCTTATGTTTGCAGCCGAATCGGGCAATTTATATATTGTAAATTTGCTTATTAAAAACGGTGCCGATGTAAATGCTGTTCCCGACACAAAAACTACAGCAATATTTGCTGCAGTTAAAAATAATTTTCCCGAAATTGTTGAGACACTCGCATTAAACGGAGCACAAATAAATATTACCGACGATGCCGGAAATACGCCTTTGATGTATGCAACAGCATTCGGTTTTCCTGCAACAGCTTGGACTTTGTGTAAGTTTGGAGCAAATATCAATTTAAAAAATCAAGGTGATAATGCTTTTACGATTGCAGCTTTTTACGGCGACACAATAATTATGAGAATTCTTTTGGATTTTGGCGCAGATATTAATTGTTCCGACAATTTGGGATTCACTCCTTTAATGATTGTTTCGCAAAAAAATTATTCCGAACCGGCAAAGTTTTTAATAACGAACGGAGCCGATATAAATATAAAAAATTCGCAAAATTATACTGCTCTCGACATTGCAGCCTACAACGGAAGTAATGAAACATTGAGTTTGTTGATAGAAAAAGGCGCTTTGGATTCAAAAAGCAATGTTAATGCAATGAATTTGGCTCGTTCAAACGGAAAAGATGAAACTGTTAGTTTGCTGAAAAAATTTTCGAAATCGGGAGTTAAAATTAAAATTCCAAACTCGCATTCTATCGGAATTGTTGACGAATTCGGGTTTTTCGATTATTTCACCGGACTTAAATATACTTATTCATTAAACAATATTAACGCAGATATTTCTGCTGATTTTTTGATTAGACCTTATCGAAAAAAAGTTACTGCTCAGGAAACAGAAAATATTTTTTATCAATATAGAGAATTTAAGTTTCAAGCCGGAATTTCTGTTCAAAAGAAATTTACTTTAAACCAAAAAGGCGAATTTAATAAAGGAATTTTTATTGGAGTAAGTGAAAATTTTGCTTTGTCCACATTCAAAGGACTTGAAGAACCATCAGGAAAATTTATTTTTATTCCGGAAGCCGGATTTTATTTACAAAACTCTCAATCGTTATTAAAAATATCTTACAAATATGCCGATTACGGATTTTATGATAATGTTTCGAGCAGGATTTCTTTGTCATTTTCGGCAATATTAAATAAAAAAATAAGTTTTTTTGAAAAAGATATTTACGTGTTCTAAAAAAATTGCAAATTTGCAAAATTGAAAAAAAACAAAAAATTTATATGGAAAATGATGCTTGCGGAATAATAAATGAAAACGGTTATTATGTGAAAATTCCAAAAGAGATATTAAACGAATTGCCTTTGGTTTCATTTAACGGCGAAATTACCGTTATCGATAACAAGGAACAAGCTTGCGAAGTATCAAAATATTTGGCAACAAGAGATATTTTAGGTTTCGATACAGAAACAAAACCATCTTTCAAACGAGGCGAAACAAACAGTGTTTCTCTGCTTCAACTGTCAACCGGAAATAAAGCATTTCTTTTTAGATTGAATAAAATTGGTTTGCCAAAATGTTTATCGGAAATTCTTGAAAATGAAAATATTATAAAATCCGGTGTTGCAATTCGCGACGATATTAAAACTTTGCAAAAACTCAGAGCATTCAAACCCGGCGGATTTATTGAGCTTCAATCTTTTGTTACTCAATTTGGAATTGAAGATGCCGGATTGAAAAAATTAACGGGAAGTATTCTTGGTTTCAGAATATCAAAATCCGAAAGATTATCAAATTGGGATTTAGAAAATTATTCCGAAGCTCAAAAAAGATATGCAGCAACCGATGCTTGGGCCGGTTATGAAATTTATAAAAAACTTATATCTTAAATTTATTTTTAAAATATGCGGTAATCTTTTCTTTACCTTTTTCGTTTAAATGAGATTTGTCTCCAAAATATTTATTGTCAAACCAATAAACAGAATCTGAAATTCCAAATTCGGGATATTTTTGTTTATAAGAAAACATATATTTTTTGTAATCTGTAATAAATTTCGGATTAAATTTATAGAATGAGCTTTTGTTAACCGGCATAAACTCAAAAATTAAGTGAATATTTTTTTCTTTGCATGTTTCAAAAATCTTATTCAAATATAAATCTAAAAGCGGCGAAGGCTCAAATTTTTTATATCCTGTTTCGAAATTAAGTTCTGAACATGAGTCTTTTAATCCGGGATGAGGACAAGCTCCTGCCATTTTTTTCATAATAGAAATAAGCTCCGAGTTTTTTTTATATCCTCCAAAAACATTATTTATTAAAATATCTTTTTGATAGAATTCTATATAGCGGGCTTTACACAAAAAAAACTTTAAGTATGGAAATTCGCCTAAAATTGTGTCGGTTTTATTTTTTTTTCGGTTTGAAATAATTTCGGAAAAATCTGTGTAATTAATCAAATTGTTGCGGACTGAATTTTGGTAAAATCCGTAGGTTTCGGTTAAAAATCGTGGTGATATTGATATAAATAATGTTTCCGGCTTTTTTTTGTTTTGCAAATATTTTTTAAGAATATAATACATTTCAATAGTTGTTGCACCGCCGGTTGCAAAAGAATATGAGTTTTTAATTTTCAAAAAATCTATTCCTGCATTAACTCTCGAATCGCCAAAAAAAAGAATTTTTGCTTTCGGTAAATCCTTTGCGTTTTTTAAAGAATTGCTAATGAAATATGTGCGTGTGTTATTTGATGTATTGTAATATAAAGGAAAAGTTTCGATATAAATTATCCAAATTAAATATATCGGAAAAATTATTATCGAAACTTTTATTGAAAATTTTTTAAAATCCATAAAATTTATGTTTATTCATAACTGCCTGATTTTAAAGTTTGAATTTCTTTTTCTGTTAAATATCGCCAAAATCCTCTTCCCAAACCTTTTTTTGTTAAGCCTGCAAAATAAACTCTGTCGAGTTTTATAACTTTATAATCCAAACTTTCAAACATTCTTCTCACAATTCTGTTTTTACCCGAATGAATTTCAACGCCTACTTCTGTTTTTGTATCGAGGCTCACAAAATTAATTTTATCAAAAGTCATCAAACCGTCTTCAAGTTCAATGCCTTCGGTTAATTTATACATGTCTTCTTTAATAATTTTTTTATCTAAATAAACATGATATATTTTTTTCTTGTTATATTTCGGGTGAGCAAGTTTTTTTGCCAAATCGCCGTCGTTTGTCAAAAGCAGAACGCCTGTTGTGTTTCTGTCCAAACGTCCAACGGGAAAAATACGCTCTTTCACTTCTTTTCCAATAATGTCGATAACGGTTTTTCGTCCTCTGTCGTCGGTTACTGCGGTTAGCGTATCTTTAGGTTTGTTCATTAAAACGTAAACAGGTTTTTCTTGTTTAATTTTGCTGTTGTTTACTTTCACAACATCTCCGGGCAAAACTTTATATCCGGGTTCTGTAATAGTATTTCCGTTAACTTCAACAAGTCCTTGATTTATCATTTCGTCGGCTTCTCTACGCGAGCAAACGCCTGAATTTGCTATGTATTTGTTTATTCTAATACTTCCGTCGTCATTTTTAGAAGTCGGTTTTTTCGGTTGAGGTTTTTTGTCGAAAGTTTTATTTTTATCTTTTGATAAGTAAATATTATTTTTTTTGAAACTTGAATCATTTGAGTCTAATGATTTTTTATCGGAAGAATTTTTTCTTACAGATTTCTTTTTTTCAGGGTTTTCGTTTCTCACATATTTTCCTTCATCACGGCTGTCGTCGCGTTTATTGAATTTCTTTTTTTCCGGATTTTCGTCGGAAGATAAATTTCTTTTTTCTGCAAATTTTGCTTCACGCCTAATAAATCTTTGTTTTATAGATTCTTTATCTTTTGCATAAGGTTTTCTAACCGTAGAATTTTCATCTTTTTCAAAAGGTTTCTTTGTGGAATAATTTTCATCTTTTTCAAAAGTTTTCTTTGTAGAAGAATTCTCGTCTTTTACAAAAGGTTTTCTTTTTGAAAAATTTTCATCTTTAGAAAAAGGTTTTCTCTTAGAAGAATCATCATCTTTTGAATAAGATTTTCTTTTAGAAGAATCATCATCTTTTTTGAAAAATTTCTTCTTATCAGAATTTTCATCCTTTTTATAACTTTTATTGAAAGGCTTTTTGTTGTCATTTTCGGAAGAACCGGATTTTCCTTTTTTGTCGTATTTATTTGAGCCTTTGTTTGTTTGTCGCATTTTATGAAATTAAAATATTTTGCAAAATTACTCATTTATTAGTTTGCTACAATTATTTATTTCAATTTTGTAAAAAAAAAGAAAATTTCATCTTAAAATTTATTATTTTTACAAGTTAAAACTTAAAATTATGAGCACAAATCTTATTGTAATAATCGTTGCAATTGTAATAATTCTTATTTTATTAAAATATGTAACCAAAACAGCCGTGAAAATTGCTGCAATTGTTGTAGTTTTGGTAGGTTTAGGATTATTTATTTTTCTAAAAGCCGGACACACTGCCGACGATATAAATTTTAGCGATGCAGTTACAGAGTATTCTATCAGCGATTTAAAGCAAATTTATTGTGAAAGCAAAGCTAACAAATCGGATTCGTTGAAATGTATTTGTATTATTCAGCCAATTTCCGAAGATTTGAGTTCGAGATTTACACAAGAAGAACTTGATGATTTAGAAAAACACAGATTAAAATTTGCAAAAGAGCTTATAAAATCAATAAATAATAAAAAAGATATTATTAAAGCAAAGCTCAAAGAAAACAATGCAAACGAACTTCTAAAAGAGTTTAAAGAAGATTTGCTTAATAAAAATTTGAAATTAAAACTAAAGGAAAATAACTAAACGTGAGTTATAGAAACTGCTTTTTCTTTGTTGGACTTCGATTTTTAAAATCCTCATTTACAACAGTAAACTGCGGTTTTAAAAACCTTGTCCGTCTCGAAAAATCTAATTTTTAGAAGCACCCTAAATATTTTCTTGAAGTTTATTTTGGAAGTGAAATTTTGTAGAACTATAATTTACAATTACTTTCATTATTAAAATTAATAAATGTATATTTTTAATGAACAATTCGGATTAGCAGTAATAATAAATTTCGCCAATAAAAGTGTAACAGGAAAGCATTTATATGCAAAAGAAAATATTTTTAAAGCCAAAAGGAAACGAAGAAACAATATCTCATTTACAAGAAGTTTTAAGTGTTGACAGACCAATTTCGGTAATTCTTACTCAAAGAGGAATTACCGGTTTTGATGAAGCTAAGGATTTTTTTAGGCCCGAATTAAAAAATCTTCTTGATCCTTTTCTAATGAAGGACATGAACAAAGCCGTTGAAAGATTGGAAAAAGCAATTCAAAAAAACGAAAAAATTCTTGTTTACGGAGATTATGATGTTGACGGAACTACTTCTGTTGCTTTAGTTTATTCTTTTTTAAGAGGAAAACACAATTCACTGGATTATTACATTCCCGACAGATATTCAGAAGGTTACGGAATATCTTTTAAAGGAATTGATTACGCAAAAGAAACCGGAGCAAGTTTGGTAATTGCTTTGGATTGCGGAATCAAAGCCGTTGAAAAAATCGAATATGCAAATTCAAAAGGAATTGATTTTATTATTTGCGACCATCATACAGCCGGAGATAAAATACCTAATGCAATTGCAGTTCTCGACCCAAAACGTCCCGATTGCGATTATCCTTTTAAAGAACTTTCGGGTTGCGGCGTTGGATTTAAACTTTTGCAAGCATTCTCAAACAGAAACAGCATTTCTTTCGATTATTTATACAGTTTTATCGATTTAGTAGCCGTGAGCATTGCTTCCGATATTGTTCCGGTTATTGGCGAAAACAGAATTCTTACATATTTTGGACTTAAAAAACTGAACGAAAACCCTTTGAAAGGATTAAACGCAATTAAAAAAATTGCCGGAATAAACGGAACTTCAATGACAGTTTCCGATTGTGTTTTTAAAATCGGACCCAGAATTAATGCAGCCGGAAGAATAAAATCGGGAAAAGAAGCCGTAAGTCTTTTAATTTCCGAAGATATTCAAAAAGCCAAGGAATTTGGCGAACAAATTGATTTATACAACACCGACCGCAAAAATTTCGACAGAAATATTACTCACGAAGCACTTCGCGAAATGGGTAATAATATTGATTTTAGAAATAAAAAATCTACCGTAATTTACAATAAAGATTGGCACAAAGGCGTAGTAGGAATTGTGGCTTCTCGTTTAACCGAAACATATTACAGACCAACAGTTGTTCTGACCGAATCCAACGGATTTGCCGCAGGTTCGGCGCGTTCGGTTGCCGATTTTAATTTATATAAAGCAATTGACTCTTGCAGCCATTTGCTCGAAAACTTTGGCGGACACACATTTGCCGCAGGTTTAACTTTGAAAATCGAAAATATTCAAAAATTTACTGAATGTTTTGAAAAATATGTTTCCGAAAATATTACAGAAGCTCAGCAAATTCCAATTGTTGAAACAGATATTGAATTAAATTTTTACGATATTACACCAAAGTTTTTTAGAATTATTAAACAATTAGCACCTTTTGGACCCGGAAATATGTCGCCTGTTTTTGTAACAAAAAACATTTTAGATACCGGAAAAACCTCGCCTGTTGGAAAAAATAAAGAACATCTTAAAATGGAAATGACAGATTCCGAAGGAAATATTTTATCCGGAATTGGTTTTTCATTAGCACATAATTTGAAAAAAATCAAAGAAAAAGTGCCTTTTACAATTTGTTATTCTTTAGAAGAAAATAATTTTAGAGGTGAAATTACTATACAAGCTATGGTTAAAGAAATATTTTTTGAAGACGAACAATCAGAATAATTTTTTTTTGACATGAATAATAACGCAGAATTATTACTGAAAATTAAAAATCTGGAAGAAGAAAATGAAAAACTAAAAGAAAGTTTTTTAGAAAAAGAATCTTTCGGAAATAGAAGTTTGCCCTTAAATATTATTGATTCTATTGAAGCTCTGGTTTATGTTTCCGACTTTAATACATCAGAAATATTATTTGCAAACAAAAAATTAAAAGATGTTTTTGGTGATGTTGTTGGACAAAAGTGTTGGGAAGTTTTTCGCATAAATCAAACAAGTTTTTGCGAATCTTGTTATCAGAAGGAACTTCTCTGTAACAAGGAGTTTAAATCCGATTCTATTGAAGATTATAATCCGGTTAGCCAAAAGTGGTATCGAATTTCTGATTCAATTATTGAATGGGAACCAAATAAAAAAGCTCGATTAGAAATTCTATACGACATTTCAACTTTAAAAGAAGCTCAAAATGAGCTAAATGCAAAGAATGATGAATTTAATAAAGTAATTTCAAGTATTCCGAATATTGTTTGGAAAACCAAAGTAGATGAAAACGGAAACTTTTTTGACATGTATATTTCCGTTGTTGCCGACAAAATTCTTAAAATTCCTGAAGGAACTATAAATAACGATTGGAATATATATTTTGAATATGTTCATAAAGACGATTTACATATAATTACGGACGCAATTAAAACCGGTTATGCTAATCAAAAACCTGTTGATATTCAATACAGACTTATTGATTCCGAAGGTAAAACGGTTTGGGTTTACTCAAAAGGTGTTGTTGAAAAAATA
>DZBS01000023.1:9366-12202 GCA_022729995.1 Draconibacterium orientale | reverse complement strand
TTACCGAACAAAGAAAAAATGTAAATCAATTAAAAGAGCTAATTGCTACAAAAGATAAGTTTTTTTCGATTATTGCACACGATTTAAAAAATCCTTTTCATCAAATATTAGGTTTTGCCGAGCTTTTACTTTCAGAAATTGAGAATTACGATAAAAAACAAATTTTAAAAATTGCAAAATACATAAGTACTTCTGCTAAAAACGGCTACAAACTTCTCGAAAACCTCTTAGATTGGGCTCGTTCGCAAACAGGAGCTTTGAAATATTCGCCCGAAAAATTAAATCTTTTCGAAATTGTCAGAAATGAATTTTCGCAATTATCAAGTTTTGCTCTTAAAAAAGATATTACTCTTATAAATGAAATTTCAGCTCACAGTAAATTTATTGTTTTTTCAGATAAAGAAATGCTTCAAACTATTTTCAGAAACCTTATTTCAAATGCAATAAAATTTACTTTTCAAGGCGGAAAAGTGACGGTTTCGGTTACAGAAGAAAAATTGAAATATAAAATACTTATTTCCGATTCAGGAATTGGAATTCATCCCAGTCAAATTTCTAAAATTTTTAAGATTGATGAAACAACTTCCACAGCCGGAACCGATAATGAAACAGGAACAGGGCTTGGTCTTATTTTATGCAAAGAATTTGTTGAAAAAAACGGCGGTGAAATATCTGTCGAAAGCAAAGTCGGAGTCGGAAGCATTTTCTGTTTTACACTTCTAAAAGCTTAATTTTATTGTGAAAAAGATTTTTTCCCACAAATATGTTAAGATAATTTTCAAAATATTTATATTGCTTTTTTCTTACGGTTATATTTATTTTAGAATTGAAGAATACAGGCAAATCAATTTCCTGTTCAATATAAACAATTTCCTTTTCATGATATTTCCAATTTCATTAATGCCTGTAAATTGGCTTCTTGAATCTGTAAAATGGAGATTTTTGCTGTCTGATATTGAAAAAATAAGTTTTTTCAAATCGATAAAAGCAGTTTTTTCAGGAATAACATTTTCTATTTTCACACCAAACAGAATTGGAGATTTAGTAGGACGCATTTTTGTTTTGAAACCCGAAAACAGAGTAAAAGCAATATTCGCAACAGGTTTGTCGAGTTTTTCTCAGTTAATTGTTACAATATCTATCGGCATTTTATCTTTTTTTATATTGATTTTATATTTTTCTTTTCCTCAAATTACTCAAAATAAATTACTTGTAGGATATTTCATCGTATTTTTTTTAATATTAACAGTATTAATTTTCTTTTTTTATTTCAATATAAAAAGCATTTTAAAATTTTTATTTCGATATAAAATATTTTTAAAACTTAAAGAACAAACTTCCGTTCTTTCCGATTATTCTTTAGATAAACTCTTTGTTTTATTGGCTTTAAGCTTAATTAGATATTCAGTTTTTGTTTTTCAATTTTATCTTCTTCTAATTTTTTTTGAAGTTCAAATTTCTTTAATAAATTCTATTTTAGGAATTTCGCTAATGTATCTTGCAATGGCCGTTATTCCTACTTTTGCTCTGACAGAAATAGGAGTAAGAGGCTCAACCGCAATTTTTTTTATCGGTTTATTTTCAACAAATATTTCAGGAATTTTATCGGCATCAATTTTTCTTTGGATTATAAATTTGGCCGTTCCGGCAATTATCGGTTCATTTCTTTTTTCTAAATCGAAATTTTAAGATTTTTGAATCAGGGCGAACACATTTTTCTTTTATTCTGATAGCCTAAGTTCATCTGAGAATAACTTGAATTTCTTACATTTAATATATTGCCGGCGAATTATATTTTCTCAAAAATTAAACTTTCTGTTGTCGCATCAATTTTCATTTCATAAAAATTACTTGTTTTTATGGCTTCAAGTATTTTTTTGTATAGTAATGCTTTAGATTTATCGTCAATATTGTCGGCTCCCAAAGAACCTGTTTTGGGGTGAACAAACATTAAATATAAATTTTCATCTTTTATAATAAGCAAGTAGTAGAATCGGAATCCGCGTTTCCCGTTAATTCTTTTTTTAATGTAGGGTGTTAAGTTGCTTGCGTTCAGTCTTATTCCGGAAGATAATTCTTGACAGATTTGTTAAAGAAATAATTTTTAATGTCTTGTTCAATAGAATTTTATGATTTCTTTGAACTTCGTTTATCAAATTGAATTTTAAAATCCTCTATGCAAAAAATCTTCATTGTTATAAAAGAGAGAGAGATTTTGTAGTTTCGGAAAATTCAATGTCGTTTGGCAGGAAAAAAAATACAGATTCTAAGTCGGTATATGATTCTTTAAAATCATCAACAGCCTCTTTAAATTCTTTAATTTCTACTTTTGCGATACCTTTTTTTCTAAATAAATTCCATGAAGCATATAATCTAAATAATGTAGAATGTAAGTCTTTTGCAACCGAAATCAAGTCATTTAACAACATAAGGTCATCATCGTCAATTTCGTTTTGCCATGTTATTTTTTCAATTCTAATATTAAAGTTATTTAATTTATTTGTCTTCTCTTTAAGATATTTTTTAAAATCCAAAATTGAATCTAAAAAGTGATTAATTCTTTCTTGGTCAGATGCAACGTCTTTCTTTTCATTAAAAGAAAAAGCCCTAACATCGTTATAAGTTTCCTTAATTTTAATATTTTGTATTGAATTCATAATTTAAATTTTGTGCTGCGATTTGCAACAAGGTGATGTAAATATAATTAAATATACAATTATTCAACCAAATATTTATTTAAAAATTTCCATCGCCGGGCGAAGTTTGCAAATCTACTTTTTTAAACGGCAGTTAACATACAGAGAATTACATTTTATTGTTAAAACGATTTTAAAAA
>DZBS01000023.1:0-9266 GCA_022729995.1 Draconibacterium orientale | reverse complement strand
AAACGGCAGTTAACATACAGAGAATTACATTTTATTGTTAAAACGATTTTAAAAAACAAACATTGCAAAAGTTCTAAAACTTTTCAGTTGTTAACTGAATATTCGTGTATTTGTGGTGAAAATCTTTGTATTTAAAATTTATACAAAAATATTAGCTTTTGTTTTAGAATGCTCATCTGAATGATTTTATAATTGGTATAATTGTAATTTTCGTTCTATTATTGGTTTAATATCGTCGGCTGATTGAAATTTTGCAATATATTTGTAAATTTGCAATATAATTTTAAATTTAAATTTATGCCGGAAGTTAGCAGATTTTATGGAATTATAATAGCTCTTTACTATAATGAACATAATCCTCCACATTTTCACGCAAAATATGGTGAATTTATAGCAGAAATAGATATAAGGACATTGCAAATTCTCAAAGGAGAATTGCCCAAACGTGCAAAAAATTTGGTATTAGAGTGGGCAGATGAACACCGAGATGAATTAATGCAAGATTGGGAACTTGCACGGCAAAAATCTGATTTGAAAGAGATTGAACCATTAAAATAGATAAATTATGGAAACAATAATTGAAGTAAAACCATTAGATAATTATGTTATTTGGATATTGTTTGCTGATAATTTTAATTCAACTGTAAATATTCGACCTTTTATAACAACAGGGATTTCGACCAAATTATTAGATTCAGAATATTTCAAACAAGTAAAAATAGATGAATTCGGCGGAATTACTTGGGATAATGGATTTGATTTTTGTCCAAATTATTTACGTGAATTAACAGACATACAAATGCAACCAATCCAGTAAACGGCTGACATCTCCGCCGGGCGAAGTATGCAAATCTACTTATTTAAACGGCAGTTTGCTTTCGGTGAATTGCCGTTTATTGTTAAAGCGAGTTTAAAAAAACGAACATTTCAAAAGTTCTAAAACTTTTTCATTGTTAGCTGAATATTCGTGTATTTGTGGCGAAAATCTTTGTATTTAAAATTTATATAAAAATATTTGCTTTTGTCTTAGAATACCGAGTTTCTTGTTTTTATTTTTTTAACAAACTACGGATGACCGGGTCAACAGTGATTATAGAATTCAATATATATACTGAGTATTGAAGACTGAAGTCTGCGAACTGTGGACTTTTTTATTCCAAAAACTTTTTTTCGGCTTAACAATTTGTTAACATACACTTAAAATTGGCTTAACCTCATTTCATTTTTTTTGCGATTTCTTTGCAATATAAATTTTAAAACAAAAAATCAATAAAAATGAAAACAATTAAATTTACAATTATAGCTTCGATTTTTATTTCGTCGCTAATATTTATGCAATCATGCAAAACTGACGACCCTATTGAAGTTGACCCTTTTGCAACCGAATTTATTACAGAAGGAACTACAGTTACAGTTGTTGACCATGGCGAAGGAACAGGAACAATGACTTTTACAGCCGATAAAACTTGGGTTTTAGGAAATTTTGTATTTGTTAATTCAGGTCAAACATTAACAATTGAAGCAGGAACCGTTATTAAAGGAAAACCGGGCGAAGGCGAAAGTGCTACAGCTCTTATTGTTGCAGCCGGCGGAAAAATTAATGCTGTTGGAACGGAAACAAATCCTATTATTTTTACTGCTCTTGCCGATGACTTAAACGGCTCTGTTTCTTTAACCGACAGAGGTCTTTGGGGCGGATTAATTTTACTTGGAAATGCTAAAATTAATACAATTCCTAACCAAATGAGTATTGAAGGAATTCCGACTACTGAAACTCGCGGAATTTATGGAGGAAGTGACGATGCCGACAATTCAGGTGTTTTGAAATATATTTCTATCAGACACGGCGGAACAAATATTGGTGCCGACAACGAAATTAACGGACTTACACTTGCAGGAATCGGAAGCGAAACAGTTATTGAACATATTGAAGTAATTGCAAACAACGACGACGGTTTTGAGTTTTTTGGCGGAACTGTTCAAACAAAATATTTGATTTCTGCTTATAATAAAGACGATTGTTTTGATTATGACCAAGGTTTTAGCGGAAAAGGTCAATTTTGGTTGGCAATTCAAGCTGATGATGAAGGTGACAGATTAGGCGAATTTGACGGTGCTGATGATCCGGAAAACGGAACTCCTTTCGGAATACCAACTTTATATAATTTAACTTTTGTGGGTAATAATCATGCAGGCGGAAGAGCTGTAACTTTTAGAGCTAACGCAGGCGGAAAAGTTTTCAATTCAATTATTTTGAATACAGATTTAGGTGTTGATATAGAATTAAAAGAAAGCCTTACTTCCGAAACAAGTTACAAACGTATGGTTGAAGGCGATTTAAGATTTGGAAATAATATTTTATATGCAATTGCTGCCGGTTCAACAGACGAAACTGTATTTACTTTAAAAGCCGATGATGCAATAACTGTAGAAGATTTAGCAACTGCAAAGACTAATTTATACAATTATCTTTTATCTGCCAATAATGCTTATACAGATCCGGGAATCGTTTTAAGTCCCTTTAATCCGATACCTTCAGGAAATGTTTCCGATAATTTAGCTTCTTATTCCGACAGCTTTTTTGAAGCAGTTACTTATAAAGGTGCTTTCGGAACAAGCAATTGGGCTTTAGGTTGGACTCTTTTATTCGAATAATTAAAATTCAATATTCTTTCTTTCCTTTCCTTATTATGCCGACACGTTGTATGTGTCGGCATTTATGGAAAAGAAGACAGAAAAATCAAATAATAAAATCAATTTAAAAAAATAAAAAAAAATAAGGAAATGAAGAAATTATCAATTTTACTATTAATGAATATTATTTTTTCGCTTTATGCTGTTGCACAAAGTGTTGTTGTTAGCGGAAAAATTGTTGCTAAAGGTTCCGAGGAAAGTTTTCCCGGAATTGTTGTTTTAGTGAAAAACACAAATAACGGAACTGTTACCGATGTTAAAGGTAATTATTCGTTAACACTTCCCGGGAAAGGCGATTATGAACTTGTTTGTTCATTTATTTCGTTTAAAACATCAGTAAAAAATATAAAAGTAACAGACAATAATCCCGTGATTTTGAATTTTGAAATCGAAAAAGATGAAGTTTCTATTGAAGAAGTTAGTGTTGAAGCCAAATCAATTTCAAATACTTCTAACTCATTGATAGTTGTACAAAAGAAAACAGCCTCAATTATTAACGGAATTTCATCGCAAGATATGTCGGCTTTTAACGACAATAACGCCGGTGCTTCACTTAAAAGAGTTACCGGAATTTCTGTTCAAGACGGAAAATATGTTTATGTTCGCGGATTGGGCGACAGATATACAAAAACCGAGGTAAACGGTGTGGAAATTCCAAGTCTCGACCCCGAAAAAAATTCTGTTCAGGTAGATTTATTTCCAAATAATATTATAGACAACATTCAGGTTTATAAAACTTTCAGTCCGAATTTACCTGCAAATTTTACCGGCGGTTATGTAAATATCATTACAAAAGAATTTCCCGATAAATTTAATTTAACTTTCTCAAATTCTGTCGGATATAATCCGCAAGCAAATTTGAATAAAAACTCATTAACTCATCAAGGCGGAAAAACCGATTATTTTGGTTTTGATGACGGAACAAGAAATGTTCCGGTTTTAGCTCAAGACGGTGTACCATACAGATATACTGACGACGTTCTTCTCGACAAAGTTACTCTTGCATTCGGCAATAATATGGATGTTACAAGAACAACTTCATTGCTAAATCACAGCAATTCGTTGTCAATTGGAAACACAATAAAGCTTTTCAATAAATCGCTCGGATATTTTATAAGCGGAAGTTTCAGTAAAAAATATTCTTATTATTCCGACGGACATAACGGAAAATATGTTTTAACAAGAGCCGATGCTCCTTTTCTTCAAGAAGATATTTCTTATAACGATGAAAAAGCCGAAGAAAATGCTTTAATTGGTGTTTTGGCAAATGCTTCTTTAAAAATCAATAAAAATAATAAAATTGGTTTAAGTTTGATTTTCAATCACTCAGGCGATAAAGTTACCAGATATCAAGAAGGTTATAATTTGTATCACGATGTGTTTATGCAAACAAGAACTTTACATTTTAAAGAAAGAAGTTTTTTTACAGGTCAGTTAAAAGGACAAACAATTATTCCAAAACTTAATGATTTGAAAATCAACTGGATTTCTTCCTATTCTACTTCAAACCAAAGCGAACCCGATTTGAGATTTTTCACAAATATTTATCAAGTTTTTGGTGCAGATACAGTTTATACAATTGATATTGCAAAACAAGATTTACCTTCGAGATATTTCAGAGAAATGTCTGAAATGGGTTTCAATAACAAAATTGATTTTGAATACGGAATTCCTACAAACAATATAAAATTTATGTTTGGTGTTGCAAGTAACTTTAAAACAAGAAGTTTTAGAGAAAAATTATTCTTGTATGCCGATAATAACAGTTCTTTTTCGGGAAGTATTCCCGATTATTTATCGGAAAATAATATAGGATTAAATTCTGTAGCCGAAAACGGAGATTTTGGAGTTTTTATTAAAGACAATACTCAATTGAGCAGTAATTACGACGGAGTTATGTCGGTTATTTCAAGTTATTTAATGGGAAATATTGATATTACAAAAAAGATAAAACTTATGGTTGGCGTGAGAGCCGAAAAATCTTCAATATTTGTTGACGGACAAAATCCTTTGAATCCGGACGGAAAAGTTGATAACACAGATTTTCTTCCTGTTGCAAATTTAAATTTTGATTTGAGCGAAAGAATGAAATTAAAAACTGTTTACTCAAAAACAATTGCAAGACCTTCATTTAGAGAACTTGCACCTTATGCTTCTTATGAATTTGTTGGTGATTTTATTTTTGTAGGAAATGAAAATCTTCAAGAAACAAAAGTTGATAATTTTGATATTCGTTGGGAGTTATATCCAAATTCGGGACAAATATTTTCTGTCGGTTATTTTTACAAACAATTTATAAATCCAATTGAAAGAACATTTAATCCGCAAGCTTCAAATAATGAATTAACTGTTGAAAATGCTCCAACAGCAAATGTTCACGGTGTTGAAGTGGAATTTAAAACAAAAATAGGCAATTCGTCATTCATAAAAGATTTTTTTATTGGCGGAAATTTTACTTATGTAAATTCAATTGTTGCAATAAGCGAAGCAGAATTGTCGGCAATTAGAGCTACAAATCCTTTGCAAGGACCCACAAGAGAAATGTACGGACAAGCACCTTATATTGTTAATTCATTTATAATGTATAATAATTCAGAAATTGGTTTGCAAACAAATTTGAATTTTAATATTTCGGGCGATAAACTTGCAATTGTTGTTAAAGGCGGAACTCCCGATATTTATGAGAAAGCAAGACCTCAAGCTGATTTTAATTTGCAAAAGAGATTAGGAAAAAGATTTAATCTTAATTTATCTGTTTCAAATATTTTTAATGCTTCATATTCAAAAACTTATACATACAAAGATGTTGATTATCTTTATTCTTCTTATAAATTAGGACAATCATTTACTTTAGGTTTAAAATATGATTTGAATTAGAAATATTCTTAGTCCTCAGTCTTCAGTCTGCAGTCTTCAGTCTACAGTCTTCAGTCTTCATTACAGTCTTCAGTCTACAGTCTACAGTAAATAGTATAAATTATCCTATTACTGAAGACTGTTTACTGCCTACTGCCGACTGTGAACTGCCGACTGTGAACTGCCGACTGCCTACTGTGAACTGCCTACTGAAGACTGTAGACTGCCTACTGTCTACTGCCGACTGCCTACTTTTTTTATTTTTTACATTCCGGACATAAATAATCGTCGAAATATCTTGTTACTTTTTTCATTAAATGAATTCTTGTTTTTCCTGCCATATTGTGTTCCGATTCGGGATAAAGGAAATAATCTATATCAGTGTTTGATTTTATGCAAGAACGAATAAAGTCAAGGCTGTTTTGCGGCACAACAACAGGGTCGATATAACCGTGAATCATTAATAATCTGCCTTGAAGTTTTTCTGCTTTACTAAGTAAACTTGTGTTTTCAAATCCTTCTGCATTTTCTTCCGGTGTGTCCATATATCTTTCTCCGTACATTACTTCGTAATATTTCCAATCAATTACCGGACCGCCTGCAACTCCGACTTTAAAAACATCTGCATAATCGGTCATAAGAGTTGTTGTCATAAAACCGCCGTAACTCCAGCCGTGAACACCAATTCTGTTTTTGTCGATATACGGTAAACTTTTTAAAAATTCAACTCCTTTCATTTGGTCCTTTGATTCTTCAACACCACATTGGCGATGAATAATGCTTTCAAAATCAAAACCTCTGTTTGCCGAACCTCGTCCGTCAACAGTAAAAACTACATAAGCTTTTTGAGCCATATAATAATTCCATAATCCGCCGTTAACCCATTCGTTGTTTACAAGTTGTGCGTGTGGTCCGCCGTATACATAAACAATTACCGGATACTTTTTATTTGGGTCAAAATCAGGCGGAGTTATCATTCTGTAGTAAAGATCTGTTTTTCCGTCGGCAGCTTTAATTGTTCCGGTTGTTGATTTTCCGAGTTTATAATCGGCCAAAGGATTTTTTGCCGATAAAAGTGTTTTAATTGTTGTTCCTTTTGAATCAACAATTTTGTTGTTATTTGGTATTTCGTTACTGCTGTAACTGTCGAAAATGAATTTTCCCGATTTTGAAATAACAGTTTTATGAGTTCCTTTTTCAATTGTTAAATTTGTAATTACTTTCGATTTAAGATTCAAAATATATGTGTGAGTTTCTATCGGACTGTCTTTTGTTCCTTCAAAAAATATATTTTCTCCTTTTTGGTCGAAACCTAAAAATGATGTTACAACCCAATTTCCTTTTGTAAGTTGCGAAATAAGTTCGCCTTCGGTATTATATAAATATAAATGGTCGTATCCGTCTCTTTCGCTGAAAGTTATAAATTTGTCGGTTTGATTTTTTACAAAATAAAGCTGATGTTCCGGTTCAACATATCTCGGATTTTTTTCTTCATACAATGTTTTCACGTATTTTCCGCTTTGTGCATTGTATTCGTTCATAATTAAATGGTTTTGTTCTCTGTTTAAAACTCCGATATAAACCGACATTTCATCCGGACTCCAAGTTATGCTTGTAAGATATCTTTCAGCAGTAAAATCTGTTACGTCCATAAAAGTTGTTTGGGCTGTTTTCAAATTATAAACACCAAGTTTTACTTCTTCGCTTTTTTCGCCAATCATAGGATATTTTGAGTTTTTCAAAGTAGCAATTCTTGTGCTCACGTCAACCAGCGGATAATCGGTAACCATTGTTTCGTCTTTTTTATAAAAAGCAATAAAATAACCGCTTGGCGACCAAAAACTGCCTTCGGTAATTCCAAATTCTTGACGATGAGTGTATCCGTTTCCGTTAACAATTCCCGGATTTTCATCAAAAGTAATTTGAACCGATTTCCCTTTGTTGTCATTGAAATACAAATTGTTATCAATTGTATATGCAATGAATGAATTTGCATCGGAAGCTTTTATGTTTTCTGCATTTTCGGGTAAATCGTTTTTTGTGATAATTTTTTTTGTGTTATTGTCGAATTCGTATTTCACATTTTTGAATGTAAATTCCATTACGGATTCGCTTTTCCAAGAATAATCCCAATACGGGAAATACGGAATTTTTTCTGCACTAATCAATACCAAAGCTTCATTTATTTGGTCTGAGTTTGCTATTTCTTTGTCTTCGCCTGTTGCTTGGTTAATTTGAAAAATTTGTTTGTAATCTTTCACATAAGTAAAATTATTTTCGCCAAAAGGCTGAACTCCCGATAATTGTTCGGGAAATAATTCTCGCCACTGTCCGGCAACAGCTTCTTCAATTGTAAGCTTTTTTGTTTGTGAAAAGCTTGTAAATGAAAGAAGAAAAATTAGAATTGTTAAAAAGGATATTTTTTTCATTTTTTCAGGAATTAAATTTTTGAAATTTTATTTTTCTTAATTTGCAATATCTTAATATTTATAAATAATTCAAAATTTCTTTATCAATAATAAATGGTTTATAATTGTATTTAAAATGCAGTATATATTTTTGTAAAATATTTTAAAAAGTTAATGATGGAAAAAGCAGTTATAGGAATTGATATCGGAGGAACAAATACGGCTGTCGGATATGTAAATTTTAAAGGTGAAATTATTGCCGATTGTTTTCTTCCGACTCAAGGATACCAAAATTTTAATTTTTATATTGATATTTTATCAAAAGAAATAAAAAATATTATTGATAAATTTTCCGACAAATATGAATTTTCGGGTATAGGAATTGGCGTTCCAAACGGAAATTTTTATACAGGAAAGGTTGAATATGCTCCAAATTTAGGTTGGGAAGAAGAAGTTAATTTGGCAGAGATTTTTAAATTAAAATTTAATGCTCCCGTTTTTATTACTAACGATGCAAATGCTGCTGCACTTGGCGAACAAATTTTTGGCGGTGCCAAAGGAATGAACGATTTTATTGTAATTACTCTCGGAACAGGTTTGGGAAGCGGATTTGTTGCTAACGGAAAATTAATTTACGGAAACGACGGATTTGCAGGTGAACTCGGACATATAATTGTTAAAGAAAATGGAAGAACTTGCGGTTGCGGACGAAAAGGTTGTTTGGAAACTTATGTGTCGGCTACCGGAATTAAAAGAACTGTTTTTGAATTACTTGCCGATAAGAATTTTGAAAGCGAAATTAGAAATATTCCTTTTAATAATTTGAGTTCAAAAGATATTTACGAGTTTGCCCTAAAAGGCGATAAAATTGCACTTGAAGCTTTTGATATTACTGCAAAAATACTCGCAAAATCTCTTGCCGACGTTATAGCAATTACAAGTCCGGAAGCTATATTTTTATTTGGAGGATTATCAAATTCCGAAGAGTTTTTATTAACACCTTTAAGAAAATATGTTGAAAATTATCTGTTAAAAGTTTTTCAAAATAAAGTTAAAATAGTAAAATCGGAATTAATAGATAAAAATGCAGCGATTTTAGGCGCTGCATCATTAATTTGGAACGAAATAACTATATAAAAATTAGTTCTCAGTCTTCAGTCTTCAGTCTTCAGTCTTCAGTCTTCTGCCGACTGTCAACTGAAGACTGTCAACTGAAGACTGCCAACTGCAGACTGCCAACTGCCAACTGCCAACTGTTGACTGCCAACTGCCAACTGCCGACTGTCAACTGCAGACTGCCAACTGCCG
>DZBS01000117.1 GCA_022729995.1 Draconibacterium orientale | reverse complement strand
TATGAAGAAATTAATTTTATTCTTTTTCAAACTTGTTTACCCGCAATTTATTCCGAAAAATCATTCGGTTAAGAAATTGTTTTTGCTTTTTTTTCTTCAAAAAATAATAGGAATAAATAGGAGAGTGCCTTGGCCTGTTCATTTTACATCTGCAATAAAAGCACACGAAAAAATTGTTAAAGGAACTCTTGAACCCGGCGCAGCTCCCGGAAATTATATCGACGCAAGAAACGGAATTATTCTCGGCGAAAATGTTTGGATTGGTCCAAATGTGTCAATTATTAGCATGAATCACGATTTGAATAATTACGAAAAATATATTGAAACAGAACCTGTTGAGATTGGAAAAAATTCGCTTTTACTCAACGGTTGCACAATTCTTCCGGGCATTAAACTTGCCGAACACACTGTTGTTGCTGCCGGAGCAGTTGTTTCAAAAAGTTTTGACGAACCCGATATTTTAATTGGAGGAATTCCGGCAGTGAAAATCAAAAAATTATCTTTTTACGAACATTTTTAAAGATTCCAGAAGTTTGTAAATATCTTTTTTCGATTTTATTGAAGAATAGTTTTCTGTTATTGCACCAAAACCTATATTCCAATCGGAAATATTTTTTATACTCGAACCCGAAAAATCTAAAATTGAATCGGTATTTGCATTATCTTTAATAAATTGGTTCATTATAAAATACATAGCTCCGGTTTCTCTTCCTTTTTCCGAAGTTCCGGAATACAAATGAAATCTGTTATTGAATTTTAAAAAGAATGCGGCAGCACAAATTTCTTCTTGGCAAGTAACTTTATAAACGTTTGTTTCGTTTTTTTCTTGAGCGTTAATAAGCAGAGTTTCAAGCTCAACAAGTTTTCTTTCGGTAAAAGGAAGCGAATTTCTGTCCCAAACTTGTTTTTTCATTTTTAAAACAGATTGTATGTCTTTGTCTAAAATCAAATTAAGATTTTGACTTTCGGATTTTTTAATGTTTTTTTTATGAACCTTTGAGAAATTATTATAAATATCTATGTAAGAATTGTTTAAGCTCAAATAATTATTTTGTTTTAATTCGATATCCAAATCGGGATTTTCTAAATTTATTTCTGAATTTATGTTAATTTCAACAGAAACGAATTTTGAAGGAATACGAGAAATTATTTCGGTAACTTCACTTTCAGAAAGTTCAATTTTTGAAAAAATACCGTTAATTTGCAAATAATTTGTTATCGGAATATAATTAAAACCGTATTTATTTTTAATAGGCAAAGCCAGCACCGCTTGGTAATCCAAGTCAATAATTGCGTCCCAAGTGTCGCAAATATTGTCGAGATACCATGACATGCCGTAAACCTTTGCATTATATGAATTTTTAATGCATTTGTCCCAAAGGTTTCTGTCTATTTCGGAATTTTTTATATATTCAAAAATCATTTTTACGTATAAACATTATCTCCATCGCCGTCGAAGAGTTCAAATTTGTTGTTTTTAATGATATTGTTTAATTCTTTTGATGCAAAAAAGTCTCTTAAAAGCTTTTTTTTGTGAAGTGTGAATTTATTGAAATTTTTAAATTCTTTGATAATATTTTTATCAAATATCGAAAAGTAAGATATTTTATATTTCAATATCAAAGATAAAATAATTTTTGAAATTTTCTGAAAATAATTTTTTTCGCAATAAATATAAGGCAAAGTTAAATGATTGTCGCGTATTTTTACAATTGCAAAGCATTGAATTTCATTGTTTTCGTTTCTCAAAATAATTTGTTTGTAGAAAAAATGTTTTGCCTGAAACGAAAAATAATATCTGAATGCATCATGCTGTTTTTTCTTAATTTGAAGCACCCAAGGAAATTTGATAAAATTGATAAATTCGTCGATATTCCTTTTAAACGGATTTTGTGAATTGTGTTTTTCAACAAAATTTCTAATTTCGTCGGTAAAATATTCAGGCTCTTCGTATTTGATGTGCGAAAAATTTTTTTTCAAAAATGTAAGTCTTAAATCAATAAAAATATTTATCAGCAAATCGGCAATTTCCAAAATAAATTGAGTTTTTCTGAAAACTACTCTTTTTGTAGGCAACAATTTTGCGAGTGCAAATCTGAAATAATATCTTTTTCCTTTTATTTTTGCAAATCTCGTAAAATATTCACTTTTATCGTAAAGAGCTTTTGATTCCGGAGCATAATTTGAGAACATCAGTTTTTTGTCGGTAATTTCCATTGTTTTATCAAGCAAATATGTTGATATTCCTTGTCGTCTAAAATCCGGATGAACCCAACTTCCGCTAATCCAAAAGAAATTAATAGCTCGGTTTTCAATAAAAATTGTGTCTTCAAAAAGGCAACGATAAGCAATAATTTTTTCGTCGGATTTCAGTAAAATTATTGCAGGCGAATTTGGATTTGAACGTTTGTTATTTACGTAAGAAACAGCTCTTTGCGGTGAAATAGGAATGTTTTCGGAATTCTTGTACTCATCAGAATTAATAAATTGAATGAGTTGATTATTTTTAATTATAGTTAACAATTTTTCCATTAAGTTTATCTTTTTACTTTTTCAAGATTAAAAAAACTCTTAATTTTATAAGAAATAAATTCGGATTTTATAATTTTTTTTGCAGATTTACCTTCGTTTTCCATTGCAATTCTTTGAATGTTTTTTTCGAAATAATCTTTTTTTATTCCGGCAGTTCCAAATGTATAATCCGCTGTGTTTGTTGAGTAAACGGTTTCAAAGAATAAATCGCTCACGCCAAAATCGGTAAAAGGAAACGCAAAAAGTTTTAGTTTCTGATTTAAGTAAAGTTTTATAAAAAATAATGATCTTTCTGTTTGAAGAATTTGTTGTAAAATACTTATTTCTGAATATAGCGGATGATTTAGACTGTGTGCTCCAATTTCAAAACCCTGTTTTTCAAGAATATGTATTTGTTCCATATTCATATACGGTTTTTGGGTTTGCATATATTCGTAAAAATCAATATCTAATATTTCTGCTAATTTATTTATTAAATCATCTTCGGAATGTTTTAAATTAAAATAATTTTCAGGGATAATTTTTTTCGAAATAAATTCATTCTCTCTTTTTCCGATTTTTTCCTTTATAATACTTAATTTGTGTTTATAGAACATTTTTTTGTTGTCGACAAAATCTGAATTAATAAAAAAAATTGCCGGAATTCCTTTTTCAACTAAAATAGGTGCAATTATGTTGTAACATTCCGAAAGTCCGTCGTCGAACGAAAGAACAATTTTGGGTTTATTGTTAGAATTATTATTTTTTATAAAATCCTCGAAACTTACTGGTTGAAAATATTTCGTTAAAAAATCAATATCATCTTTAAAATTTTTTATTGATTTTATTTTGTATAAATGTTTAATATGAATAGGCTCAATGTCCGATACCGTGTGCCAAAAAGGAAAGAAACTTTTGATTTCGGATTTTTCAAAAATATATTTTGGATTAATAAATTCCGAAAATAAACAAATTGTGTTTTTTGAAATACTTTTAAAGTTCATGCACTAAATTTTTCAACAGGGTTGTATTTAAGAATTTGAATTATTTTTTCGTGAAATTTACGAGCTACTTTAAGGTATCCTTCAGTTTTTAAGTGAATTTCATTGTGCCAGAGAATTTCATCTGTAAACATATTTCTAATATCAATATGATGAAAATTTTCATGTTTATTTTCAAGTTCTGCAAGAAGCGTGTTGAATTTATCAACAATAATTACAATAATTTCTCTTTGAGTTTCAAAATCGGTAATTCCTTTCATAGCCATTGTAGGCAAAATCCAAGGACCAACAATTCCGTGAAAACTTTTTCCGCTTGGAAAACCGTAATCATAGCCGTGAGTAATAAATTCTATATCGGGTTTAATTTTAATAAGTTCAAGGTAAAAATATTCAATAGCATTTTTAATTGTAGTATTTGCCAAATAATCAAGCACATCGTGTCTTACTAAAGGCAAACCGGATTTTTTGTGATTTAAAAAAAGTTGCATTTGTTCGCCGACAATATCGTTTCCGCCGGCCGAAAATATTATAAATCGAGGATTGTTTTCTTCAATTGCTTTTATAGTTTCTTTAAGTTGAGTTTGTCCTTTGTTTTTATATGAAAAAGAAT
Source organism: Draconibacterium orientale (assembly GCA_022729995.1). Lineage (GTDB taxonomy): Bacteria > Bacteroidota > Bacteroidia > Bacteroidales > JAADGE01 > DZBS01. Next base: position 6,082 of record DZBS01000117.1, on the reverse strand, counting down.
ATTTTGTTCCAAAAACAATGTCTTCTAAAGTGTTTCCTATTTTTGATTTTTTGTAAACTGCATATTTCATTTCTCTAAGGTGGTCAACAATATCGCTCACAAGCGGATAATCGAACCATGAATCTCCTACGGCTAAAATTTTAATATTATTATCAATATCCTCGTCTTTAAAATCAAAATGAGCTCGTTTTTTTAATTCGATTTTAAGTCTTTCTAAAGAAATCATAATTTAATAAATTATTATTATATTGAAAAAACAGGAGCAGGAATTGTGAGTTGTTTAATTGCATCAAGCATATATAAATCTGTCATTCCGGCAATAAAATCTTTAATAATAATTTTTGAATCTTTTTCCGAAAGATAAAATTCGTGCATATTTTCAATGTATTTTCCGAAAGAACGTTCTATTTTAAGCTCCATGTTTTGATATTTTTCGTAATCTTTTCCTGTTTTTTCAAAAAGTTCCGAAAAGTAATCAAAAAGAGTGTTAATAATAATAATTGCTTGCTTTTTATAAGCTTTTAATTTTTCGTTTAGATATATTTTATTGTAATTGAATTTTTGAAGTTTTAGAAATACTTCATATTTATCATCGGAAAAACCAATTTTGTCGGAATTTTTTGAGTTATCAATAAAATCGCGAACAAGCGAATCTATTATTTTGCTGTTTGTATCGCCCAAATTATCTCTAACTTCTGTCGGAATTTCGTGTCGGTGAATAAAACCGCATGTAACAGCATCTTCAATATCTCTTCCCAAATATGCAATTTTATCGGAGAATCTAACTATGCAACCTTCGTAAGAACTCGGAATTATTTTTCGATTTTTAATTTTATCTAAATTTTTTACAGTTTCGTCGGGCTTAAGATATTGTTCAAATTTTTCGCCGTTGTGGCTAATAATTCCGTCTTTTACAATATATGTGAGGTTTAATCCTTTACCGTTATTTGCAAGATATTCGACAACTCTGTAGCTGTTAACTTCATGAATAAAAGCATCTTTGTAACCCATTATTTTGCTAAGAATATATTCTCCTTCGTGTCCGAAAGGAGCGTGTCCCAAATCATGCCCCAAACCAATTGCATAAGCAGCTTCGGTGTCTAAATTCCAACCGTTTAAATTAAGACCCTTACAAATTGTAGCAGCAATTGTTGCAACATGCATAACGTGTTCAATTCTTGTGCAAACATGGTCGTTTTCGGGTGCGAAAAAAACTTGAGTTTTATGTTTCAATCTTCTGAAAGGCATAGAATGAATAATTGCAGTTTGGTCTCTAAAATAATCTCCTCTCATTTCTGCGTCAAGTTCTCTTGTGCGTGCAGTGTAGAAACTATCGGGTAAAGGATTCTTCATAGCTTTTTGAGTTTAAAATTTAAAATCAATATTTCTTTCCTGTAATAATTGTTCCTTTAAAGTTCGTATCAATTCGTTTATCGAATATTATATTTGCATTTTCAAACATATTTTTCACTTCATTTTCGGTAAAAGTATTTCCGTTTTTGGTTCCCGAAAGCATATTTACCGCAAAAAATGTAGCTCTTTCGGGTCCGGTTTTGTCTTCGTCAAGAATAAAATCTGAAATTACAATAATTCCGTTTTTGTTCAAATGATTGGCACATTTTTTTATCAATTCTTCATTTTGTTCGTAAGAATTTATGTGAATTATTGCCGAAAGTAATATTAAATCATAATTTCCCGGAAAATTATTTTTTAAATAATCGCCTGCAATTGTTTCAATTTTAGTAGAAAAACCTTCATTTTCGATATATTTTATTGATGTAGGCAAAACATCGGGCAAATCAAAAACTGTTGCTTTTATATTTGGATTTTTATTTATAAAAGCCATTGAAAAAATTCCCGAACCTCCGCCAATATCAAGCATTGTGGTTATTTTTGATAAATCTAAAAGTTCGGCAGTTTGCGGAGCTTGAATTTTTGCCCGTGTGTGCATTGCTGCAATAAAATATTCAATATATTTTTCTTCTTCATTGTTTGTAATTGATTCTTTCTTATTTTCTCCTGTTCGCACAATTTCGGTTATATTGCTCCATTTGTGATACATGGAATTTGTGTGATATAAATTTCCCCAAAAACTTGGTTTTCCTTTAACCAGAAATTTTTCGGCAGTTTTGCTGTTTTTGTATTCGTTGTTTTTCTTTTTAAGAAGTTTTGTTGTGCAAAGAGCATTTAGTAAAATTTCTGTTCCGCGTTTGTCGTAACCGGTTTCTTTTACAATAGTTTCCAAATTTTTAGCGTTTTCACTTAGAATTGTGAAAATATCTAATTCAAAAGCACTTAGTATTATTCTGCTTTTTTGATATGCAGATATTGTTTTTTGCAATTTTTCGGGTTTCATTTTTTTTGAAATTTGTATTTTAGAATAAATATTCAAGACCTGACAGGCATAGCCGTCAGGTTTTATTTGTGAAACAGATAACTATAAAATTGGTGTTTCCCATAATTATAGAAACCTGTCAGGTCTCAAAAATATAAACTGTCATTAAATATAGGCCGGCAGATTTATGTATAAAGTTAAAAAAAATATTTGTATTCCGGTAATTTAAAAAAATAAATAAGCAATTTTGCAATTCAAAAAATCTAAAAAATGATATTCTTATTTCTAAGCATTCTTTCTTCGAGTTTAATAGCCGTAATTTTTAAAATTCAGGATAAATACGAAATAAAATTATTTCCGGTAATTATAATAAATTATGTTTTTGCAGTTGCTTGGGGTTTAATTTTGAATAAAACTAAAATTACTTCCGAAATTTTTGAAAGCAATTGGATTCATGTTTCTGTAATTATAGGAATAGCCTTGCTTGTAATGTTTTATATGTTAGGATATTCAACACAAAAAGTAGGCATTTCGGTAACAACAATTTCCAAAGAAATGTCGGTTGTTTTGCCCATATCTTTTTCAATATTTTTTTATAAAGAAGAACTTACATCAATAAAAGAAATTGGAGTTTTATTGGCACTCACGGCAGTTTTTTTATCTGTCTACAAAAAAAAGGAAAAAGGCAAAGAGTTTGACATGAAATATTTTTTCCTTCCCATAGTTTTAATGTTTGGAATTGGTTTTATAGATTCTATGCTTAAATTTAGTTTGGAAGAATTTGATGTTAAAGATAATATACCTTTATTTTCGGCAATTTCATTTGCGGTTGCCGGAATTGTCGGACTTTTTGTAAGTTTTGTGAATGAAATTTCTATCAAAGATTTTTTGAATTGGAAAACCATTTTAACAGGAGCAATAATTGGTACTGCAAATTTTGGGTCTATGTATTTTTTGTTTTTGGCCTTGGCTCGCGCTCCGATTCAAAGTACAGCGGTTTACGGAATCAATAATGTAGGAATCATAACAGTATCAATACTTGCAGCCGTTTTGATTTTTAAAGAATCAATATCGGTTTTAAACAGAATAGGTATTTTACTTGCCATTTTTGCAATTATGATTTTATCGGGAATGATAAGTTGATTTTAATCAATGTTTTAAGAGTGTTTAAAATGCTCAAATTAAAAAATCATCAATATTTTTAGGTGATATTACACTAAACTTTTTTACTGTGTAATTTTGCGAAAATGTGTGTGAAAGTTTTACGACAGCATTATTATTCCACTTAAATTCAAATGCTTGAAATTCTTGATTTTCTTCTTCAATGAAATCAATTTCCTGCTGTTGTTTTGTTCTCCAAAAATAACAAGAAACGTTTTTTTGTTTATAAATATTGGCTTTTAATCGTTCGCTTATCAAAAAATTTTCCCACAATACACCTGTGTCAGTCCGTTTGCTTAGAGGAAGGAAATTTCCTATTACTGCATTCCTTATTCCTGTATCCCAAAAATAAATTTTTTTACCTTTTTTTATTTCATTTCTTACATTGCGATTCAAAGCAGGCAGTTTAAAAACAATATATGTCTTTTCAAACAACTCAATATATTTTTCAATTGTTTTATTGTCAGTTCCAACCAATTGAGCAATTTCGTTATATGAAACTTCACTGCCAATTTGCAATGCCAGAGCTTTTAAAATTTTTTCGAGATATGAAGAACGTGTTATGTTTTCGAGTTTAAATAAATCTTTGTATAAATAGCTGTCAGCTATTAGACGCAGAAATTTTTCTTCGTTTCCGGGATTATTTACAATTTCAGGATAATATCCGTATATCAATCTTTGTTCTATCTGTCTGTTTTCAGTTATGAAACCGTGATGCGAAACCATTTCGGCAAAAGAGAGCGGAAAAAGATGAAATTCAAACTTTCTTCCGGTTAACGGTTCGTTAGCGATATTTGCAAGTTCAAATGCCGATGAACCTGTGGCTATAACTTGAATATGTTTTAATTTGTCGGTTATCAGTTTCAGTGTTGTGCCGATATTTTGAATTTGCTGAGCTTCATCAATTACAATTAACTGATTGTTACCGAATATATTTTGCAAATGAGCAGAAGTTGTGTTTGTTAACATTTCTCTTATGTCGGCTTCATCGCCGCTTAAAAAAAGCGTTTTAAAATCTTTCAGACAATATAGATTTTCGAGCAGAGTGGTTTTACCGACTTGCCTCGCTCCGAAGAGCAAAATTGCTTTGTTTTTATGCAAATGCTTACAAATTGTTTCGGAAATTATTCTGTTTATCATTTTATGAAATTTCTTACAAATATACTATTTTAGGTTTTAAATACCAAAAAAGCATAACTATTTAGGTTTTGAATACCAAAAAAGCATAAAATTTAGGTTTTCAAAGTCTTTTTTTTATTAACAGAATATTTAGAAGTTATTGATTTATATATTATTAGGATTTGAAGACGGTTGTTTTTTTTGTCAACTGTTAAATTGAACTGCTGTTTTATTCCATTTTATTAATCAATTCATTATTAATTAATTCATCAAGGAGGATAATGTTTTCAAATCCTTTCTTTTTTAATCCTGAAAATAAAGGAATATCTCGGGTTACTAAAGGGATGTTCATTTCTATTGATAAAGCAACATATACAACATCTTTTATATCAATATCATTACTTAACTCAAAAGCTTGAAGTTTACTTGTGTCTTTCAAATATAGTGAAGGAATTACTGTTAGTTGTTGAAATAAATGTGTTATAAATTCTTGAAATTCAGCTGTTTCAAGTTTAGACTTTTTTTATTATTTTATTTTTATATTTTTCAATTTCTATGAAAACAAAATCGGGAGTATAAAATGAATTAGTTTCAAATAATTGTAAAAACAACTGTTTACCACTTATAAGAGCCGAAAATATTACATTTGCATCAAGAATAAATTTTTTCACTTTTTAATAGAATTTAAAAATGAAGATTTATATTCCAACCAAGCCTCTTCTCTCGAATTTTCAAGTTCGAATTCCCAATTTGTATCGTTTGATTGTTTTAATTTGTCAGTTATTTTATTTGCAAGCAATTGTAATTCCAAAAGTTGTAATTGCTTTTCAAAAAAAGATTGAATTTGAAATAATCCGAAATCTTTTACTACTGTTTCTTTTATGTCTAATGTTATTTGCATAATTTTAGTTTATTATACAAAGATAATATTTTATTATATCATTTTATATCATTATTGTCCGATAAAAAAATAGAACACGCATAAAACCGATTATTATTACTTTCTAAGATTTAGAATATTATAGTAAATCATATTAGTCAAAATAAATCAGCGGATTACTTTTTTTTGAATTTGTCAATATGAGATATTTATTATTATTACAATTTAATAAAAGTCCCGGAGGGACGATATTATGGTAGAATAATTTGCCAAACCGGATTAAAGTCCCGTAGGGACGACATTATTTATATGATTTTCAGATAATATTTAATGTCACCGCTACGCGGTTTTAAATTTAAAAAACATTTTTTTCTACCATAATTTCGTCCCGAAGGGACTAATAAAATATTGAAAATGATAAAATTTGGTAGAAATTTATATAATTCTTATCATTTTTTATTTCAATTATTTTCAATGTAATATATTTAATTTAAGTATCAAAACATCTAACATTTCCGAATTAATAAAAAATCTATTTGTTTACAGACAGTTCAATGTATTTACGAAAATTTAATCGGACAACAATA
>DZBS01000022.1:19740-35165 GCA_022729995.1 Draconibacterium orientale | reverse complement strand
CATATTAATAAATTGGGTTGTGTATAATCTAAATCCGTTACTGTTGTTTGATAATAAGTATCATCTGCAAATGTTGCAAATCCCTGAATAAAAGTCCATTGTGCGGATTCTGTAACAGAAGGTGCATTTGCAGTCATAATTGCAGTGGTACAAACAGTTTGATCTATCCCGGCATTTGGTTGTTTAGGATTGAAGTTGTATACGCTGACATCTTCATAATCTTCGCATTGAAGCCCGTTTGGAGCAACTTTAAAAATTGTCCAACGCAGAACAGACGGTGTTAATATAGGAGAAACAGTTGCATTATTATCGTTAATATTTGAAATATTTGCAGCTCCGCTTACTACTGACCACTCGGCAATTACACCGGACTCTGTCGGGTCTTGAGCCAACATTATTCCGCTTCCGCAGAAATATCTGTCAGGACCGGCATCAGGGCGTTCGGGTTTGTTGCTGAAAATAACTACTGTATCTTCAGAATTACAGAAAGGGCTGATTACTTTCCACTTAAACACATTTCGTCCGGGTAATAAATTAGTAACTTGGCTGTTATAAGCCGAAGGAGTTACAATAATTCCGCCACCGGAAACAACAGTCCAATTTCCGGTTTCGCCAATAACAAGCGGGTCTGCAGCTAAAGTAAAGAAATCGTCGCAAGTTGTTGTATCTTCACCTGCATCAACACCTTCGGTACCGGAAACAAAAATATTTACTTGGTCGCTTACCGTACTGCAAGTATTTGTGATTGTCCAAGTAAGGAAATTATTTCCGACAACTAAATTTGTAACAGTGGTGGTCGGCGAATTTATCGGGTTAAAGTTTATGTCTACAGGACCTGACCATAATCCTGAAGTATATAAGCCTAAAGTAGACGGAACCGTTGCGTCTAATATTTCGGCAGAAAGGCCGCAAATCGTTTGGTTTGCACCCGCTGTCATTGGTTTTGTAGATAAATCTTCAAGGTAATACATCGACATTCCATCTGTAGAAACACAAGTAAACCCCCCGGATTTATAATGATATTCCCAAGTAACAGGGTATTCTCCTTCAAGAGAAGTATCATCTACTTGAAAATCAACATAACTATACCATTCTTTATCTAAAGGTGTTACACCAAAAGGGAAAGTCCATATACCATATTTACCGGAAGAAGGATTTGTATTTGTATTTGGAGAACCATTCATCGTAAAAATATCATTTCCACATTGAATCAAATCTGGTCCTGCATATGCAACAGCATAATTCTCAATTGAAATAAAATCTTGTGCTGAACAAGAACCATTTGAGACAGTCCATACTAAATCAAAAATAAAATCTCCATCGTCTATACCTGCTCTAGTTTGCACCCATGTATTAGGATCATTAATATCACCAAATATTACATTTTGGTCATCCGTACCAAAAGGGCTAATAGACCATGTTCCGGTAGCAGGAAATGGATATGTCGCATTCAGATTTATAATTTGTTGACACGAAGTTGCACCTCCGTATGGTCCGCCTGCATCAGCAGTTACAGGATTTCCTGTACTTATAGTTACAGTATCACTTGTTGTACAAACACCGTCGGTAATAACCCACTCAATATCAACGGTTCCGGGCAACGGCAGTCCGGTTACGTTTGTCGGAGAGCCTGTAGGGTTAGAAAAAGCGACTCCTTGCGATGTAATTTCGTTCCAATAAGCCGTTTCTCCTCCTGCGGGTAAATTTGCAGATAATCCGTTAAAGAAATCTACATTACAATCTGCATATTGAATTTCGTCTCCGTTTATTAATGCCTGAGTGGTACCTTGACTATTAATTGTAACTTGGTCGTATCCAATGCAAGTTCCGTTAACGGTCCACCTTAACACTACCGGGAAAGCTGAAATATCTGAAATTAAAGTATTAGGATTATTAACATCAACAATTGTAGCAGGGCCTCCGGAAATAATAGACCAAGTTCCGGTTCCGGTTGGTCCGGGATTACTTCCTTGAAGCGTTGTTGAATTAGAACAGATGTATTGGTCGTCGCCGGCACTTATGAAGTAAATACTTCTAGTAACGGTCATTTCGTCCCAAACATTGCAAGTTCCGCTCGAAACAGTCCAACGGAAAACAGTTGTTCCCGGTCCTAAATCGGCAACAACTGTTTGGTAATTTGAAGGAGTTAAAATTGTAGCGGTTGAAGCAGTAGTCCAAAGTCCGGTACCGCCAAAAAGGGTCGGGTCTCCGCTCATAGCCGACAAATTAACTGTATTATCGCAAATGTCGAGTTGATCGGGGCCTGCATCGGCAGGAAGTGCGTGGTCGTATATTGTAACATCGTCCCACACATCGGTACAACCGGGTTTTGAAATTGTCCACCTGAAAACGTTGGGAGTTAATCCCATCATATCTGTAACGGTAGATGTATTTAGATTGGTGTTTGTAATATTTCCGAAACCGGCTTGTAAAGTCCATGCACCGGTTTCTCCAATTCCTGGTAAATTACCGGCTAATGTGGCATCGTGCCCGCAAATATTTTGGTCGGGTCCGGCATTTACGGTAAGTTCATTATAAGAAATTAATATATCAATATCATCGGAACAAGAACTTTTAGTAAGTGTCCACTTAAATGTATTAGCATTAGGATTAAGATTAGAAACTGTAGTTGTGCTCAAATTAGGGTCTGCAATAATACCAGTACTTGCAACAACCGACCAAAGGCCTGATGCACCTGCTGGTAAATTTCCGGAAATAGTAACATTATCGGCACAAGTATTTTGGTCTAAAGCTGAAGCAATTACACCGTTGTTAGTAATTGTAACAAAATCAAAAGCAGAACAAGTTCCCTTTGTAACAGTCCACCTGAAAGTATTTGCTCCGACACCTAAATTTCTGACTACTGTATTAAACAAAGTATTATAGTCAAAATTTCCCGAACCTCCGGAAACAATCCACAACCCTGTTCCGCCTCCGGGCAAAGGATTAACTGCAGCCAATTTGAATGTATCTGCACAAGTTTCGGCATCGGGGCCGGCATTAACATTCTGAGGAGTATTATTTGTTATAATAACATCGTCAGTATCGGTACATCCCTCAATTGTAACATGCCAAGTAAAAGTAGTATTTCCGAACGGAAGATTTGAAACTGTAGCAGTCGGGCTTGTAGAATCGTCAAAAACTACTGTAAGGTCAGACGCTGTCCAATATCCTGTTCCGGGCGAAGGATTCGAGCCGTTTAAAAGAGCTGTTCCGCAAACAGCTTGGTCGGCACCGGCATCGGCGGGCGACAAAACAACAATTACTTCATCTGAACAACCTGTTGCGGCTACTGTCCAAACAAAAGTATTTGCACCGGTTACTAAACCGGTAACGGCAGTATTAAACTGTGTTTGGTTAACAATTGTTTGCGAACCGGCCGTTGTCCAAATACCTGCATTTGGTGCCGGGTCTAAAGCAGACAAATTGGTTGATGCGCAAGTAACGGTTTTATCGGAACCGGCAGAACACTGCGCATTTGCACTTTTGCTAAAAAATGCAGAACCGAAAATAATCGTAATAACGATTGTCCGAAATAAATTATTGATTAAATTTTTCACTATTATGAGTTTTTGACGATTTTTAATACTTTTTTACATAAACAGCATGGCAATTAACAAATTGCCAAACTTTACTATTTACTGTCAAGGGTTTATATACTATAACTAAATTAGAGACAATATTATTTTATTTTTAGTTGCATAAAGTTAAAATTTCAAATAAATAAATTAATATTTTATTTATAAAATTTATTAATATTAATGAATAAAAAAAATTGAGTCGGTTCCGGAATAAGTTCCTACTATGGGCGAAGCATAACTGTAGACTCCGATTCCGGTAATAGAAGCGGTATTGTTAAAAACTGCAACGTTATTACAATTTTGATTTGAATTTAAAATAAAAATTCCTCCACCCGAACTGTTATTTCCGGCAACGTCATTATTGTATATTGACACATCTTGCATAGTAATATCTGAGTTCCACACCGAAATTCCTCCTCCGTAATTTCCACCGGAATTATCGTGAATTTCAGTATCAGTTAGTGTAATATCTGAATTGTCTATGCAAATTCCTCCGCCTCTGTATTGTGTTGAAATATTGTCGGAAATTTCGCAATTTTTAATAACTGCATTTGAAGCATTTCCAAAATACACTCCGGCACCTGCACCTCCGATATAGTTAGAAATATTTACGGTATTTTGTGTAATTATTAAATTTTCAAGCGTAGGCGATGCTCCCGAACAATAAATTCCGCCGCCGTATATTCCTAAAGGACTTGAAAAACCGTGAGCATAGTTATTTACTAATGTTCCGGAACCGTTTCTTATCGTAAAACCGTTAAGTATAGCATCTGAATTTTCGCCTGAATTAAATGTTACTACAGAACCCGATGCTCCGCCGTCTATTATTACGTTGCTCGGATTTGCGGTATTTCCGATTACAGAAATGTTTTTACCCGAAAAATCTATTTTTTCGTTATAAATACCGTCGGCAACTAATATAATGTCGCCGCCGGATGCTGAATTAACGGCATTTTGGATAGAAGCGAAATCAGCAGGAACATTTATAACCGATGCAGCAACCGTTATTATGAAGTTTTGATTTTTCGACAAACCGAAATCGGAGGCATTTACTGTAACCGAATGGTTTCCGGCATCACCTAAAGCCGGTGTTCCGGAAAGAGTAGCAGTTCCGTCGCCGTTATCAACAAATCCGCTCAACCAAGCAGGTTTTAAGGTTGCTGCAATAGCTATCGGATTTCCGTCGTCATCGACGGTTGATACGGAATATGAATACAAATTTCCGGCTACGGCAAAAGTTACCGGCGTTGAAGTAAATCGCGGAGCATCGTTTACATTGTTTAAGTTTACAGTAACTGAATTTGAAACGGCAAAAGCACCGTCGGAAAGTTGAACAGTTAAATTAAAAACCGGGTTAGTTTCAAAATCTAAGGCCGATGAATTTGCAACAACAATTTCGCCGGCCGGGCTTGTAACCGTAAAAGCACTTCCGGTGTTTCCGGCAGTTATGCTGAAAGAAAGAGGATTTCCTTCGGGTTCTGAGAAAGTTAATGTCCCGACATTGGTTCCGTTTGCAATATTTTCGTCGGAGGAGAAAACAGAGGCATTCAAAACAGGCGGAATATCGTTTACATCATTTATATTAACAGTAACAGTTGCCGAAGAATTAACAGTTCCGTCGAAAATATTAACTGTTAAAGAATATGATACAGTAATTTCGTAATTCAGTTCGGCAGAATTATTAACTGTAATATTACCGATTGCAGCATTTATGGCAAAAGCTGCATTTGTGTTTCCGGCAGTTATGGAATAATTAAGAATATCGGGGTCAGGATCGGAAGCAATAACTGTAGCGACAAATGTTCCGTTTGCAGAATTTTCGTTTATGCTGAATGTCAGATTATTAATAATCGGAGCATCGTTTACAGCCGTAATTTGAATTGTAAATGACTGAACGGGCGATGTGTCGTCGCCTCCGTTAGCCGTTCCGCCGTCGTCGGTAACATAAACATCTACATTTGCCGTTCCGAAGGCATTTGCAACAGGAGTATATGTTAAAACACCGGACGAATTACAACTTGGTTGAACTGCGAACAATGAATTATTGTCATTTGAAAGATGAAATGTAATAATTTGCGCCGACTCTGAAACAAGTCCGGGAGAAATTCCTACAGCCCACGTATTTACTGTTTGAGCCGGAGAATCTTCGGCTATTGATTGGTTTGCACCTGCTGTAAAAACGGGTTCTTGATTAACGGGCAAAACATCAACGGTAATTGTGTAAACAGAAGAACTGTAGGTTGTTCCGTCATTTACGTCGAAAGTAAATGTTGTATACGGACTTCCGTTTTCGCCTAAAATCGGTTTAAAAGTAAGTTTAGGAATATTAGCTAAAGTTACAGTTGAATTATTAAGCAATGCAAGCTCTGCTTCGTTAATTGTACCGCTTGCATCTAAATCAACCCACAAATTTCCTTTAGCGGGAATAGTAACAATTCTTAATAAATTAAATGCATTGCCTTCAACATCAGAATATGAAAAATCTGAAACACTAAAGTTATAATTAATACTTTGTACTGTTTGAACTGTTTTTGATGCTGCAACAGGCGAATCATTAATTACATTAACATTTATAACTAGTGCATATACAACAGAAAAAACTGTTCCGTCTGATACTTGAAAACTAAATTGTGTATATGGTGAACCATTTTGATTTAATGCAGATATAAATTTTAATTTTGAAATATCTGCAAATAATATTACTTGATTTAGGACAACATCTTCTGCATCATTAATCCCATTTGAGTTGGCATCCAAATATAAACTTCCGGCTGTTTCTATCGACGAAATTCTTAGTGAAAAAAAACTATCTCCGTCAATATCCGTAAAGTTAAAATTTGCAGATGCAAAAACAAAATTAACATCTTCATTTACAGAAAATAATCCATTAGATGCAGTCGGTGCATCATTCACAGAAGAAATATTTATTGTTAGAATTTCATCGTTAACAGCAGAAGATACTGCATCGGCGGAATCTATAATTCCAAACAAAAAAGTTGAATAGGGACTACCGCTTGCATTTGCAACAGGTTTAAATTTTAAATTAGGTAAATTTGCTTCAATACACTCAAAACCTACAATTACGGCTTCACCTGCATCTACAACTCCATTGGAGTTTGCATCATAATATAATGTTCCGGTTCCAGGCAAAGACCTAATTATAACAGATTTAAAAATCCCGGTTCCTCCCGTAAAAGGAAAATCTGCTTTAACAAAAACATAATCAACATCTTCTGTTCCTGTTACTGTATGAGCAGTAGGCTTTACTTGGGCTGCAAATATATTAAATGAACTTAAAATTAAAAACATTCCAAATAAAAGGAATTTGCCGGATATGATGTTATGCATTATTGACATTATTCTATGAATTGAGTTTGTAATACTTTAATGAGTTAGACGACAATTTAAATAAAACTGTTGCATGACTTAATATTTTTTTTGTCAAATTTATTTAAATATTTTTATAATATTTGGATTATGTTTAACTATGCAAAAACCTTGCAAATATAGAACGACTTTTTTTACAATAAAATATACAAAATATTATTTTGATGACAATATAATATTTTTTCAAAAATAACAAAATATATGAGTCAATTAGAAAATTCCAAAATAAAACTGCGTGCTCTTGAGATTGAAGACATTGACATTTTATATGATTGGGAAAATAATATGAATATATGGAATTTAAGCAATACGATTGTTCCGTTTTCAAAATATATTTTACACAAATACATAGAAAGTTCACACGAAGATATTTTCACAAGTAAGCAATTAAGGCTTGTAATTCAGGAAATTACAAGTCAAAAACCTTTGGGATTTATTGATTTGTTTGATTTTGATTTTTTAAATTCGCGTGCAGGAATAGGAATTTTGATAAACGATATTGAAAACAGGAAAAAGGGATTTGCAGCAGAAGCTCTCCGAATATTAATAAAATATTGTTTTAACACTCTTAATTTAAATCAATTATACTGCAATATAAACACTGATAATATTGACAGTATCAATCTTTTCAAAAAATCGGGATTTGAAATTACCGGAACAAAAAAAAAATGGAACAGAACTTCCGACGGGTTTAAAGACGAATACTTTTTGCAACTTTTAAAAAATCAAAATACCACAACATAAGCAATGTGAATTTTGGAATTGCTGAAATTAAGCGAGTTGTAATTTGTTTTTCCTATTGCGTAAACAACTGAAATAATTCCGGAACCTGCTTCAAAGTTCACTCCGGAACCAAAAGAAATCGGTGAATCATAAAAACTCGAATTGATAGATTTTTTTTCATATCTTCCAAAATCAAAGAAAATAAAAAAGTTTGATTTTTCTTCAAATAAATATCTCATTTCAAGACTCATAACAGTAAATTTTGAAGCAAATAATTCATTTTCGTTAAAACCTCTCATACTTCCGTAGCCGCCAAATTTTAAAAGTTCATTTTCAAATAAAGAAAAATTACTGAAAATATATTGTCCGAAATTTGAGATTTTGAAAACCAAATTGTTACGAATTGAAACATATAAACTTGCTGAATTTGAAATGTTTATATAATTATTCTTACCAATATCGATATTTCTTTTACCGTTTGCAACAGCAAATTTTATATTGAATCCTTTTCGAGGATTAAAAATATTATCGGTTGAATTTGAAAAATATTCCAATCCGAATAATTTTGTATCGGAATTTGAAATTAATGTTGAGTCGAAACTTTTTGACGTAAGGATTTTTGAACTTTTATTTTCGTAATAAAATTTTATATAAGAATTTGATTGAAAGAAATAATTTATTCCGGTTAAAAAATTTATATTCAACCATGAAGAATCAACTTTGTCAATTTCGGAAAAAAAACTAATCCCAAACCGAGATTTGAAAATATATGGTATTTCAAAATTTGAATTAAGAATTTGCGAACTTTTTGCGGGACTTTTCCAATTTAATGAAATTTTTTCGGCTTTTCCGAATGAGTTCAACAAATTAAGATTGAAATTGCCCGTTAAAACTGTTTTACTATTTTGGTCGGAAGCAAAACCAGCAATTCCGGAGATTGTATTAGCTTTTTTGGGTTTCAAATATAGATACAAATCTGCTTTATTTTCGTAAAAATGTGTTTCAGAAGGTTTTATTTCGGATAAAAATCCGGTGCCCGAAATTCTTTTTGATATTTGTTTTACTGATAATTCGTTATATGTCTTAGATTTTTCAATTTCCAGAAATTTTTCTAAATATTTTTTTGAAATTTTTGCGTTTCCTTTAACCGTCAAATCATTAAATTTTATTGATTGATTTGTTTGAATATTAAATTTTTGCGAAATTCTGTTTGAAGAATCAATATCAAAATAAAGCGGAATTATTTGAACAAAAGGAAATCCGTTGTTTTCAAAATATGAAATTATTTTTTCTATAATTTTATCTTTTTCATCAAAAGAGAAATCTTTTCCAAATTGATTTTCAGGATTAAAAATATTTTTATCAAGACTAAAGCTGTCATTTACAACAAATTCTATTATTCCGAAATAAAATTTTTCACTCTTTTTGATAAAAACTTTAAAATTTAAGGAATCGGAAAAAATAGTGTCAATTTCTGCTAAAATGTATCCTTTCTCAATTTCATTTTGAAGAATAATATTTGTTTGGTTTTTAATAAAAGTCGTGTCTATATTTCTTTTAAAAAAAATATCTTTTTGCACATTGTCTTTAATTTCAACAGCTTGAAAAGTTACTCTTTGGGAAAAAATATTTGATGAGCTAAAAAATAAAAGAAAAAAAAAGGACAAAAAAATTGTCCTTTTTACTAAATTTTTAACAGTGTAAATACTAATTATTTTCATTATTTTCGTTTTGCTTTCCTTCTTCGCCTTCAACATTCGGCAATTCGTTTTCGTCAACAACAACGGTAGCTTCACTTTGTTTATCTTCTTCAAGCACTTCTTTTTTTAATTCTTCAATATTATCTTCGGTAACAGACATTTTTTGAATCATCATTTTTTCTTTTTGATTCAATCTCCAACCTTCCGGAACAGATTTTCCGTTTGCCTCGAATGCTAAAAAAGCGAACCTTCTTGCAGCAAACGAATTTTTTATTGCATCTTTAAAATCATTATTTTTAAAACTGTTTATTGCTGTTTTTTGGTGGTCTTTTGCTTTTTTCAAATAGCCTGTGTAAACTTTATTTTCTTTTACTGCTTTTGAAGTTTCAAATAAAACGGCATTTGTTCTGTTTAAAAACATTGCAGCACTCTTTTTTGGAGAAGTTCCTCCTCTGTCGTTACCTTTTTGCGCAAATGTATAACTGGTTGATACAAAGAAAGCTGCGAATAAAATCGCTAATATTTTATATAATTTATTTTTCATGTTAAATTTATTAAAATTAATAAAAATTTATTTTAAATCATTCAAGATTTTGTCTATTTCGTCTTTATAAGCTAAGGAATTATCATAAGAATTATCAGCCTGTGTATCAAACTTATCAGATAAAAGAGTAAGTTGATTTTGATATTCGGATTTTAATTCAAATTCTTTTTGAAGTTCATCAAGTTTAGAAGAATCGCCAACAGCATCAACGTAAGAAGAAGTATCGTTATCCAATTCTCTCAATCTGTTTTCATGCGAATCAACTTTTGCGTCGGATTTTTTAACAGCTCCTAATTGTTTTAACTTCATTTTGGTTGCAGCATATTCATTCTCAAGTTTCTCATACAAAAGCAGTTTAGATTTTCTAAGCTCAATTTGATTTAAATAACCTTTAACAATTTTATCACATTTTTCGGCCTTTTCATAAGGAACTTTACCTTCGTTTTCTGATTTAATAGATTCATATTTTTCTATCGCATCTTCCTTGTATTTATCGCGATAATATGTAAGATTTCCGTTAGGAAAAATATCCGCATAAGTTTCAACTATTACTTCGGCGGTCCAAGATTTTATTTTTTCAATATCCGAAGCTGCTTGTCTTTTATCGTTTTGAGCATTTCTTAAAGCCGCATCAACTTTAAGCTCAAGGCTGTTATCCTCTAACGGATTTGATTCCTCTTTCTTTTTAAAAATATTCCATGCCATGTTAAAAAAGATTTTTTTGTTTTTTCAAATATACTAAAAAAAAACACAGTCGATTATAATTTTAGATATTATATATTTGTTTTTTGACTGAATAATTATTAATTTTGATATATTATTTAAAAACCTTAACAACAATTCTATGAAAAACTTTAAAATAATATCTTTAGCATTATTAGTAACAATGTTTTCGGCTTGCGGATTATTTCAAAATGCAGCTTCAAAAACAGAAAAAAAACTCATCGGAAAATGGGATTTCACCTTTGTTAAATCTGCTTCGGCAGGTGAAGTAACACAAGAATATGAAGATTTAATGAAAGAACTTTTAAAAGATTCATATTTTAGATTTGACACAAATAAAAAATATGAAATTAATTTGATGAACGAAATAATTGCAGGTGAATGGACTGTTGCCGAAGACGGAAAAAGTATAAGCACCGACAAGGCAGAATCGAAATTGGAAATAATTGAACTTACGACAACTAAGCTTGTATTGAGCAGCAAAACTAATGAAGATATTATTACAATGTATCTGCAAAAAACGAAATAAATTTTATTACATAATATAATTTAAAGCCGAGATTAATTTTTCGGCTTTTTTTCTTCAATTAACTTAATTGATTTCAAGAAAATGAACACAAATAAAAGCCTTCTTACAAACGGAATATTCAATTTCGGAAAATATAAATTTCCTTTGAACGATATTGATTTCTTAAAATCAAAAAAACCTTTCGGAACGTTTTCGCCAAAATTCTATAAAAATTTCAGATTAAAAGAATGGCAAGCTTTTCAAGCAGGAAACGAAAAATTTTTTATTCTCATAGCAATCTACAATGCCAAAACACTGGGTCTTGTCAGATTTATTTTGTTCGATAAAACAAATAACAAAAAATATTTCTACGAGAAAAAAGTTTTTCCTTCAAGCCTAAAAATACCAAAATCCGTTTTTGAAGGAACGGCAGAATATTCGTCGAAAAACTATATGATAAAAACATTTTATGATTCTGTTACAAAAGAAATTAAGATTGATATTGAAATTAAAAATTTTCGGAAACTTCCGGATTTAAAATTTAATTTCAACGGAGATTATAATCCGGAAAAACACGAATCAATATCGGCATGTATTCCATTTGGCGAAAACAGAGGAATGTATTCGCACAAAGTTTTATGCAATGCCGAAGGAGAAATTTCTATAAACAACGAAAAATTTTCTTTCAACAAAAGTGATTCGTTTCTAATTCTCGACGATCACAAAGGATTTTACCCGAATCCGATGATTTACGATTGGATTACAGGAGCTAAAACAATTTCGGGAATTTCAACAGGATTTAATTTAACCGATAACCAATCAACAGACCCCGATAATTTTAACGAAAATTGTATTTGGGAAAACGGAAAAACACATTTTTTAGGCAGTGTGGCTTTTAAACGTCCCGACGGTGTTAACGGAAAATGGTATATAAAAGATGAAGCCGGAAATGTAAATTTATGCTTCACTCCTATTGACCAAAACCCTTTGTATCTGAACTTTTTGATAATCAAAGCTGAATATGAAGGTCCGTTGGGATATATTTCGGGCACAATAAAAACTCCGGAAAAAATATTTGAGATAAATGAATATTTTGGAATGGGAGAAAAAAAATATATTAAAGGATAAAACTTTGAAGTTCAAACACATAATTAATAATAGATAAATTTATTCACATTAATTTTATTCGGTATACCATATAAAAACAAATTTTATTGAATTTTTATACGGTATAGCATATAAAAAATAATATTATTGAATTTTTGTTCAGTATATCATATAAAATATATAATAAATACAAAGGTGAGTATTAACTATTCGTCAATATCTTCAAACAAAACAGGTTTGTCTTTATCCGGTTTTTTGTCGGTATATCTGTCGTCTCTTTCTGCTTCGGTAAAACGATTTCGTTCCGAATTTTTGGTAAGGTCGAAATCTTTTTGGCTTGAATTTTTTTCGTTACTTTTATATTCATTCTTTTTGGAAAAATAAAATATCAAAGCAATAATTCCGACAACTACAATTAGTATTCTTACAATACCCATAATGAGAAATTTTAAATTAATAATTAAAAATTATTATTGTTCGATAAAAAATAGAACACAGATAACGCTGATTATTAAGATTTTTTAAGATTTTCATAATCAGCGTAAATCATATTTATCATAATAAATCTGCGTTCCATTTTATTTTTTTATCGAAATAAGCAAAATTCAGAATTAAAATATTAAGGTATTTATACACAGACAGTTCAATGTATTTAAGTAAATTTAAACGGACAACAATAATTAAAAATATTAATTCACAAACTAATTCATAATTTCAATTATTTCTTTTCGCAATTTAACAATTTCTTTCATCTCTGAACTATTTTTATATAAAGAAAAACGCATTTGTGCAGCAAATTTCACAAAAAAACGATGATAAGCGAAAGCTAAAAGTCCAATTGCCGGAAACAAAATAAACGAAGCTAAAGTCCACAACCAAAAGCCTGAAATTAAACTAATTACAACATAAACGAACAAATAATAAATTGGAAATAAAATTAATCCCATTGCGTATCGAATAGACGAAATAAATTGTCGGTCTTTTAATTTCCGAGTAATCAATAAAGGCATTAAATACGGAATTGCGTTTGGAATAAAACCTGCCAAAAGAAAAGGAAATCCTAAAATTAATATTATTGATTTAAAAATTTTTGAACCAATTCCGAATGGCTTTTCAAGAACCCAATCTCGTAGTCCGAATTTTCTAATTCCCGCAGAATAATTTCTAACTTTTTCTGTTAATAATTTAAACTTCTCAGGTTCTGTAGAGCTAATATTTTCGGTTTTTTGAATTGTTTCTTTATCAATTAAAAATTTATCGGCTTGCTTAAGTTTATTTATTCCTTTTTTTGCAGCAAAAGTTTTATCATAAATACTCAGCATTTCCAAATACACATCGTAATTTTCTTCGTCTCTCACATCAATCATTAATTCCTGAACACGTTTGAACATTTCGTTTCCGAGAATAACCATCGACCTTGCTTCGGTTTCTTTAAATTGCTGATAATACTCCGAAACATGAATAGGTTTGCCGAAATTAACTTGCAAAACACTTCTAATATTAAAATAATTTGAATAATAAATTCCGGTTGGGATTATTAAAACATCGGTTTCGTTATTGTTTTTATCCTGAGTCATTAATGTAACTCTCTGAACACCTTTTTTAAATTCTCTCAGTCGCATTTTATCGTTATGTGTTGCTTCCGGAAAAATTGATAATGGATGATGTTTTTCAAGAATATCAATAGTTTTATTGTAAATAATTTCGTTCAATTTAAGTTTTTCTTTTCCGTCGCGAATTCTGTAAACGGGTAAAATTCTTAAAAAAATTAAAATATTTGCAACAATCGGGTTTTGAAAAATATCCGAACGAGCCAAAAAAATAACTCTTCTGTCTGAAGCAAAAATTATAGCCAAAGCGTCCATTAAAGCATTTTGATGGTTTGGAGCAATTAAAACCGGTTTATCTTTTGGAACATTTTCAACTCCGGTGTAAACAACTTTTTTGTAAAATATTTTATCGAAAACGAATTTCGCATATATATAAAAAAAGGAATATAAAAACGATGGTTTTTCAATGTTGTCAAATTTCATCTGTGTATTTTTAATTGTTTTTAAATGTCAGATAGGAACATCCTAAATAATCATTCTCTTGTGTGTCAAGAGATATACATGGATGTTTCATATTTCAAAATAATTAATAAGTTCTATTTTAAATTCTTCAATATTTATGGGCACAACGCCTACTTTTTCGCAAACAAGTCCGCCTGCAATATTTGCAAAAGCGGCAATTTCGTCGGGTAAAAAATTTGAAGCCAATGCAAGCGATGCAACTGCAATTACTGTATCGCCTGCGCCGGAAACGTCAACAATATCACGCTTTTGAGCAGAAATATGCACCCATTTTTCTGTGTCGGAAATAAAAATTCCGGCTTCCGAAAGTGTGGGCATAATAAATTTGTTTCCCGATATTTTTGCAAATTCTTTACAAACTTTTGAAATTCCCAAAATATCTGTTTTTTCAATATTTAATTTCAAGCCTTCAATAAGCTCTTTAAAGTTTGGTTTAATAAGAGTTACATTTTTATAATACTCAAAATTACGTTTTTTTGGGTCAACCAAAATAGGAATCTTTTTTTCATTTGCAAAATCTACAATGCTTTTTATAAGATTTTTTGTTATAACACCTTTATCGTAATCTTCAAAAATAATTGCGTTAATATTTTGATTTTCAATTATAAAATGAATTTTTTCGATGAATAATTTTTCTGTTTCGTTGCTTAAATTATCTGTAATTTCTTCGTCGACTCTCAGTAAATGTTGTCCTGAACTTATAATTCTGGATTTAACGGTTGTTTTTCTATTTGAATCTATAATTATTCCAATTTTTGACATTTTTTGTTCATCAAGCAAATTAAAAACAGTATTTGCTTTATCGTCGTTGCCTACAACCGAGCAAAGAAGAGGTTTTGCACCGAGCGAAGCAATATTTAGAGCAACGTTTGCGGCTCCGCCCAATCTGTCTTCTTTTTTGTTGCAACTCACAATTGGAACAGGAGCTTCGGGCGAAATTCTTTCAACATTTCCCCACAAATATGCATCTATCATAATATCGCCAATTATCAATACTGTTAAGTTTTTAAATTGGTCTATCCTATTCAAAATTTCAACTTTCATCTGTTCATTTTTAATTGTTTTTAAAGGTCAGATAGG
>DZBS01000022.1:0-19640 GCA_022729995.1 Draconibacterium orientale | reverse complement strand
AACATCCTAAATAATAATTCTCTATTTTGTCAAAAGACTAACATGGATGTTTCATCTGTTCATTTTTAATTGTTTTTAAAGGTCAGATAGGAACATCCTAAATAATAATTCTCTATTTTGTCAAAAGACTAACATGGATGTTTCATTTTGTATAATTTTACATCGGGTCAACATCAAAAATAATATTAATGTATTTGAATTTTTCTATTTTTTTTATATTCTCAACTTGCAGAGAAATTAGACTTTTTGCTTGTTTCGACGATTTATTTTTATCAAACTTAATAATGATATTTTTAATAAAATAATTATTGATTCTTGAAACAAGAGGAAATTCCGGACCCAAAACATTGTTTCCAAAAATATTTTTTAGCATTTTAGCCAATAAATCTGCTGCATCGGAAGCTATAAATTTATCTTTATGTCTAATACTCAAATCAATAATTCTAAAAAATGGAGGATATTTAAACAATTTTCGTTCTTCCATTTGCGAATAAAACAACTCTAAATAATTGTTTGAAATTACCGAATTTATAATCGGATGATTTTTATCGGAAGTTTGAATAATTACTTTTCCTCTTTTGTTTTTTCGTCCGGCTCGTCCGCTAACTTGAACCATTAGCTGAAAACTTCTTTCGAAGGCTCTAAAATTGGGGAAATTCAACAAACTGTCGGCATTCATAATTCCAACAACGCTAACATTGTCAAAATCAAGTCCTTTTGAAACCATTTGAGTTCCAATTAAAATATCAACATTTTTATTTTCAAATTCTCTAATTATTCTGTTATACGCAGTTTTGCTTGTAGTTGTATCAACATCAAGCCTTGAAGTTTTTGCATCGGGAAAATATGTAGCAATTTCATCTTCAATTTTTTCGGTTCCAAAACCTTTTCCGGTCATAGAAACGCTTCCGCAAGCATTACATTTTTTTGACGCTTGAATGCTGAATCCGCAGTAATGACACAATAAAACATTAGTGTTTTTATGATATGTAAGACTCACATCGCAATTATCGCATTTTGGAACATTTCCGCATGTTTCACACTCCAAATACGGTGAAAAACCTCGTCGATTTTGAAAAAGAATAATTTGTTCTTTTTTGTCCAATGCCGATTTAATATTTTGCATTAACACAGGCGAAAAGAACGATTTCATTTGCTTTTTTCGTTTAGCTTCACGTGTATCGGAAATAATTATTTCGGGTAATTCAATATCGGCAAATCTTTTGTTTAACTCAACCAAACCGTATTTTCCGGTTTTGGCATTTAAAAAGGTTTCAAAAGCCGGAGTTGCTGTTCCCATTAACACTTTTGCATTGTGCATTTTAGCCAATAAAACTGCGGAATCTCTTGCATTATATCGCGGAGCCGGATCGTATTGTTTGTAAGTATTTTCGTGCTCTTCGTCAATAATAATTAATCCCAAATTTTTAAAAGGAAGAAAAACCGAAGATCGAACTCCAAGAATTATTTGATATGATTTTTCGTCGTTTCTGTTTAAATTATGCCAAATTTCAACTCTTTCTGAATCGTTAAATTTAGAATGATAAACTCCGGCTTTGTTTGAGAAAATATTTTTAAGACGATTAATAATTTGCGATGTAAGAGCAATTTCGGGCAATAAATATAAAACCTGCTTGCCTTGTTTTATCTGTTCTTCAATTAGTTTAATATAAATTTCGGTTTTGCCCGACGAAGTAACTCCGTGTAATAAAACAACATCATTTTTCTCGAAATGTGTTTTAATTTCTTGTAGTGATTTTTGTTGATATTCATTAAGCTCTTTTGAATCTGAAGTTTCTTCAATATTTGTATCTATTCTGCCAATTTCAATTTTATTTTTAATAAGATATTTTTTTTTAATTAGCTCTTCCAAAATATTTGAAGAAGATTTAGAATGAAGAAGTAAATCGGATTTTCTTATTTGTTTTTCGGGTTTTAAACCGTCGAATTCGGGATTTCCAAATTTTGAAAAATAAACAAAATTCATAAGAAGTTCACATTGTTTTGGTGCTTTTGAAAGTTTTTCAACGGCTTTATTAAAAGAATCTTCGTCAAGCAAATCGGTAGAAAGCGAAATAAAATCTTCGGATTTTGGTTTAAATTTTTCAGACACATTTTCGTTTGCAGAAATAATTCCTTTAGCAATTAATTTGTTTATATGCGGAATAATATCAAATTCAAATTTCTTTTGTAAATCGTTTATTTTAAACGTTTCTTCCAAGTTCAAAATTTCCGCAATTTCAATTTCTCTTAATGTAAGATTATTAAAATCAAAATTTTCCGAAATAATAATTTCCGTTTCGCTTTCCAATTTAAGTCCCGAAGGTAATGCGGCTTTATAAACTTCGCCAAGTGAACACATATAATAATCGGAAATCCACGTCCAAAATTCGAGTTGAATGTCGGATACAATTCTAAAATCATCTAAAACGGTAATAATATCTTTAGTTTGATAATCAGGTTTTTGTATGTGAATATTGAAGATAATTCCGGTGTAAATCTTTTTTTTTCCAAATTGAACAATTACCCTTTTTCCTCTTTCGCAATCATTTTTCAATATATCCGGAACCGAATAAGTAAATAATTGCGGAATTGGAACAGGAATAATTATATCTGCGTATGTTTGAGTTTTTTGCACAACAGGAATTTTTACAAATATGAAATTTGTTTTTTTTATACAAAAATTTTATTTTTTTTGATTTTATATTAAAAGTAAATTTACAATTATAAACCGTTTTTTGAGTAAATTTGACAAATATTAAAAATATTGCTTTTTTTATACAATATTTGTAAAAACATTTAATTTATGAGGCATTTTATTTATTTAATATCAATATTCACAATTTTTTTATCGTGTAACAATTCAGACAATTCCGGTAAAATATTGAGCGAGAAGAAATTTATTGAAGTATTAACCGACATGCACCATGCCGACGGAATTCTTACGATAACAAAGCTAAGCGAGCGATCCGAAAAAGAACAAATTAGCATGTATAACTATATTTTCAAAAAAAATAATGTTTCGAGAGCCGATTTTTATTATACTTTGGAATACTATACAAAACACTCAGACGAATATTTGGAAGTATATAATAAAGTATTGAAAAATCTTGAAAATAAATATAAAGTTTCAAATAAAATTGTTGGGAATAAACAAAAAGAGGAAATTGTTGACCCGACAAATTTATGGCCTAAAAAAACCGAATTTAACTTACCCGAAGAAGGAGAAAAATTTCCGGTTCCGTTTAAAATTTATACACGAGAAAAAGGCACATATCATTTAAGTGCAGATGTAATGGTTTTTTCCGACGACCAATCAGTTGATTTGCGTATGACTATGATTGCCACTTACATAGATAAAACAACCGATATGAATACTCGCGGAATAATATTAAAAGACGATAAATTTCATCATTACGAAACATATTTAACAGTTGACCGAAATAAAGAACTTGAAACCGTAATGGGCTGGGTTCTTGATCATAGCGACGGAACAAAAATTAAACATATTGAAGTAAAAAATATCAATCTAAAAATTGAATCCGAATTAAGTCATGATGAAGAAAGACAAGAGGAATAAAAAAAAGATTTATTTTATTAAAACAATTACCAATTAGAAAAACGTTCAGAATAAAAAACAATCAACTTATCAAAAACTTTATAATAATAATTCTTTTTTCTAAAGGTTTATATTAAATTTGTATAAAAAAGAAAAAATGAAATTTTCTTTATGAAGAATATTATGCTTTCAGCAATTGAGGACGAATACTACAGACCAATAGTAGATTTTAATTCCGAAACAGGAATTTGTACTATTGAAGGCGAATCATACTTGGAGGAAACAGATGATTTTTTCCTTCCACTAATATCTTGGTTAAAAGAATTTACTTCATCATCAAATAAAGATATTGTATTTAATTTTAAACTAACATATTACAACACCAGTACATCAAAAAAACTTCTCGAATTTTTAAAAATTTTAAAAGAATACATCAACAAAGGTAATAAAGCAACAATTAACTGGTATTACGAAGAAAATGATACTGATATTATTGAAGATGCAGAGGATTTTATGGTTATTACGGGCTTAAAATTCAATCTCAATAAATTTTAAATAAAATGTCTTCAAAATTAAAAGGAACAATCGCCATTCTTACAGGCGGAGGAGATGTTCCGGGATTAAACCCTGCAATTAGAGCAGTAACATTAAGAGCAATTCGAGAAGGTTACAAAATAATTGGTATAAAAAGAGGCTGGGCCGGAATTACCGAAATAATTAGAGATGCAGAAGCCGATAATTCAAATTGTTTCATTCAACTTGATGAAAATACAGTTAACAAAGCCAACAGAACAGGCGGAACATTTTTACACACTTCAAGAACAAAACCTAATAAACTTCCAAAAAACAGTGTGCCAAATCATTTAAAAGACATTTATACCGACGAAATAAATGATTTAACGGAGGAAGTTATTAAAAACATTCAATTTCTTGAAATAGATTATTTTATCACAATAGGCGGCGACGACACATTGAGCTACGCAGTTACTTTACATCAAAAAGGTGTAAAAGTAGTTGCAATTCCAAAAACAATGGACAACGATGTTCCCGGAACAGATTATTGCATAGGATTTAGCACTTGCATTTCAGAAACAATAAATATGACAAACGCTTTAAGAACAGTAGCAGGTTCAAGCGAAAGAATTTTAGTAATTGAAGTTTTCGGAAGATACGCCGGATTTACGGCATTATTGCCAACAATGGCCGGTGCGGCAGACAGATGCGTAATTCCTGAATATAAATTCGATATTAATAAACTTACTCAACTTCTTGTTGAAGACAGAGAAAAAAATTCGAGCAAATATTCCGTTTTATTAATTTCGGAAGGCGCTACATTTGAAGGAGTTGACATGATTTATAAAAACGCAGAAAAAGATCAATTCGGACATGCAAAATTAGGCGGAATAGGCGAATTAGTTTCTTCAAAAATCAAAGAACTTTCTCCTAAATACAATAATAACCAAACTGTTAACACAATTTCTCAAAAACTTGAATATCTCACAAGAAGCGGAGTTCCTGATGCAATGGATTCAATTATTCCGATGGCTTTCGGTAATTTAGCTTTGGATTTAATATTAAAAGGAGAATACGGCAAACTTGTTGGTTTAAAAAACGGAAAATATGATAATTTCCCGATAGAAATAGTAACAAGCGGATTTAAAAAAGTAAATATTGAAAAATTTTACGATACAGAAAGGCTTCGACCAAATTACAAAAACTTTGATACGAATTCGCATTTTATAATTACCGGCGATTAATTTAATGCTTTTTTATACTTTAGATAGATATTTTTAATATCATTATTAACAAAATAACACCTTAATTTTTTTAAGTAAATTTTAAAACTCTTAATCTTGAAAATATATACAAAAACCGGCGACAAAGGAGAAACATCGTTACTTAGCGGTGAACGCGTCAAAAAAAATCATATTCAAATTGAAGTTTATGGAACAATTGATGAGTTAAATTCATTTGTCGGTTTACTTTCATCATACATCGAAAATAAAGAATTAAAAGCAGAATTGGAATTAATTCAGCATAAGCTATTTAATGCGGGAACAGTTTTTGCGATTCGAAAAGAAGTAAAATTTGATGTGCCTTATATTAAAGAAGAAGACATTGTTTTTCTTGAAAATAGAATGGACCAAATGAATGAAGAATTACCAGAATTAAAAAACTTTATTCTTCCGGGCGGAAATAAAACTGTAAGTCTTTCGCATGTATGCAGAAGTATTTGCAGAAGAGCGGAAAGAAATGCTGTTTCGGCAGAAATTGAAAATGAAAAAAAGGAAAAAGTTATACAATATTTAAACAGATTATCCGACTATTTTTTTGTGTTATCGAGAAAACTTTCTTATGATACAAATTCTGAAATAATAATCTGGAAACAATAGCGTTAAACCCATAAAGAATATAAAAAAATATAACGATTAAAATTCTAATAAATCAAATAGTTAACACATCGGGTTTTCTGTTGATATATTTGTGTTAAAAAAAAATTTAAAACTATTTTTTACAAAAATTTTTTTATTCAAAAAAAATAATATATTTGCAAAAATTAACAAGTCTAATTTATTTAACAAATTTAACCATGTATTGGACATTAGAACTGGCATCAAAATTAGAAGACGCACCTTGGCCTGCAACAAAAGACGAATTAATAGATTATGCAATTCGTTCGGGAGCTCCGCTGGAAGTTATTGAAAATCTTCAAGAAATTGAAGATGAAGGCGAAAGCTACGATAGTATTGAAGATATTTGGCCTGATTATCCAAGTAAAGACGATTTTTTCTTTAATGAAGACGAATACTAAACTTCTGTCGAAAAAATAATGAGTAAAATAAAAATTAAGTGATTATTTGTTTTGTTTCAAGTCCACAGTCTTCAGTATTCAGTAATTACTATTAATTTCTGCCGACCGAAGACTGTGGATTTATTATAGTTTACCGCTTGATTTGTAATTCATTAAATATTTCTCTTTTTTTAACAGCCTCATTATTTTTCTTTTTCCCAAATAAATATTTCATTTTTATTTAATGGTCTAAATTGTTGAAGCCATTTAAAACCAACAACTTTCTCTTCTGTAGGACTTAATGTTTGAGGCGGATATAATTTTGCAATCGGTTTTGTAAAATACCAAATTTTGTCAATAGTTTTATCTTTCAAATAAATTGTCATATCGGCACAATCAATAATATTAACACCCAAAAGTTTTTCAAAATCATCTTTCAAAAAATAAATTGCTTTTCCTTCGGAATTCACATTTACTTGATATAATTCTTTATTTTCGACATATCCAACCATGTCTTTTCCTTTAATTTGATTAAATCTTATTGAATCCGACTGCGAAATAATAAGTGAATTATTTTCCATTTCGATTCTTTCCACTTCGTTTTTATAAGTAGAAAGAAATATATAATCGGAAGTTAATTGATTTTCACCCGACCATAAAACGGGGTCTTTGTGCATTTCAATAACAGAATCTTTTAAATTATAAACCAACGAATCGCACATTGCTTGAAGGTCGGATTTATAAATTTTTGCTTTATGATAGGCAAGAATCATTCTGTAGATTTTTGGTTCATCGTTAACAATTGTTGTATCGTTATATGAACAAAGAGTGTCGGCATGCAAAAACATAGAATCTGTTTTGTTTACTTGAACAAAAACAGCAGAATCTCTCATTATTGAATATCCGGTTTTTTCGTTATAAAAACCGATGTTTCCGGTTAAATATGCACTTTTTACGGTATCGGAAATAATTACATTTTGAAATGCACGACCTATTCCTTTATTTCTGTCGTAATAAAGACTGTCGCCTTCAAGTTTTTTTTCTTTATTCTGAAAATAAGCATTTTTATTAAACTGAGCAACATCTGTTTGATGGTTGTACCAACCGTTTTCGCAATAAATAAAATTTTCTTTACTTAAAATTTCAGTTGGTCCTAAAAAGTAGGATATTTTGCTGACAGTATTATGTTTAAGTGTATCCGAAATCATATTAAATTTTGGATTCACAACAATAACATTTTTCTTAAAAAATAATTCGTTCACATCGGCATAATAATATCCGAAAACACTTTTAAGTGTGTCGTTTCCGTTAACTGTAGTTCCGTTATTAAAGTAATATCCGATATTCTTTTTTAAATCATAATCAAGAAATTGTGTGGTTAAAGTAAGACTGTCTTTTGTGAGAATTACGTTTGTTCTTATTTTTGCAAACTTCTTTCTTCCGGAATAATGAAGTGTATCGCCGTATAAAAAAACGGTGTCGCCGTTAGCGTCGGGTTTTTCGATTTTAACATTTCCGTAGGCATCAAAAATGTTTTTTGAAGGGTTAAACAATGCGCTGTCGCAATACATTGTAGAATTGGCATGAAAAAACACAACAGAGTCGGTCAAAACTTTTATGTCGGGACCAAATTCTTCTGTTGTAAAAAAATATTTCGATTTAAAATCAATTTTTTGCTGAGCAAAAGAATAATTAATTATAAATAAAAAAAAAATAACTGATATATAAATTTGTTTATTCATGAAAATATTAATTAAAATGAAGTAATTATTTCATCAAATCGGAAATAATTTCTTCGGCAGTAATTCCTTCGGCTTCTGCTTTGTAATTTCTTACAATTCTGTGTCTTAAAACCGGCAATGCAACTGCTTTTACATCTTCAATATCCGGAGTATATTTTCCTGAAAGTGCGGCATGAGCTTTTGCACCTGTTACCAAATATTGCGAAGCTCTCGGACCTGCGCCCCACTCTAAATATTTTTCGGCCAAAATATTTTCTTTACGCAAAGGTCGGGTTTTAACTGCCAAATTTACAGCGTATTTTAAAACATTATCATTAACAGGAATTTTTCTTATTAAGTTTTGATAAAATAATATCTCTTCCCCGGAAATCACATTATTTAATTGATAAGAGAAATCCGAGGTTGTATTCTTTACAATTATAATTTCGTTTTCAACAGTCGGATAATCAAGAAGAATATTAAACATAAACCTGTCGAGTTGAGCTTCGGGCAAGGGATATGTTCCTTCTTGTTCAATGGGGTTTTGAGTTGCCAAAACAAAAAATGGTTCTTCCAATTTATATGTAACTCCGGCAGTTGTAACAGATCTTTCTTGCATTGCTTCCAAAAGTGCAGCTTGGGTTTTTGGAGGTGTTCGGTTAATTTCGTCGGCCAAAATAATATTGGCAAATAAAGGTCCTTTAATGAATTTGAATTTTCTTGTTTCGTCTAAAATTTCTGTTCCGATAATATCCGAAGGCATTAAATCGGGTGTGAATTGAATTCTTTTAAAATCCAAACCTAAAACTTTGGATATTGTAGTAACCAAAAGCGTTTTAGCCAATCCGGGAACACCAACCAAAAGGCAATGTCCGTTGCTGAATATCGAAATTAATACTTCTTTTATAATTTGGTCTTGACCGTAAATTGCTTTATTAATTTCAGCAAAAAATTTATCGTGAATATTTCTTAAAGAGTCAACGGCTTCAACATCGTTTTTAAAGTTCATCTTTCTTATTTTAACCAACCTGAATATTTGAATTTGCAGTTTTTGTTATCGTCGTATATTTTGATAAATGTTGTTTTTTGTTTTTCGGAAATCCATTTATCAACAGTTATATTTTTTTGAGCTTCCAAAGCCATATCGCTTATTTTTTGATAATCGGTTTTTATATTTGCAATGTGAGCTTCGGTTTTTGAAACAACCATAATTATTTTCATTTCTGTTTTGCCTTTCATGTTTTTACTTTCATAAGGGTCAGAAATTTCGCCGACTTTAAGTTGTTTTATTATATAATTTGTTGCCGGATCGAGTTGCGAAGCTTCAAATTTTGACATTCCTGTGTAAGGATTTGTGAGAATTCCGCCGTTTTTATTTGAGTCGTCATCTGTTGAATATTTTTTTGCAGCCAATTCAAAAGTAATTTTATTTTCTCTTATTAAAGTTGCAATACTGTCTAAATCATTTTTAGCTGCAAGATTTTCTGATGCAAGGGCTTTGGGAACACGTAAAATGTGTCTGACAAGTATTTTAGAACCTTTTCTTTCAACGAATTGAATTAAATGGTATCCGAAATCTGTTTTAATAATTCCGGACAAATCACCTGAATTTTCAAGTGCAAAAGCTGCTTCAGAAAATTCGGGAACTAAATCGCCTCTTTTCACCCAGCCTAATTCTCCGCCTTCTTGAGCCGAAGCAACATCGTCGGAATATAAACCGGCAAGCATTTGAAAATCTTCTCCGTTTTCAACTCTTTTTTTATAGCCTTCCATTTCATTAATAATTTTATCGGTCTGGCTTTTTTTAATAATCGGATATATAACTATTTGAGCTATTTCAATTTGCGATTCGATAAGCGGTAAACTGTCTTTTGGAATTTTATTAAAAAAATCATTTACTTGTTCGGGAGTAACTTTCACATTTTGAGTAATTTCGCCTTGCATTCTTTGAGTTTTCATTTGGTCGCGAACAACATCTCTAAAATGATTTTTTATTTCGGAATATGGTTTTCCGTAGTAATCTTCGAGTTGAGTTCGTCCGCCCATTTGGTCTTCAAAAAGTGAAAGTCTTCGTTCCAATTCTCCTTCTACTTGTGTTTCTGAAACTTCAATACTGTCAATTTCAGATTGATTTAACAGCAATGTTTGAAACAAAATGCTTTCAAATATTTCGCAACGAGTGTTGTCGCCAATTTTGATATTTTGAGCTTTCATCTGCATTAATTGCGATTCGACATCGGACTTCATAATCATTTTTTGTCCGACAACCGCAACAACTCCGTCAATAACAATTCCGTCTTGAGCATTTGTTAATGAAAAATTTATTATTAAACTTATTCCTAATACAATTCTTGTTATTATCTTCATGTTATATTTATAATTAATTTTTGTGCCTTAAAAGGCTCTAAATTAGAGTTAATTTATATTTGTTAGTATATTTTTATATTTCCTTTATCTAAAGCTTTATCGTAAATTACTTTTTCCAATTCTCCTAAAAGTTCAACTTTTCTTTTGTTCATAATTATAATTGAAATTTGCTCTTTTACGTTTTCGATAGGTTCATATTCGTCAGTCAATCTATAATCGTAAATCCTTACAAAATAGTAGAAATCATTATCTTGAGTTTGAATTTTTTTTGCTGATTTTAAAATAACTTCGGGGCTTGATATTTTTGTTGGTAAAAGGCTTGAAATTTCGGAAAATGAGACCCATTTTTTGTCAAAATTTTCGATTTTAACGGCATTTTTCTCAGCAAGTTTAAAAGCATTTTCGTATTCATCATCTTCTTCGGAAAAAAAACTTCTTCTAAAATTAGAAATATCTGAATATGAAGTTGGGAATTTAAGAAAATCGGCTTTTACTATAGTTTTATTAAGTCTAAAGCTTTCCTGAAATCCTTTATAATATTGCTTAATTTCAAAATCTGTTACAACAGTATCGAGTTTCTGTTTCAAAAATTCTTCTTTATATCTTTCAATTAATAAAGATGCCTTATAATCCTCAACAATTGCGTCAACATCTTTTTGACTGTTGTCAAGATTGATTTCTGCTTGCCGAAGAAAAACTTGCTTTTTAACCCAAATATCTATTTGATTGTTTATTATTGCAATGCTGTCTTCTTTGGAATTTACATTTCCGAATAAATCATTTAAATCACTCAAATACAATTTATTGCCATAAGCTTCAGCAATAATAATTCCTTCGTTTGGTTTAGAATTTTTATTACAGGAAATAAAGGTTACGGCAAGTGATAAGGCAATTATTATTAATTTTTTCATCTGTATATTTTATTTTTTTTTAAAGGTCAGATAGGAACAACCAAAATAATCATTCTCTTATTTGTCAAAAGGCTTACATGGTTGTTTCATCTGCTTATTTTAAATTGTTTTTGAATGTCAGATAGGAAAATCCCAAATAATCATTCGGTTGTGTGTCGATATATATATATGGATTTCTTATCAATTTATTACAATTAATTAACACATTCAAAATACACTATATTGATTAGAATTTTATATTCTCTAATACTTTTTTATTAATTTTAACCGGATATTTATTTTTCAATTCTGCTATCCAAATTTTGTCTAAGTAATCTTGATAATCGGCAATTATTATCCCTTTAATTTGACTAAACGGTTTTCCTTGGCTTTTTATTCTTTCATTTATATAAACAATAATATTATCTTCAGGTATATTGACAAATTGTTGAGATTCGGATATTTTATTTTCTTTAATTAAAGCAAATATTTTATCGCCGTATATATTTTCGTTTTTAGAATATGAGCCTGAATTTATTAAACTAAATTTCGATACATCGTTTGCGGCTATTTCGCTCACTAATAATTCGTCGGAGTATTTATCTCGTTGTTTTGTTAAAAGTTTTTCGGCTTTTTCTTCGTATTTAATATCAGAATATTTAAAAACCGAAATATTTAATTTTATTTCTTTATTGTAGTCTTCAATATTTTGTTTGTAAAATTTTTGAAGTCCTAAAGAATCGTCGGAAGCTTTATCCCAAATATTTAATTTATTAATATCAAAAAGCAAAATTCCGTCGTGATATTCTTGTAATAAATATTTGAATTCAGGGTGTTTTGTTTCTAATCCGTCTTTTTCAACATCAACAAGGCTTTCATAAATATAATTTTTATACATTGCATCAACAACATCTTTTATAGGTCTTGATTTTCCTCTTTTTTGAGCTGTTTCAATGTAAATTCCGAAATCATTTTCGTCATATTTTAATCCGTTGATTTTAAAAAGAAGTTTATTGAAATTTTCCGATTCTTGAATTATTCCGGTAAATTTCCATTTTCCTTCAAAAATTGAACTGTCGACCAATGTATAAAAACGTTCGGGTGCATTAACTTCTTTAAAAGAATAAAGCATTTTTAGTTTATTGGTAACAGTTTCTTTAACGATTGATTGTATTTCATCGTCTTTTTCAATTTTACTTCTAATTTCTTCTTTCTGATTTTCAAAGTTTTCGGGAGCTTTTCTGTCCAATAATTTTATTATGTGCCAGCCAATCGGTGTTTGAATTGGTTTTGTATATGAATCTATTTTTTTTAGATTGAAAGCAGCATCTTCAAATTCCGGAACCATTCTTCCTGTTGAAAACCAAGGCAATTCACCGCCTTTTTTTGATGTTCCTTTATCGTCTGACAAAACGGCTAACTCGTTAAAATCTTGACCGGCTAATAATTTATTGTAAATACTGTCGATTTTACCTTTAGCAACTTTCATTTCTTTTTCAGAAATTCCTTCGGGCATTCTCACCATAATATGAGCAACTTTAATACTTCCGGGCGAAGGTCTTTCTTCAATTTTTCTAATAATATAGTAACCGAATGTTGTTTTAACAGGTTCTGAAAATTCTTTTAATTTAAGAGAAATTACGCTGTTTTGAATACTATACGGCATTCTAAGAATTGGCAAATATGGTAAATGCCCTTTATTTGAAGCAACGGCTTTGTCGTCGGAAACTTCTTGAGCAACTTTCTCAAAATCTTCGCCTTTCAATAATCTTGCTTTAATTTTATTGCTTTTATCCAGAGCTTCGGTCCAAATTTTTGAACCGTCTTCGGTATCGGGCGGAACGCTAATAAAAATCAAATCAAGTTTTACATCTTTTAAACTTCTGTCGTATTGTTCTTTAAGAAACTCTTCCATTTCGAGCGATTCGCTTAAATATGGTTTTGCAAGTTGTTCTCTGTAACCCGAAAGTTCGTTTTTGAACGAAGCTGAAGTATCCATTTTTAAATTTTCAGCCTCAACAACTTTTAATTTGAAATTAATAAATAAATCCAAATAACTGTTAACTACATTTTCGTCAGAATTAATAGAATTATTCTTTTTGAAAATGTATTTAAATTCATCTGAAGTAATTTTATTTTTGCCAATTGTTAATAATATCTCTTCGCTTTGAGCGAAAATTGATGTTGAAAAAATTGCAAATAATATGAAAACAACAATTCGTTTCATTTTTAATTTATTTTTTAGTTTAATAATTAATTTTCTCTGCTGTAATTTGGTGCTTCTCTTGTAATTGTAACATCGTGCGGATGATTTTCGGTAACTCCGGAACCTGTAATTTTTACAAATTTGGCATGATTTAAATCTTTGATATTTTTTGCTCCGCAATATCCCATTCCGGCACGTAATCCGCCAACAAGCTGATATATTACTTCGTTTAGAGTTCCTTTATACGGAACTCTTGCCGAAATTCCTTCGGGAACAAGTTTTTTAATATCATCTTCCACATCTTGAAAATATCTATCTTTTGAACCTGCTTGCATTGCCTCAACGGAACCCATTCCGCGATACGATTTGAATTTTCGTCCTTGATAAATAATTGTTTCACCCGGCGATTCGTCAACACCCGCAAAAAGAGAACCTATCATTACCGAATGTGCTCCGGCTGCAATTGCTTTCACAATGTCGCCGGAATATCTAATTCCACCGTCGGCAATTACAGGAACATTTGTTGCTTTTAAAGCATCGGCAACATTGTAAATTGCCGAAAGTTGCGGAACTCCGACTCCGGCAATAATTCTTGTTGTGCAAATAGAGCCCGGACCGATTCCTACTTTTACTCCGTCGGCTCCGGCAGCAACTAAATCAATGCCGGCTTGAACTGTAGCAATATTTCCAACAACAATATCAATATTTTTATATTTCTTTTTTGCTTGTTTTAGCATGTCAATCACGCCTTTTGAATGCCCGTGAGCTGTATCAATAACAATTGCATCAACGCCTGCATCGCAAAGTGCAGATATTCTGTCGAAAGAATCGCCTGTTACTCCTACTCCGGCAGCAACTCTTAAACGTCCTTTATCGTCTTTGCAAGCATTTGGTCTGTCTTTAGCTTTTGTAATATCTTTATAGGTAATTAGTCCTACAAGTTTATAATTATCGTCAACAACAAGTAATTTTTCAATTTTATGTTTTTGAAGAATTTCAGCTGCTTGGTCGAGGTTTGTGGATTGTGATGTTGTAACAAGATTTTCTTTTGTCATCACATTTTCAATTTTTTGATTTAATCTTAATTCAAATCTCAAATCTCTGTTTGTTACAATTCCAATAAGTTTTCCGGATTTGTCGATGACGGGAATTCCGCCTATTTTATATTTCGACATTAGGTTAAGAGCGGTTTGAACTGTTTCGTCTTTATAAATTGTAATCGGGTCAATAATCATTCCGTTTTCGGCACGTTTCACTTGTCTTACTTGTTGGGCTTGACGTTCGATTGTCATGTTTTTATGAATTACGCCAATTCCGCCTTCACGAGCAATTGCAATTGCAAGTTCCCATTCAGTAACAGTATCCATTGCTGCCGAAACAATTGGAGTGTTTAGAGTTATATTTCTGCTGAATTTTGATACCAAACTTACATCTCGAGGAAGAACTTCCGAATAATCGGGAAGCAATAATACGTCATCAAATGTGAGAGCTTCTGCAATAATTTTTTCAGAATAAAAAGACATGCCGATTAAATTTTTTGATAAATAAATTTATTCGCCAAAAATATAAAATATATTGTTGTTTTTTGTTAAATTTTGTGAAAAAGAATAGTTTTTGAGATTGTGCTTACTTTATTTTTTATAATCACCCAAAAAATCTATTTCTTACAATCAATTTTACGAATAAAAAATAATGATGATAAAACTATTATTGCATAAAGTAAAAAGAATGTGGTAAAGTTAAATTCTTTTATAATAAACCCACCTAAAATTGGGAATATTGCGGGAAGAATATATCCTGCACCGGAAATTCCTGTGTATAAAGCTCTGTTGTCTTTACTTGAAACTTCGAGCAAAACACCGTTCATAGTAATGGAATATATTGATGCGATAATTCCGCCCAAAACAAAAACAGTATAAAAAGCATAAGAATTGTGAAACATAATAAGAATAAAAACAATTGATAGGCTTACGATTACGCCGAGATAAAGAAGAAATCGGTATTTTATTTTTTTTATTAAAAGAGAGATTAAAATTCCTGCAGAAACGGCTCCGATAACTTTAAAAAGCAAGAAATTTCCTACATCTGTATTTCCTGTTAGGAATTGTTTTGAATATAAAATTACAAAAGGCAAAAAGGAAACAGCAATTCCTTGAGTGTTAACAAATCCGAGATAATTACGAAGTTTTTTATTTTCGGCAATTTCAATTTTCATTATAGAAAAGAAATGTTTTAAATTATCTATTTTCAAATTTGATTCAACTTTTTCTCTAATTA
Source organism: Draconibacterium orientale (assembly GCA_022729995.1). Lineage (GTDB taxonomy): Bacteria > Bacteroidota > Bacteroidia > Bacteroidales > JAADGE01 > DZBS01. The sequence continues at coordinate 3,829 of DZBS01000022.1, read as the reverse complement.
ACCAAAATGCCATTGATGAAGTTGCCAATAATACAAAACCAATAATGAATAAAGTCATGTAACTAAAAGGATATTGGTAAAATGTTAATATTTTTTTTGCAAAATATGCCGAAATAAAAACTCCGATTCCGATAATAATTTGTTTAACCGAAAAAAAGGATTTTCGTGAGTGTTCGTTTAATGATTTTCCAATAATATCGTTATAGCTCAAACTTGCAAAAGCACCGCCAACAGCGTAGAGCGAGATTACAATAAAAATTAGCCACAGCAATTCGGCTTCTTTATTTTGAGAAATATAATATAGCAAAAAAGCAATAAATCCAAGCGAGAAAATTCTTGAATTGATACCCAAAAGTAAAAATCTTTTTTTAAACGGTTTGTTACTTATATAAGGAGCGAAAAAAAGCTGGGTAATACTTGCTCCGCCAAGCATTATTGCAGTTAAAATACCAACGTGCATAGATGTTCCTCCGGCATCAATTATCATTGCCGGAAGAACAACATCAAAATCGATAAAACTTTGCGAAAGCGACAATAAAAGTGCGTGCCACAAAAGAGCATAGAAATTAAAAGAAGAGTCCTTCTGGGTTAACATTTTAGGTAATATTTTTAGGTTGCCAAAGATAAAAACATTTATATATCAAGAAAATTAAATATTTATCTGCTCCTATATTGAAATTTTTTGCCAAATAAGTTTAAAAATCATAGAAATTTCAGAATCAGGAATAAATTCGGTAATAGCTTTTTTATTTATAAGAGCCTCAACCATAATTTTATCAAACGGTATTTTTCCTATTAAAGGAATATTTTGTATTCTCAAAAATTCTTCAATTTCTGTTGTAATTTCCATATTTATATCAAATTTATTTATTACTGCATATTTTTTTATTTTGAATGTATCAATAAGTTCGATAAGTCTTTTAATATCGTGAAAACCTGATTTTGAGGGTTCTATAACTAAGAGAATTTTATTTGTTCCGGTAATTGAGGATATTGCAGAACAACCAATTCCGGGAGGTCCGTCGTTTATTATAAAATCGGCATTTTGTTTTTTGGCTGTTTCTTTTGCTTTTCGTCTTATTTCGGTTACAAGTTTTCCTGAATTTTCTTCTCCGGGTCCCATTTTTGCGTGAACTAATGTCCCGAATCTTGTTTCAGAAAGATAATGAAAATTATTTAAACTTCTTTCCATTTCTATAGCGTTTTCGGGGCAAACTCTATAACAAAGTTTGCAACCTTCACATGAAAAAGTGTCGATAAAAATTTTAACAGCATTTTCGAAATGAATAGCATCAAATCTGCAATAATCTTTGCAAATACCGCAATTTGTGCAAATGTTATAATTAATAATTGCTTTTGACCCGCTGTCGAATGTTTGTTTTTCAATTATTTGAGGTTCAAAAATCAAATGTAAATCTGCTGCATCAACATCGTTATCGCAAAATACCGAATTTTCAGCAAATACCGCAAGTGCTGCAGTAACAGAAGTTTTTCCGGTTCCGCCTTTTCCGCTTAAGATTGTAATTTCCTGCATTTTAATTTATATATTTTTTTATATTCGATATTATTTCTTTATAAAAATCTTCTGTTTCAATTAAAATATTTTTCAAAATATTACCTTGTGCATATTTTGATGCATAATTTTTATTAAACGGAATTGCTCCCAAAATTGGAATATTATTTTGTTCGAGATATTCGTATACTTCATTATTTCCCAAGCCGGATTTATTTACAATTACTCCTGTTGTTTTATTCATTTCTTTCAACAAATCAACGGTTAACGATAAATCATAAACACCAAAAGGTGTAGGTTCTGTAACTAAAACAACAAAATCGGCATCGGAAACAGTTGTAACAACCGGACATGAAGTTCCCGGAGGCGCATCATAAATAATAATTTCGGCATTATTAAAATCTTCTGATTTCAAGGCTTTTATAACTGAAGTTTGCATTGCCGAGCCAATTTTTAATTTTCCTTCTGTTAATCCTACACCGATTTGAGTTTTGTAATTATTTATTTCTCCGATTGATACTTTGTTTTCCGAAATTGCACCGTTGTTGCATGCAACAATACACGCACCGCACGAATGACATAAGCTTTGGTTAACTTGTGCAAATTTAACCGGAGGAATTACAACAATTGCATTAAACTCACACCAATCGACACATTTTCTACAAAATGTGCATTTTTGTGTATCAATGAACGGAACAAGTAAATGTACTTCCTTATTGCCGGTAATTTCTGATTCCGGAAAGAAAATCAAATCATTTGGTTCTTCGACATCGCAATCGAGAAGAAGAACTTTTTCCGACCAAAATTTTGATATAAAATATTGTAAGTTAACAGAAACAGTAGTTTTACCGGTTCCACCTTTTCCGCTTGCAACGGCAATTTTAAATGGTTCTTTTTTTGATAAATTATTCATGTTTTTTTGAAATGAGAAAAACTTTATATTAAAAATATTTTTTACTTTTTCATTAAATTCAAAATATCGGAAACTTTTTTACTTTCGTCGGACATTAATATAAGTCGGATTTTAAATTGGTCTAATAATTCCATTGCTTTGGGTCCAAAATCGCCCGAAATAATTTTAGTTACACCCAATTCTATCATTTTTTCTGAAGCTTTACTTCCCGCTCCTCCTTGGTCATTAGAATGAATGTTTTCAATAAACTCAATTTTTTCTGTTTCTTCATCGTATACACAAAAATATGCGGCACGACCAAATCTCAAATCAAAATTTGAGTCTAATGTGTTTCCTGTTGATGTTATTACTGTTTTCATTTTTATATATTTAAATTTATTACTTATTTTTAATTATTGAAATTGATTTACAAACCGGGCAATTAAAATTTTCATTTTCTGAAGGCATATTAAAAATCGCACCGCAATCGTTGCATCTAAAGAAATTTTCGTTTAAAAAAGCATTTCCGAAAACCGACCTGATTTCTTTATTTTCTACTAAAGCAGACGCTACTTTCCTTCTTGCTTTTTCATAAATTCGTGCAAAAGTTGCACGCGAAATTCCCATTATTTTACCGGCTTCAAGATGATTAAGCATGTCATAATCAACCAATTTAATAGCCTCATATTCTTCATACAATAATTCTATAAATCCTTTAGTTTTACTATCGCCCAAAGGCATAAAACTTTTAAATTTAGGTGGAAAAACGACTTTTCTGGGTATAATTCTTCGCGGCATGATTTATTTTTTTACAAATGCAAAGATAATGAGAATATTCTCATTTCAAAAGAACTTTTACTTTAAAAAAAACAAAAATACAATTTGGTGTACCCAAATTGTCCGACAAGAATATGCGAAGTTTTATACATCTCAGATTAAATAGAGGCATGACTTATGCGTGGTCTCGCACACGAATGGTTGGTTGGACAGTTGCTCAACGGCGAAGCCCTCACGAATACCTTTAAATAAAATATAAAAAGATGATTAAAGTCCTGTGATGCGAACATCCGTTACCATTGCCCGAATAAAACAACGAGGCTATAAATCTTTCCTTGAATATTACCACATAATTTGCTGACGGTTAATGAACCGCCGGATATAGCCTGTCCCGATTTTTTTCGGGAAGACCCTTATGTCCGGTGGTGTGAGAGGTGTACCGGCAGTCATTTGACTGTCAGTCGTCTACTTGATTAGCAGTTTTTAATTATATTCCTGTTCAAAATAATCGAAAGCATCAATGATGTCCAAATAAACACCGTCGAATTCGGCATTCACAATTTTTTTTAGAAAGGAATTTTCATTTCCGTAGATGATATTTTTCCAATCTTGTTCCCAATATCGAACTTTGTAATTGCCTTCCCAAT
>DZBS01000116.1 GCA_022729995.1 Draconibacterium orientale | reverse complement strand
ACCCCTCACGTTTATCTTTTATCTATAATCTTTATACTTTTGTCTATAGTCTAACTACGGAAGCAATCTGCCGTACATTCTGGGGAACGGAATTGTTTCTCTTATATGAGGAAGTTTGCAAATCCAAGCCACCATTCTTTCAAGTCCTAATCCAAAACCTGCATGAGGCACAGAGCCAAATCTTCTTAAATCCAAATACCATTCGAATGCCGACATTGGCAATTTATGTTCGTTTATCTTTTCAATCAATAGGTTTAAATCTGTTTCACGTTCGCCTCCGCCAACAATTTCGCCGTAGCCTTCGGGTGCCAACACATCAACTCCTTTTGCAAGGTGCGGACTTCCGGCATCGCGTTTCATATAAAATGCTTTTATTTCGTGCGGCCAGTTGTAAACCATTACCGGAACATCAAACATTCGTGTAATTACAGTTTCGTCAGATCCGCCAAAGTCTGTTCCGTAGGTAAAATCTTTTGCAGATTGAAGCCATTCGGGAATATTTTTAGCTTTCACTTCAAGATCTTTGATGTCATTCTTCAATGTATCAATCTTGTTTTGCATAAAGTTGCGTTGTCCTTTGCTAACTCCGGCTTCAATAGCTACTTCTTTTTCTGCAATTTCTTTGTTCAAAGCTTCTATATTTGCTTTAACTTCAGCCAAATCGGCTTCAAGAGTTTCAATAGTAGTTTTGCCGTTTACTTTCTCTTCGCCTTTAAGAATCTTAACTGCATGGTCGTAAGTAAGTCTTGGGAATTTTTGTTCTACAATTTTACTGAAAATAGTTGTATCTCTTTCAATAATTTCAAGCTCGGCTTTGCAAGTTTCATTAATTTCGTTTGTAACGAATTTGATAAATTGTTCTATCAAATCCATGTCCATATCCAAGTCGTAGAAAGCCATTTCTGGTTCAATCATCCAAAATTCCGATAAATGTCTTCTTGTTTTAGATTTCTCTGCTCTAAATGTAGGACCGAAAGTATATATTTTGCCTAATGCCATTGCCATAGCTTCGCCGTAAAGTTGTCCGGATTGCGATAAATAAGCATCTTCACCGTAAAATTCTGTTGAGAATAATGTTGTAGTTCCTTCAACGGCATTGCCGGTGAAAATAGGTGCATCGGCTTGCACAAAACCTTCTTGTTGAAAGAATTTATGAATAGAAAATATTATTTTGTTTCTAATTTGCATAATAGCCCATTGTCTTTTTGAACGAAGCCAAAGGTGTCTTTTATCCATAAGGAACTCAACACCGTGTTCTTTATTGGAGATAGGATAACTTTCTGCTATGCTGATAATTTCTATATCATTAATTTGAAGTTCATATCCGCCAATTTGTCGTTCGTCCTTTACTATTTTGCCTGAAAGTTTTACCGAAGTTTCTTGTGTTGTCAGTTTTGCATCTGCAAATACTTTTGTAGCAACAACTTCTTCGCTCACTACGCATTGGGCAAACCCAGTTCCGTCTCTAAGAATTATAAATTCAAGACCTTTACTGCTTCTTTTGTTGGTAACCCAGCCTTGAACGGTTACGTTTTCGTTTTCGTGTTTATTAAAATCTCTAATCTGAATCATCTCTTCAGTAATTTATTGTGTTAAATATGTTTTGTTTTATTAGTCTAATTTAAGAACTGCAAGGAATGCTGTTTGCGGTATTTCAACATTACCAATTTGTTTCATTCTTTTCTTTCCTTTCTTTTGTTTGTCGAGAAGTTTTCTTTTTCGGCTTATGTCGCCTCCGTAACATTTAGCGGTAACGTCTTTTCTCACGGCTTTAATTGTTGAACGAGCAATAATCTTAGCACCTATTGCAGCTTGCACCGCCACATCAAATTGCTGACGAGGAATTAAATCGCCAAGTTTATCAACCATTCTTCTTCCAAAACTATATGCATGATCTTCGTGTATAAGAGTCGAAAGAGCGTCAACCTTTTCACCGTTAAGAAGAATTTCAAGTTTAATAAGTTTAGCTTGTTCGTAGCCTATTTGATGATAGTCGAAAGAAGCATATCCTTTAGAAATACTTTTAAGTTTATCGTAGAAATCGAAAACAATTTCGGCAAGTGGCATTTTGAATTTCACTTCAATTCTATCTGCCGATAAATATGTTTGGTTAAGCATAATTCCTCTTTTGTCCAAACATAGTTTTACAATGTTTCCAAAGTAATCTGTTTTGGTAATAATATCAGCTTCGATATAAGGCTCTTCAATAAATTCAATATCTTTAGGGTCGGGAAGTCCGGCCGGATTATGAACCGGAAGTTTAATACCTCGTTTGTTCGTTACTTCATACGAAACATTTGGAACAGTTGTAATAACATTCATGTCGAACTCTCTGTCCAATCTTTCCTGAATAATTTCCATGTGAAGAAGTCCGAGAAATCCGCATCTGTATCCAAAACCCAATGCAATTGACGATTCGGGAATAAATGTAAGAGAAGCATCGTTGAGTTGAAGGCGTTCAAGAGCAGCTCTCAAATCTTCGTAATCTTCTGCTTCGATTGGATAAACTCCGGCAAACACCATTGGTTTAACTTCTTCAAATCCGTGAATTCCTTCCTTGCAAGGATTTGCTACATGAGTAACAGTATCGCCCACTTTCACTTCTACAGAAGTTTTAATACCTGAAATTATATAACCTACATCGCCAGCGCTTAATGATTTACGTTTTTCGGGTTTTAGTTTAAGAACGCCCACTTCATCAACATTATATTGTTTTCCGGTGTTAACAAATTTCACAAGGTCTTTCTCTTTAATAGTTCCGTTAAATATTTTAATATATGTAATAATTCCTCTGTATGAATTATAAACAGAATCAAAAACCATTGCTTGTAAAGGTTGGTCAACATTACCTTCGGGATGCGGAACATTTTCTATAATTGTAGCTAATATTTGTTCAATTCCCAAACCGGTTTTGCCGCTTGCTTCAATAATATCTTCGGGTTTTCCGCCGAGAAGTTCTACTATTTGGTCTTTAACAATTTCGGGCATTGCCGTTGGCATATCCATTTTGTTGAGTACAGCAATAATTTCAAGGTCGTTGGCAATTGCAAGATATAAGTTTGAAATTGTTTGGGCTTGAATTCCTTGAGTTGCGTCAACAATTAGTAATGCTCCTTCGCAAGCAGCAATAGAACGAGATACTTCATAAGAGAAATCTACGTGACCGGGTGTGTCGATAAGATTTAAAATATAATCTTCATTCTTGTATTTATAATTCATTTGTATGGCATGACTTTTAATAGTAATACCTCGTTCACGTTCAAGTTCCATATCGTCGAGAACTTGTTCTTGCAGGTCTTTTCCGTCAACGGTACCTGTAAATTCGAGCAATCTGTCGGCAAGAGTGCTTTTACCGTGGTCAATATGAGCTATTATGCAAAAATTTCTTATGTTTTTCACTTAAAAATATATTTTAAAGATGTGTCTTTTCCAATTTGCAAAAATACGTAAATTGAGATTATAAAAAAAATAGATTTATGGAGAGATGTTTTTTTGAATGATTGAATTTACTGAATTGACTGAATGATCGAATTTACTGAATTTAGACGTAGTTTCTTTGTTAACTTTGTGTTCTATGTAGTAAATATTTTGAATTGAATGAATTATTTGAATTAGAATTTTGATTGGGTTACCTAACTTTTCTCTTCTTTCAAATAAAAAACATCCAATGCAACAATTATTGCAGTGAATCCCCAGAACGGAACCGAAAGTTTGTCGGTATCCAGGAAGTTATTTAAGAAACCGTGGAAATAATAAGTTACTAATCCTAAAAGTGCCATTAAAGACAGTATTTTAGTTTCCTTTACTTTACTTTTATAATAAATGTTTATTGAAGTGTAAATTGTTGCAATAATTATCAACACAAAACTTACAAGTCCCAAAATTCCTTGTTCCGACAAAGGTCCGATGTATTCGCTGTGTGCATTTCCTCTGTCGCCGAAATTTGTGCTTATAATTGTTCTGTCAAACGACATTTGATAAGGTGCATAATTAAACATATATGTTCCGGGACCGTAGCCCAAAATTGGTTTTTCGTTAAACATTTTTATAGCAGAGTTCCACCTGTTAATTCTTTCCAGATTTGATGCGTCTGTTGAAATATTTGTCATTGAAGTTACTTGGTCGCTAAGGTTTTCTTGTGCATCGGTTTTATTCTTTTTGAGAGTATCAGTTATTTGGAATTGATAATAAAAAAATAATATTCCGACAACCAACGAACCAATTGCAATATATTTTATTTTTATCTTCAATAAAACAATAATTAATACAATTGCAATTCCGCCAATACTTAACCAAGCAGCGCGAGTGTATGAAAATATCAATGCAAAAGTAAATAGAACTAATAAAAATATGTTGGCAATTCTTAGTTTTTTATCTTGAAATTTAATAAAAAGAAAACCTACTAAAACCGGCAAATACATTGCAAGAACTGCTCCGTAAGAAGTATGGTCTTTATAAAACGGCGACATAACAAAATCGGCAACTTTCTTCTCAAAAAGTCCGTATTGAATATGTCTTGAAAGTGTGTAAATTATAACAATTGAAAGACTTGCAATATATAATCCGAAATATTTTTTAATATAATTTTGATTTGAAAAGAAGTGAGACGAAACAAAGTATAAAGGAATAATAAACCAAAGACGAGCAATTAGAAATTTTACCGAAACAACAGGCATTGTGCTGCTTATTGTAGTAAAAAATATCCAAAATAAATTGAAATATATTGCAATTGAAACCGGATGAAAGATTATCTTTTTGTTTAGTTTTTCTCCGGTAAATATTTTTAAGATAAATAATAATAAAACTCCTGCTAATAAAGGTTCGGCAGGTATTGAAAGGTTTATTGGAACATATCTGTCGAACTCCGAAAGAAGAATAGAGAGCGGTGTTGTAAAAACAATAAAAAGTAAAAGTGAATCGAGTTTATAAATTGCAAACCAAACAATAAGTAATATAATCGGTACTGCCAAGAAATACAATATTCCAAAATATATGAAAACTGCATTTATTAAGGCAAATAATACCGAAACAATAAGAAGTGTTTTATTTTCGGCAGTTTTAAACAATTATTTATTGACTTTTGATTTTATGCTAATAATAAAATTTTTGTAGAAATCTATAAAAGCTACAAAAGCTATTGCAAAAATAAATGTTGCAATAGTTGACAAACTTACAATCAGCCAACGAACCGGATATGCTTTCTTTTCAGATGGTCTGGCTTTATTCACAACAAATTTATACGACATTTTTTGTCCGTATTCAACACCGGCTTCAACCCATTTAGCTTTAAGTTCGCTTAGTCTTTTTTGTTCAAGTTCAATATAATTTGTTAATTCATTGTATGTGTGACCGTATTTTTGGAGTGCTTTAAGTTTACTTTCCAAATTTGCAATTCCGGCTTGCGAAATTGTTCCGCGAGCAATTCCGTCGGCCATTCCGGTTGTGTATGCTTCTACTTGCGAAGAATAACTTAAAACTCCCATTTTATTTAATTCCGAAAGAGAATCGGACATTTCATTAATTTGTTTTTCAAGCTTTTTATATTCATATTCAACAATTAGAAGTGCGTCCCAAGCACGTTTCTTTTTTATTACATTCATTGCAGTATCTGCTAAATCTGCAATATCGTTTGCAATATTTGCCGCAAAAACCGGGTCGATATCTGTTACTTCTATTTTTATTGATTGGAAAGGAGTTTTGCTGAAAGAAATATTACCGTTATATTTTTGATAAAGTGCTGTATTTTTAAACTTTGAAGTGCTGTCTATTCCATAATGTTTCATTAAATCATATTTATCAACAATTCGGTTTACAATTAATTCCGATTCAAGAATTTGAAGCAATTGTTCTGTTTCTTCTTCTTCACCAAAAGCCATTAAATTTCCTCTTGCATCGTTTGTTAGCAAAGATTTTGAAACAGATGCGCTTGATGTAGGGTACATAATAACTTGCGATTTGTATTCGGGAGTTATCAGTAGTGAAACAATAATTGAAATTAATGCTCCAATGCCTGTTATCGCTATAATTTGTATTCTTTTTTTATATAGAAAATATATTAAATAGAAAGAACTTTCTTTAAAGTTATTTGAATTTTCTTGCATTTCTTTGATTAATTAGCAATTATGATATGAAATTTCTTTTTTCCTCTTCTTATAACAAGATATTTATTGTTAATTAGGAAATCTGAATTTATTTTTGTTTCGGCATTTTCAAATTTTTCTAAATTGATATAAAGACCGTTTTCTGAAATTAATCTTCTTAACTCGCCTTTTGAAGCAAACACGTTTGTTTTCTCGCAAAGGAGTGAATAAATATCTGTTCCTTCAGTAAAAACATTTTTATCTGTTTCAAATCTCGGAACTCCGTTAAATACATCATTAAAAGTTTTTTCGTCGAGTTTAGAAAGCATTTCTTGTGTTCCTTGTCCGAAAAGTATTTTTGAGGCTTCAACAGATGTGTTATAATTTTCTTCTCCGTGAACTTGTGTTGTAATTTCCTTTGCAAGTGTGTGCTGCAATAATCTTAAATGTGGTTCAACGGAATGTTTTTGAACCAATTCATCAATTTCACTCTTGGAAAGAATTGTAAATATCTTTATATATTTTTGAGCATCATCATCAGAAGTGTTTATCCAAAATTGATAAAACTCATAAGGTGAAGTTCTTTCCGGGTCGAGCCAAATATTTCCGGACTCTGTTTTTCCGAATTTACCGCCGTCGGCTTTTGTAATTAGCGGACAAGTTAGTGCATAAGCTTTTCCTGAATCAATTCTTCTAATAAGTTCTGTTCCGGTGGTAATATTTCCCCATTGGTCGGAACCGCCCATTTGAAGTTTACAATTTTTTTCTCTGTAAAGATGTAAAAAGTCAAATCCTTGAACAAGTTGATAGCTAAATTCTGTAAAAGAAAGTCCTTCCGAATTTCCGTCTTCTGCCGACATTCTTTTCTTTACGGAATCTTTAGCAATCATGTAATTAACAGTAATATGTTTTCCAATTTCACGAATAAAATCAAGGAAAGAATAATTACTCATCCAGTCGTAATTATTAACAAGTTCAGCTTTATTTGGAGCTGTTGATTCAAAATCGAGGAATTTTGAAAGTTGTTTTTTAATTGCTTCTTGGTTATGTCTGAGTGTTTGAATATTCAAAAGATTTCTTTCCTGCGATTTTCCGGAAGGATCGCCAATCATTCCTGTTGCTCCGCCAAGAAGTGCAATTGGTTTGTGTCCGGAGATTTGAAAATGTTTGAGCATCATAACGCCGACTAAATGTCCAATGTGAAGCGAATCGGCTGTAGGGTCAATACCAATATATGCTGAGGTTAATTCTTCTTTTAGTAATTCTTCAGTGCCCGGCATAATGTCGTGCAACATTCCTCTCCATTTAAGTTCTTCAACAAAATTCATAATTAATTTTTGATATATTTAAGGGAAAATATGATGTTAAAATTCATCAAGATCGTTAATTTTTTGTAATTCTTCGGGTCGTCCAATCGGAATAGGATATATTTCGGGAAAAACTAATATTTTGAATGTTCCGGGCGCAACGCTTAATATTTTATAATAGAAAAAAGTTTTTTTCTTTTCGTTTTGATGAATGAAGTTCAAATTAGAATCTATTTTATAAACAAAAATTAATACAACACTCATTAAATAAATATATTTTGTTGCGTTAACGAAAACTCCAATAAACCTGTTTCCCATTCCGCTTGAATTTGCTCCCGAATTATTATGCACTTTGTTTGTTACAAAATGTGTTGCAATAACAGAAATAATAAAAAAGATACCAAAAAGAACCAATGGTAAATTATAAAGCGGAATTCTCGCTCTTTCTTGCATGTAATCTGAAATTGCATAAGAAAGTTTTGCGGAAATTACAATTCCGGCAAGCAACATTAAGAGAGATACCGAATGTACAATTGCACCTCTTTTATATCCTTTATATACAGCCCAAATTAGAATTAGGACTATAATAAAATCGAAAAAACTAATATTCAGATTTACATACATAGGAGTATTCCAAGTTTAAATGCAAATTTAAAAATTATTGTTAATTTATTAAGATTAATTAATAAAAAAGTTTAATAAACTGTAATTCAATATAAAAGAATTGAATATTGAATGTGAAATTTGGAAGAAAGTTAAAATTTTCGTTGAATTTTATATTTTAATTCTCTCCAAAAAGAATATTTTCTGAAAGATTTCGGCGGTTTATAATTTAATTGATAACCTAACGAAACGGAAAGTGTGTTGTATCTCATTTCCCTTGATATATCTCCGCCGTGAATATTTCTCATAGCAAAGTAATATCTGCCTTGAAGAATATAGTTTCTATATTGAAAACCTGCACCGAATAAAAATCCGTATTCGTAAAAATTATTTTTAAAATCGTAATAATCTGTGGCTGTAATAATATGTCCGTCGGAACTTGCAGATAATATTTGTTCGTTATATAAAAGAAATGATGCTTGCCAACCAAGCAAAATATTGGAAGAGAATACTCCGTCGCTTTTTTGAAATTTAATCATTAAAGGGATTTCAATAAAATCGTTTTTTTCTAAAACATTAAGCGATGAGTTATCCAGAAGAATAATAGGCTCGGTAAAATCGAAAGTTCTGTGAGCATAATTTAATTCTATTATTGGCGATAATGTAGAGCTTGAGTTAAAATTCAAATATCCGCCGCCGCCGTATCCCCAATTTGGAGTAAAGTTTTGGGGTTTGTCGGGTCCCCAAATTCCGCAATAATTTCCTGTGATATTTAGTCCAATATCTGTTTGTCCGAAAGAAAATTCGTAATTTATTAAGATAGAAAGTAGTATTATAAGTTTTATATTTTTCATTTTTGATATTTTAAAAAAAATCGACAATTTGCCGGTTAAATATCTTTCAAACATTAATTTTAGGTTTTTTTATATAAATTATTTGTGTTTTTATAAAAATCCAAATTTCTTTTTCGTAGCAGCGTTTATTGTTTTTGCTATTGTTATTGTGCTATGTATTTTTTTTAATATATCAATATGAACATTCCCTAATACTCTTTCGGGCTTATCTTTTAATAATTTTATTACTTTTAAACTTTCTATCTCTTTAATTTCAGAACAGTTCACCCAGCTATCATAGCTTAAAAATGTGTGTCTTTTTTTATCAATCTTCACATGTAAACTTTTTAAATATTCAGAAGGATACACATTATCGTTTATTTCGGTATTTATTAAAACATAAGCCAAAAGAAGTTTAACTTCATTTTTAGAAACTAAAATAACGTATTTTGAGTGGGTTATGTTAAAATCAGGAATTTCAATTAGTATGGCTTGACCTATATCAACGTTTCTTTCTGCAAAATTTTGCTTTAGTTCCTCCGGGAAGAAATCTCCTAAACTCATGCAAATTCGATTCTTTCATTAATCATTTGCTGATTAATATAATTAAGCATTTCTTTTTTTGGCTTTAATGACATCGCAATATCAATGTAATCTATTGTCCAATTAGCTTTATTGTAAGCAAAATCATGTGATTTTCTAGTTAATTGCTCAAAATTCAAATCTTTATTTTCTGAAACAGACTCATCTAAACATTCTAAATCACTTTCAGAAAGAAATTCCAAGTCAGCTTCCTTTAAACCTTTAACATTATATTTTCCGTAATTTGCAACTACATCTTCCAAATCTTTAATTTCGCCGTCAATAATACTTTTAACAAACGAAGGAACCGGACCAAAATCCATTTTAACATAAGAATCTCCAATTATTGGTCGTCCATATTTTACTAAATGCTTTTGGTCTGCAAAATACAAAATCTTAAAAGTCTTATGTTTATCGGCTTTTTCAAGTTTATTAACAACATATAAAAGGCTGTTAACGGCTTTTTCTTTATTTAAAATAAAAGATTGCATTTGTTTGTCGCTTATTTATACAAATATACGCTTTTTATTGTTTTTTGTTGCACATATAATCTTATAAAAAAGTTTATATTCTTATTTATTCAACTTTAGAGAGCATCACGCATTCGCTTTTTTCACCAATTGATAGGTTTTTTTTTGCTGTTTTTGCTTCCAAAAACTCACATAACTGCTATTATTTATTATTTTTTTCCTCGTCAATATCTTCAAAAAAAACTCACAGGAACGTTCAAAACTTTTGCAATATCAATAAATGTCTCTATGTCTATCTTAGTCTTTGAATTAAGTTAATTATTTACCGTATTTTTAGTTTTCTCAATAATTTTAGATAACTCGTCTTGTGTTATCTTTTTTTTAACCATTTAATAATAGGCAATTTATTTTGGAATAAATTTAAACGGAACGTGAACAGTTTGAGCAAAACTTTCGCCTTCTTCTTGCATATCTTCGTCAAAATCATCGTGAT
>DZBS01000115.1 GCA_022729995.1 Draconibacterium orientale | reverse complement strand
TTAAAATTATTTTTTTGGTTAAAACGCTTTTTCAAGTATTTTTTGACTTATTTCTAATGTTAAATCTCCTGTTTCCGAAAGTTTTGTTAAGCCGTGAGTTTTTAACTGTTCCACAATCACCGGAATTTTATCTGCCGTAACTCCGTATTGCGAAAGTTTTGTTTTTATTCCCAAACTTTCAAAGAAATCTATGGTTTTTTGAATTGCTAAATCAATTTTTTCATCATCGGTTCCATTGGTAATTTTCCAAACTCTTTCGGCATATTGTAAAAGTTTTGCATGTTTTTTCTCACGTCTTATTTTCATTATTGCAGGATAAATAATCGCCAATGTTTGTCCGTGGTCTATTCCAAACAAAGCTGTCAGTTCATGACCAATCATGTGTGTTGCCCAATCTTGCGGAACTCCCGCGCCGATAATTCCGTTGAGTGCCATTGTCGAACTCCAAAATAAATTTGCACGAGCATCATAATTTTCTGTTTCGGCAATTGTTGTTTCGCCAATTTCAATAAGAGTTTGCAAAATTCCTTCCGCAATTCTGTCTTGAATTCGTGCATCAACCGGAAATGTAATGTATTGTTCAACAGTGTGAATAAATGTATCTACAATTCCGTTGGCAACTTGAATTTTTGGAAGTGTAAATGTGTAAGTCGGGTCTAAAATTGAAAATTTTGGAAATGTCATTTCGCTTTTAACCGGAAATTTTCCGTGTTCATAACTTATAACTGCACCGTTATTCATTTCGGAACCTGTTGCCGGTAATGTTAAAACTGCACCAAACGGAACCACTTTTTCTGCCACTTTTGGTGTAATTGGCGTGAAACCATACTTTAATAAATCTCTTGCATCTCCTTTGTAATGAGAAGCCAAACAAATAAATTTTGTTCCGTCTAAAACAGAACCGCCGCCAACAGCCATTATGAAATCTATATTTTCATTACGAACAACTTCCGCAGCTTTCATCAATGTTTCGTAACGAGGGTTTGGTTCTATTCCGCCGAATTCCAAAATTTTTCTGTTTCCCAAATTTGATATTACTTTGTCAATAAGTCCGCTTTTTTTTGCACTTCCGCCGCCAAAAGTTATTAATATTTTTGCATCGGAAGGAATATTTTTATCAATTACGTCAAGCCTGTTTTTTCCGAAGAAAATACGTGTCGGGTTATAAAAATCGAAATTATACATAGTTTTTTGTGTTTATTTATTTTTATACGATATTAATATTTTTTTCAGAATTATGAAAATCAATTTACAGAAATTAAATATAATTATTTGAAGTTTTCAAAATTATGATTTTTAATTTTTTTTCTGTAAGATATTAAAAAAGTAACTGTTAACTATTCCAAAAAATAAATTTTGTTTACTTTTTATATCTATACAAATAGATAAATTGAAAATATTATTTACATTTATACGCTGAAAATTAACACAATAATTAAAAAATATATTTATGTTATCACATTTCATGGAAATTTTCACTGAAGAATATTGGAAAAATGTTTTTCAATTAATAAAAGCAAAACCCTATAAATCGGCATTAATATTTATCGGAAGTATAATTTCCTTTATTTTGCTGATGATAATTTCATTGTTTATTTATGTTTATTCGGGCTTTGCCGGAAAACTTCCTTCCGAATCCGAATTGACCGATATTAAACATGAACAAGCTTCAATTGTTTATTCGTCGGATAAAAAAATTATTGATAAATTCTTTGCCGAAAATCGTACTAATATTGACAAAAGCGAAATTCCCGAACATTTAATTCAAGCTTTGATAGCTACCGAAGATAGTCGATTTTATGAACATTCGGGATACGATTTACGCAGCTATTTAAGAGTTATTTTTAAAACCATAATATTAGGCAATGAAAGTTCGGGCGGAGGAAGTACAATAACACAACAACTTGCAAAGAATTTATATGGAAGACCCGATAAGGGCTTTTTGAAAATGCCTGTTGCCAAAATTCGTGAGTTTATTATTGCTAATCGTTTAGAAAATATTTATAACAAAAGTGATATTATTCTACTTTATTTTAATTCGGTTCCGTTTGGCGAAGATATTTTTGGTGTAGAATCCGCTTCCGAACGTTTTTTCAATAAACACGCAAAAGATCTTAAGCCCGAAGAATCTGCTGTTCTTGTAGGTATTTTAAAGGCAAATACATTTTACAATCCTCATCTTAATCCGGAAAATTCTGTTAAAAGAAGAAATGTTGTGTTGCAACTTATGGCTAATGCAAAATATATTTCTCAATCAGAAACAGATAAACTAAAAAAACTTCCTCTTCTAACAAAATATGAAAATCTTACAATTAATGCACCTGCCGGATATTTTACTTATCAGGTTAGAACAAAAGTTCAAGAAATCCTTAATGACATTGAGAAGAAAACCGGAAAAAAATTCGATATAGAAAAAGACGGATTGAAGATATATTCTACGCTAAATGCACAAATGCAGTCGTTTGCCCGAGAATCTGTTAAAGAACAACTCGTTAAAATGCAAAAACAGTTAGATGCTCAACTCACCTCAAATGGTTACATAAAAAAATATTATCGGAAAATTGTAAAAGAATCTAAAACTTTTGCTTCGGATTCCGTGAAACATAATATGACTCTTTTTGATATTAAAGGCATTAGAACCGAAAAGATTAACAAATTCGACAGCCTTTGGTTTTATCATAAAATGTTAAATGCTTCTGTGTTGATAATTGAACCGACAACCGGTGAAGTACTTGTTTGGATTGGCGGCAATAACTTCAGACAACTACCTTACGATTTGGTTCTTTCGCACAGACAAATTGCTTCTACATTTAAACCTATTGTTTATGCAACAGCTATTGAACAAGGCATGAATGCTGATACTTATCTGGCCAATGAAGAACAATCATATCCGGAATATGAAAACTGGACACCTCGTAATTACGACAATTCTTCCACGCCTGACAGTACTGTTGCAATGTGGTACGCATTAGCACATTCTATGAATTTACCGACTGTTGATTTGTTCTTTAAAGTAGGAGCAGACACATTACTTGATGTATACAACAAAATGGGTTTTACAAAAGTTGATGAACTTACACCGTCGGCTGCATTAGGGACTGCCGACATTTCTCTTTACGAAATTGTTAGAGCTTACGGAGTTTTTGCAAATAACGGTATAATGAGAGAACCCGTGATTATTAATTATATTACCGATGCCGACGGCAAAATAATATATAGACGAAAACCTGCTGAATCTTCATTAATTTTTGGAGAAGAAACTTGTCAAAAACTAACTTCAATACTTCAAATTGCCATAAACAACGGAACAGGAACAAGAATTAGAACTCAATTTGGAGTTAAATCCGACTTAGCCGGAAAAACCGGAACTGCTCAAAATTATAGCGATGCTTGGTTTGTTTCCTATACTCCAAATCTTGTTGCCGGAGCATGGGTTGGAGCTTATGACAATGAAGTTCATTTTCGAAACGGATACGGTTCCGGCTCATCGCTGGCATTACCAATTATTGGGAAAATATTGCGAGATATGGAAAAAAACTCTGAACTCAGAAGAAAATATCTTACTCAGTTTAACTTACCCGATTATATTTCAGAACCGTTATATTGTGCGCCTTTCGTAGAAAAAGGAATTATAGGTGCACTAAAACAATGGTTGGATAAAATAAGAGACTCTGATTCGGAAAATGAAGAATAATAATTCTGAACTCAGCTTATGAAACCTAATTTCTGTGTCCAAGAATTTTGTAGTTACATTCGGCATATTACTTGAGTTGTCCGTTTGATTTAAAGTCATAATTTTCCAACTAATTAAATGAACAGTGATTGTAAAACTTTCAGAATAATTTATCGCTACTAGTATATCAGAAGAGAATTATCGGAATTAATATGTGGATTTTTCGTTTCATAATATTAGCAATAAAGTATAGTATAATAATAGTAGCCGACTGAGGGCATCAATTATGTCACGTTATTTGAAAATCCAATAGGGTTGTATTCTATTGACATATAAACGGCTAATTCTTATTTTTTTTACAATATTAGCCATTGTTTTTATGTGTGTTTTTTCTCAGTAATCCAAAACCGATGGTCTTTGTCAAGAAAAACAATATAAAAGGTATTCTCTTCTATATAACCCGCAATTCGTTCTTTTCCTTTAATTCTAATAGTACCCCATTTAACCCCTTCCGGAACATGCTTTGGATGAATGAAATCAGAATTTACCGGAAAGTTATCATATACTTTGATAATCTGTTTGCCTAATACATCTTCAATCGAATATGCACTAATTTCTCTTAGTCTTGTAAGTAAGTTTGATAATATTTTTTCTTCTTCCCATTCTTCAAATTTCTGACCTTGATTGATATCTAAATCCTTCAAGCTAAAAACGACAAATCTGCGAGGAGTTCCAGACCTAAAGTCTAACCCTTTTCTTTTCCTGTTTGGACTACTCATTGAACATTAATTCTACCAGATGATTATCAATGTCGAAAAAAGAAATTGCGCCATATTTGCCATTCATGTAATTTTTAAAATATGAAGATGTATTTCTAACATCTTCAGTTTTAAAATCTGCCAGTGAATATATGTGAGATGAACCAAATTGGTCTTTTTCTGTAAACCAAATTTGGTCTCTTCTAAACAACGCTTTGTCAAGTAGTGATGTGTCGTGTGAAGTGAATATTAATTGCGCATTGTTTTTATTATATTTATGAAAAAATTCAATGAGTTTTTTTGTTAAATGGCTATGAAGCCTAGAATCCAATTCATCAATTATTAAAACCTTACCATTTTTTAAAGTATCATACCACGGTCCTAATAAGTTTATGAATTTTTTGGTCCCTTCAGACTCCTGATTATCAAAATTAAAAGGAATTGTATCAATCAATAAATTGTTTTCATCATACTTTTTATGCCAGGTTGAGATTTTGATTTTTTTTGTTCCTCCTTGTTTTAATTTATTAATAGCATTAAAAAAATTGGCTATAGATTTATCATTTGTTTTTTTTACGATTTTATTAATCTCATCTTCTTTAAGTTCAATCTCTTCAATTGTAATATTTGAAATCTCTAATGTCCTTATAATTAATGATAACCATTTGTTGAAATTTGTATCCTTTTTTAGTTTTTCTATAGTGTAAATTCCATAACCGACATCTTGTAAGCCACTTATGAAATTTAAGTTATTAAACCATTCAATTACATTATTTGATATTTCTCCATTGAATTGGGCGACAAGACTTAAGAATAAAACATTAGTCCTTGTTTTTGATTCTAAATTTAATCCTTCTTTGAATGAAGATTTATTAATTTTATAAATATCAATATTTCTTTCAAATAATAGGACTTCTTTTGTTGTGGAATGGAAAAGCCATTCACTTACGACTTGACTATTATCAATTTCAAATCCATATCTATATTTTGCTCTTTTTTGAATGAAAGTAACTTCAAATCTTGATGGAAGTTTCTCGGAGTTTGTATTTAATAGGAATTTTTCAGTTTGAATTTCATTTTCGTCTACAAGTGCATCCCTAAACGAAGTTTTCACAAATTGTTTCATTTTTTGTAAGCCGTTCACAAGATTACTTTTTCCACTTGCATTATTACCGAAAATTACAGCAGTTTTTAGAATTTTAAATTTTTCAAAATTGAAAGTATTGTTTGGTTCATGTTCCTTGAAAGAACGTACACCAATCATTGATAAAGAATTTAATTCCTTAAATGATTTATAATTTTCAAAACTATATTCTAATAGCATGTTTTTAATATTTAATTTTTGCAAAGATACGCAAATTTACAATAATGAAATTAAATAGCAAAAATTAATTTACAGCATTTGACAAGTTGTGGAAAGTGAAATATTAATGCGATATGTTGTATTGTTTGAAGTTTGATACAACATTTGTAAATTTTCACTTTTTGAATATCAACCTGCGTATATATCCGTTTTAGATTGGGGTAGGATTACATTTGTTAAAAGTATTATTTTCAATTATTATATCCAAATTATTTTTTGGTTTTCAAAGAAGAATATAAATAGGATTTTGAAAATATCAGTTATAATTTTATATATTTGATAAAAAAATATGCAAAATAAAAATGCTGTTCTTATTACAGGCGGTGCCGACAGAATAGGTCGCGAAATTGCTTTAAATCTTGCAGATAAAGGCTTTAATATTGCTTTGCATTACAATTCGGCTAAAGCAAAAGCCGAAAAAACCCGAAACGAAATTCTTTCTAAAAATGTTTTTTGTGAAATTTACAAATGGGATTTTAACAAACCTAAATTAATTCCCGATTTATTTGAAAAAATTTCTCAAGACTTTGAACTTTCGGTATTAATTAACAGCGCATCAATATTTTACGAAAATGATTTTTTAGAATCTACTTCAGACGAATTTGATAAATTTTTTAATATCAACTTTAAAACACCGTATATTCTAACTAAAGAATTTGCCAAAAAAACTCCTGAAAATTCATTGATAATAAATCTTTTAGACACAAAAATTGTGAAAAATGAAACTCCGCATTTTAATTATTTGCTCACAAAAAAGTTTTTAGAAGATTTTACAAAATTATCTGCTTATCATTTAGCACCAAAAATTAGAGTAAATGCAATTGCTCCGGGTTTAATTCTTCCGCCGCCGGGGCGTGACGACGAATATTTGAACAGACGAGCACAAAATATTCCTTTAAAGAAAAAAGGCGATTTGAAAAATATAACTCAAGCCGTTAATTTTCTTATAGAAAACGATTTTGTAACCGGACAAATTATTTTTGTTGACGGAGGCGAGAATTTATAAAGATTTTTAAATTTGATAATATTTAGAATTTTACATGAAATGGAGTTAACAATACCTAAATTCAAGTAATAAATGCAATTTTTGGAAATCGAAAAAAAAAGATTTGTTAACTCATATTCTTTTATCATAAATTATTGAGCCGTTTTTCACCAATTCATCTTCTTCTTCCATCTCAAAACGCAAACCGTAAGAAGATTTTAGCATTTCTTCATATAAAGCAGCTTCAATTCTTGCGGTTTTTGGTTTGTATGGAACATAGTAACAGTCAGTTCCTATTACTTTTTCGTCATATATTTTTTTCCATGCTCCAAAATCTTCTAAACTTTTGTGTATAGAACAACCGCCTTCTTCGCGAGAACCCCATCTGTCTGATAAATACCAAGGAACATAAACTACTTCAATTGTTTCCATTATATGCAAAAAATTTAATATTTTTCAATAAAGTAATTTTTAAAAATTTGATATTTTAAAATTAAGCCATTTTGTCAATATTTACAATATCATGAATTTGAACATGTTGAATTACATGGAATGCTTTTTTTTAATAAATGTAATTCATTGTAAATATAAATCATTTAAAAAATAAAACAAAAAATAAACTACAAAAAGTTTATGAGTTTTAAATTCATTAATCAGTTTTATTTTCAAATATTTGTAATACTTTTTTATCATTTAATTTGAAAAATTATTTAGAAAAACAAATATCAAACAAAAGTCATTTTTTATCTTTATAAAAAGATTTTACCTTAGCTAAAAATTTAAAAACTATATAAAATGAATTACGATATAATAATTATCGGGAGCGGTCCCGGCGGATATGTTGCGGCAATTCGTGCTTCGCAATTAGGATTTAAAACTGCTGTTATAGAAAAATCCGAACTTGGCGGAATTTGCTTAAATTGGGGTTGTATTCCCACAAAATCACTTCTTAAAAGCGCTCAAGTTTTTGATTATGTGAAACATTCTTCCGACTATGGAATTGAAACCGGCGAGGTAAAAGCCGATTTTCAAAAAATAATTGAAAGAAGCCGAGGAATTGCAGGACAAATGAGCAAAGGAGTTGAATATCTTTTCAAAAAAAATAATATTACATTGATAAACGGTATCGGAAAAATTATTGAAAAAGGAAAAGTTCAAGTTACCGATTCAGAAAATGTTGCAACAATTTACGAAACAAAACATATTATTCTTGCAACAGGTTCACGTTCAAAAGAATTACCGTTTATGAAACAAGACGGAAAAAAAATAATCGGATATCGACAAGCATTGAGTTTGGACAAATTGCCCGAAACTATGATTGTTGCCGGTTCGGGAGCAATTGGAACAGAATTGGCTTTTTTCTATAATTCAATGGGAACACAAGTTACAATTGTTGAGTTTTTGCCAAATATTGTGCCTACCGAAGATGAAGAAGTTTCAAAAACTTTGGCTCGTTCGCTCAAAAAAGTAAAAATAAAAATAATGACCGAATCGACAGTTGAAAGTGTTGACATAAGCGGCGAAAAATGCAAAGTTACAGTTAAAACCAAAAAAGGCGATGAGATTTTGGAAGCCGATATAATTCTTTCGGCAATTGGAATTATGCCGAATATCGAAAACCTTGGAATTGAAGAAAATAAAATAGAACTCGAAAAAGGAAAAATAAAAGTTGACGATTATTATAAAACCAATATCGACGAAATTTATGCAATCGGCGACATAGTTCGCGGTCCGGCGCTTGCACATGTTGCTTCGGCGGAAGGAATTATTTGTATTGAAAATATTGCAGGTTTAAATCCTAAACCATTGGATTACGAAAATATTCCGGGCGCAATTTACACAACGCCCGAAGTTGCATCGGTTGGTTTTAGCGAAGCAAAAGCAATTGAAGCCGGATATAAGATTAAAATTGGGAAATTTCCTTTCACTGCATCGGGAAAAGCTACAGCAGCAGGCAATCGCGACGGATTTATTAAACTTGTTTTTGATGAAGAAACCGATAAAATTCTTGGCGCACACATGATTGGAATGAACGTTACGGAAATGATTTCAGAAATAGTTGTTGCAAGAAATTTGGGAGCAAAAGGAAATCAAATTATAAAATCGGTTCATCCGCATCCGACAATGTCAGAAGCAATTATGGAAGCCGCCGCTAATGCACACAATGAAGCAATTCACATTTAAAATAATTATTCAATGGTTCAATGATACAATGGTATAATGTTAAAATTGTATAATTGTATAATTGTATAATTGTATATTTGAATAATTGTATAATTGTATATTTGAATAATTAAAAGGAAATATGATAAATGAACAATATTGCGATTATTGGTATTGGTTCAAATATTAACGCATTTCAAAATATTGAAAAAGCTTTAATAGAAATTACCGATTTAGGAAAAATTATCAAAAAAACAAAATTTATAGAAACAGAACCGCTTTTGTTTATAGAACAAGAAAACTTTTTAAACGGAGCGGTTTTACTTGAAACAGAATTTGATTTTGAAAATCTTAATTCCAAATTAAAAAATATCGAAATAGAATTAGGAAGAATAAAAACCGTAAATAAAAACGGACCGAGAATAATTGATTTGGATATTCTGGTTTTCAATAATAAAATTACCGATAAAGATGTTTTTGAAAGAAAATTTTTGAAACAGTTTGTAATTGAGCTTATTCCGGAATTAATCTAAAATTTATTCGTGCATTCGTGGCTTTTTTTCTTTCAAGCCACAAAGGTTCTGTGTTAAAATCCAAATTATTTTGATTATATTTTATTTATTTTTTGTAACTTTGTAACTAACCAAAAGAAGTCTTATGGTGATTCAATTTACCGAAGTCTATCTTGTGCAGTAAGATTAATTTCTTACTGCTTTTTTTATTTTATAAATCGGCATCGAGCCGATATATAAAATTAACCAAAAGAAGAACTTTGGTTCAAGCAATTCCCGAAGTTTACTTCTTTTACGCTGCCTTTTTTTTCTGATAGTTTTGTTCATATTTTATATTATTTTTACACATTGAATACATCAATACCAATAATTTACGGCTTACTGCTGTTAATGCAATTTTACTTTTTACTTTTTTCTGTTTTATACGTTGATAGAACACTTTATGTTGTTCACTATATTTAATTGTTGTTAATGCAGGGAAATACAGTGCTGCTCTGATATGACTGTTCCCTTTTTTGCTTATTTTACTTTGTCCTTTCCACTTGCCCGACTCTCGTTCTTGGACGTCCAATCCGGAGTAACTGCACAATTGCTTTGAATTTTGAATCTGCGAAAAACCGTCCGTTTCGGCAAGAACCGTTATTGCAGTTGTTTGTCCTACACCCGGAATTGTTGTTAAAATTTCTATTTTTTCTGACAATTCTTGATTTGTTTTTAATTTCTCCGACATTTCTTTTTCCGTAGATTTTATTAACTTATCCAATTCCTTTACTAATAGATTATTGCGATTTATACTTTTTTTATTTGGGCCGTGACTGTGTTTCAATGCGTGAATATTATTTTTTATTCGGGTTCGTATTTTGATATATTTATTGCGTTCTCGGGTCAGTTCTTTTAATTCCTTATAAATCGGTTCGGCGG
>DZBS01000114.1 GCA_022729995.1 Draconibacterium orientale | reverse complement strand
CGTAACTCCTGCAGGCGTTATAGAAACAAAAGAATTCCCGAAAACTGCTCAAGGTTGGGATATTTTTCCGCTTTTTATCGGCTCAGAAGGAACTTTGGGAATAATTACCGAAGTTACTTTAAAACTAAGAAATTATAAGCCCGAAAACACTTCGTTTACATCGTTCGTTTTCAAATCTTTTGAAGATGCTACAACTGCAATGCGCACAATAATTCAGAGCGAATACGGCACTCCTCACCTATTCAGAATTTCGGATCCGGCGGAAACAGATATTGCATTCAAAACAAAAGGTTTTGATAACTCTTTTCAAGATAAAATATTAAATAAACTTGGCTATAAAACCGCAGAAAGATGTTTAATGTTCACTTCCGTGGAAGGCGATAAATGTTATACAAAATTTGTGTTGAAAAGAATGAAGAAAACAGCCAAAAAATTCGGAGCAATGTCGATAGGAAAAAGTCCGGTAAAAAAATGGCTTGAACAAAGATATTCAAGTGCATACATGCGAGAACCAATGATGGATGCGGGAATAATGACCGACACTTTGGAAACTGCCGTTACTTGGGAAAATCTTTTAAAAGTATGGTCGGCAGCTCATAATTATGCAAAACAAAGACCAAAAACTGTTTTAATGATTCATATTTCTCACGTTTACGAAAACGGAGCAAATTTATATTTTACTTTTTTAAGCCCAATGGAAAAAGGAAACGAAAAAGAAGATTTTGCAAAATTTCACAAAGGATTTGTTGAAACAATTCAAGAAAACGGAGGCTCACTTTCTCATCATCACGGAGTTGGAAGAGTTCTTGCACCTTATATGGAAAAACATTTGGGTAAAGATGTTATGAACGCATTAAAAGGAATTAAAAGATACTTCGACCCGAACGGAATTATGAATCCCGGAGGAACGCTCGGACTTTGAAATTGATTATTTATTATTGAATATTGAATAATATTCTTTATTTTATATTAAAAAAATTTAGATTTCCTCAAAACCATAACAAAACAAAGGACATTGTTGTTTATTTCAAAAGAATAATTACTTTAGAAAACAGAAATATATTATACAATATTCAACAATAAATTAAGCATGCAAACCAAAGAGTATATTAAATTTATATCGGAAATTAAAGAGAATATTATAAAAAGTCGCTATAAAGCTGCATCTTTGGCGAATAAAGAAATGCTACTTCTTTATTATTATACAGGCTACAAATTGTCTCAGAAAATTAAAAGTTCAAAATGGGGAAATGGTGTTGTAAGCAATATTTCAAAAGACTTAAAAAAAGAATTGCCGGGACTGCGTGGATTTTCTTTTCGCAATCTTCAAAATATGAAGCAATTTTATGAAGAATATGAACTACTTCAAAATCTATTATTACCATCACAAGATCAAAGCTTTATAATTATGCAGTCGTCAACTGCACAATTAAAGGAAAATGAATTTATGCAATTGATGACTGCACAAATTAATGATGAAGATAATGATCTAAAAATAGAAACCTTTATTGAAAATTCATTCTTAAAAATTGGATTTACACATCATATAACACTAATAAACAAATGTAAAGATATTAATGAACGTGTTTTCTATTTCCAAAAAACAATCGAAAATCAATGGAGCATTACAATACTTGAACACCATATTAACAGCAAATTATTTCAGTTAACAGGAAAAATAATTAACAACTTTGACAGAACATTACCCGTAAGACTGCATAAACATGCAACAAATGCTTTTAAAAGTGAATATCTCCTTGATTTTATTAATCTTGACGAAGATGACGATGAAAGAGTTTTGGAAAATGAAATTGTCAAAAACATAAAAAAGTTCATTTTGTCATTAGGTAATGATTTCTCTTTTATTGGAAACCAATATAGAGTAACTGTAGGTGAAGAAGAATTCTTCATAGATTTACTCTTTTTTCACAGAACTTTACAATCATTAATTGCTTTTGAACTGAAACGCGGGAAGTTTAAAGCAGAATATGCCGGAAAAATTAATTTATATTTGTCTGCTTTAGATGAATATGTTAAAAAAGAACATGAAAACCCTTCAATAGGTATAATACTTTGTAAAGAAAAAGACGACAAAGTTATTGAATTTGCATTCAGAGATTATAACAAAGCTATGGGTGTTGCAAAACTGAAAACGAGTAGGGAAATTCCCGATAAATTTAAAGGACTTTTACCTGATATAGAAGAATTAAAAAAATTAATATAATATATAACTTATAAAAAAACAAAGAAAACAAATAAAATATCAACATAAAATCATGGTTAAATCAGACGAAATAATTTTATCGATAGATACAGGAACTCAATCCGTTAGAGCTGTATTAATAGATTTAAACGGAAACATTCTCGAAATTGTTAAAACCGAAATTGAACCGTATTTCTCGCTAAAACCGGGTTGGGCAGAACAACAACCCGAATATTATCGTGATAAAATGTTTGAAACATTAAAAAAACTTTTTTCTTTTTCAAAAATATCAAAAGAAAGAATAAAAGCCGTTACCATTACAACTCAAAGAGGTTCAATGGTTAATCTCGATAAAAACGGAAATTCGCTTCGCCCTGCAATTCTTTGGCTCGACCAACGACAAGCCGAAATCGGAAATTATCCGAATAAATTGGTGCAATTGACACTTAGAGCTGCAAATATGAGAGAATCTGTAATTCACGCAGTTAAAAACGGAGAAGTAAATTGGCTTCTGCAAAATACTCCGGATATTTGGGAAAAAACCGATAAATATTTGTTGCTTTCAGGTTATTTAACTTACACTCTAACAAACGAATTCAACGATTCCATTGGTAATTTAGTCGGGTATTTACCTTTCAATTACAAAAAACAAGAATGGTGTGAAGAATCGCACATGAATTTCAAAATGTTTCCTGTTGAAAAATCAAAACTTTCAACCCTTGTAAAACCATCGGAAATATTAGGCTACATAACAAAAGAAGCTTCCGAAAAAACAGGAATTCCGCAAGGATTACCACTAATTGCAGCAGCTTCCGATAAAGCATGCGAAGTTTTAGGTTCCGGCGTTTTTAGTCCGAATGTTGCATGCTTAAGCTATGGAACAACTGCAACTGTCCAAACTACACATAAAAATTATATTGAAGTAACACCATTTTTTCCTGCGTATCCAAGTGCAATTCCTGATTATTTCAACACAGAAGTTATGATTTATAGAGGTTTCTGGATGATAAATTGGTTTAAAAACGAATTCGGTCACAGAGAAATGCAAATTGCACAAAATACAGGTCAAAAACCGGAAGAACTATTTGACGAAATGATAAAAGAAATTCCGCCCGGATCAATGGGTTTAACGCTTCAGCCATATTGGTCGCCCGGAATTAAAATTCCCGGAACAGAAGCAAAAGGTGCAATTATCGGTTTTGGCGATGTGCACACTCGAGCACATATTTACAGAGCTATTTTAGAAGGATTGGCTTATGCTTTAAAAGAAGGATTGATTAGAACCGAAAAAAGAACAAAAATACCTGTTGACAAAATTATTGTTTCGGGCGGCGGTTCGCAAAGCAAACAAGCAATGCAGCTAACAGCAGATATTTTCGGCAAAACAACGGCAAAACCGCACACTTATGAAACTTCTGCATTAGGTGCGGCAATTAATGCTTCTGTAGGAATGAAATTTTTTGAAAATTACGAATCGGCAGTAAAATCAATGACAAGAACCGGAATAACTTATGAACCGGAAAATAAAAATCAAGAAATTTATAATGAGCTGTTTGAAAATGTTTATTTAAAAATGTATAAAAAACTTCAACCACTTTATAATAAAATTAGAGATATTACCGGATATCCTAAGAAAATATAAATTAATTTTTATAATTTTGCCGAATCATTCATAAAACATTCATTAAAGTGAAAACATATCAATTACACATTTCAATTAACGGAACAGAACCAAAGGTTTGGAGAAGAATTTTAGTAAAAGCAGACACTCTTTTGCCCGAATTGCATAAAATTATTCAAATTGTTGTTGGTTGGAACGACACAAAATTACACCAGTTTGTTAACGGAACAAATGTCTTTTTCTTTGATATTGAAGACGATGCAACAGCCGGATACAATTATTTGATGACAAAATTGGAAGATGTTCTGGTTAATGAAAACGACTTGTTGCTTTATGAATATGATTTTAACGAAAATTGGATTCACAAAATAATTCTCGAAAAAATATCAGAAGATAATTCTTATAAATATCCGGTTTGCTTAGCCGGGAAAATGGCTTGCCCTCAAGAAGATTTGGGAGGTCCGTGGGATAACTCCGGACTAATCGAAAATTTTTCTTTTGAAGACAATGAAGGCGGAAGCGAACCCGACGATGATTACTTTGATGAAGACGAAATTGACTACGACATTGATTTTGATGATGACGAAGCTGATTTTATTCCAAAATCAAAAAAACCGGCTTACAACCCAAATTCTTTTGATGAAGACGAAATAAATAAAATCCTTAAAAAAACAGATTTTAGTGCAATTATATAAAAAAAATCAACTAATTGTAAGTATTTTTTCCATTTTAAAATGAGGAATTCCTATTTCAATAAACTCATCGCTAATGATTTTGTAATTTAATCTTAAATAAAAATTTACAGCTGTTGCTCTGGCATGAAGCACAATTCGCGAAAAGTTTTTTTCGATTGCAAATTTTTCTGAAAACAACACTAAATCGGTACCCAAATTTTTATTCTGATAAACAGATTCAACGGCTACTTGTCTCATTTTAACCACATATGAACTTAGCGGTTTCATCAAAAGAATTGCAGCCAATTTATCATCAAAAAACAATGCAAAATGGTAATCTTCGGAATCTTTTTTTATAAACTCTTCGGAGAAATGCATTCCTAAAGGTTTTCTGAGAATTTTTTCTCTTAGCGATACCGATTCTAAATATTCTTTTGATAAGTATTCTATTTGACGAATTTCTTTCATTTTTTTCTTCAAATTTAATAATTAACTACTTTTGTAAAAAATAAAAAATTGAAAAAAGTTATAGTTGGACTTTCAGGCGGTGTAGATTCAAGCGTTGCTGCATATTTATTGAAGCAACAAGGCTACGATGTACACGGAATTTATATGATTAATTGGCATGACACACAAGGTGTTATCGAAGGAAGTTGCCCAAGCGACGATGATATTTTGGTTGCACAACTTGTTGCTCGCAAGCTAAATATTCCTTTCCAAACTGTTGATTTTAGCGAAATGTATGCAAAAAGAGTTGTGGAATATATGTTTGCCGAATATAAAATCGGTAGAACTCCAAACCCCGATGTTTTATGCAACAGAGAAATAAAATTTGATGTTTTTCTTGAAAAAGCATTGGAGCTTAATGCCGATTTTGTTGCAACGGGGCATTATTGTAGAAAAGAAACAATTACAAAAGACGGAAAACAATTTCACCGACTTTTATCAGGAATTGATAAAAACAAAGATCAAAGTTATTTTCTTTGCCAACTTTCACAAAACCAGCTCGAAAAAGCCATTTTTCCGATTGGCGAAATGGAAAAAAGTGAAGTTAGAAGAATTGCCGAAGAACAAAATTTGGCAAGTGCAAAAAAGAAAGATTCACAAGGAATTTGCTTTGTTGGAAAAGTAGATTTACCTACATTTTTACAGCAAAAGCTGAAAAGTAAAAAAGGCGATATTATTAAAATTGAAAATGATTTTGAACAATATTCTTTACATAATAATCAAGAAAATTTATCTTTTGACCAAAAACTAATTTTTAACTCTCAACCATTTTCGTATAAACCCGATGACGGAAAAAAAGTTGCCGAACATTCGGGAGCTCATTTTTACACAATCGGACAAAGAAAAGGATTGGGAGTTGGCGGATTAAAAGAACCTCCGTTTGTTTTGGCAATAGATACTGAAACAAATATTGTATATATCGGCGAAGGACAAAATCATCCGGGATTATTTAGAAATGCTCTTTTTATCGACAAAAATGAAATTCATTATGTTAGACCCGATATGAAACTTAAAATCGGAGAATCGTTAAATGCCGATGTGAGAATCAGATACAGACAAGCACTTCAAAAAGCCGAAGTTTTCATGCGTGAAGAAGGCATGTATATTCTTTTTGAAGAATCGCAAAGAGGAATAACTGCAGGACAATTTGCCGCAATTTATATCGATGACGAAATTATTGCTTCGGGCGTTATTAACAGATGAATCTATTTCAAACCGTAAAAATTTTTAATTGCCAAACGTTTAGCTTTCGGTTGCACGTTCATAACCTGAACGCCTTCTCCGGGCTTTTTTATTCTTACGCCTCCAAAAATAAAAAAACCTACCTGAACGCTGAATTTTTCCAAAGTATGAACATGATAAACTCTTTCGGCAGGTAAAAAATTACGCATATATTCTTGAAATTCATCAATATTGAGCGATGCAATTCTTGAATTCATATCTTTAATAAAAGTTTCGGCATTAATAAATTTAGAATCGGATTGATTCCAAATATTTACGCTGCTAAAAGGAATAATATAAAAATAATTTTTTGAGCAATATAAAGCTGCTTTTGAAACAGTTCCGCTTGTAATACCTTCATTGACATCTATTTTGGGAACAAAAATATAATCTTGATTTTCAATCATCGCAAAAAGTTTTTATATGAAAATTAAAATATCAATTTAAAAATAAAAAAGCAAAAAAACAACGATTATAAGCTATTATAAAAAACAAAGCACCAAAAAAGGTGCTCTGTATGAAATTTTAAATAGAAATAAATTACTCTTGTTCGCCCAAAAACCGTTCGGCATCAAGAGCAGCCATACAACCTGAACCTGCAGCTGTAACAGCTTGTCGGTAAATACTGTCTTGCACGTCGCCGGCGGCAAAAACTCCCGGAACTTTTGTTTTTGATGTTCCCGGAACTGTTTTTATATATCCCACAGAATCTAAATCGATATATTTTGCAAAAAGTTCTGAATTTGGTTTATGCCCAATTCCCAAGAAAAAACCGTCGATTTCAATTTTAACTTCTTTTTCGTCGGATTCGCCTTTTCGTTTTATTAAAGTTGCGCCGGTTACCACATTTGTTCCGGTAATTTCTTTGGTGTTGTGTTCGTATAAAACTTCAATATTTTCGGTTCTTTCAACTCTTTCTATCATTGCTTTTGAAGCACGCATAATTGGTTTTCTCACAATAAGATAAACTTTTTCTGCAAGTCCGGCCAAATATGTAGCTTCTTCGGCAGCAGTATCGCCGCCGCCCACAACTGCAACTTTTTTTCCTTTATAGAAAAATCCGTCGCATGTTGCACATGCAGAAACTCCGGCACCTCTGAATGTTTGTTCGCTTTTAATACCAAGATATTGTGCTGTTGCTCCTGTTGCAATAATTACAGTTTCTGCATCAATTTGCTTTTTGTTATCAACAATAATTCTGAAAGGTCTTTTAGATAAATCTGCCGAAGTTACTTCGCCCCAACGTATATCAGTTCCAAATCTTTCTGCCTGAGTTTTAAGGTCTTCCATCATAACCGGACCTGTAACTCCTTGCGGATAGCCGGGAAAATTTTCTACTTCGGTAGTTGTAGTTAATTGTCCGCCGGCTTCCATTCCTTGTATCATTACAGGTTTCAAATTTGCTCTTGCAGCATAAATAGCAGCGGTATAACCGGCAGGTCCGGAGCCGATAATTAAGCAACGAACTTTTTCAATATTCTCATCAAGATTTACTGACTTATTGTCATTATTCTCGTTTACGTTTAATGTTTTAAAAAAACTCATGTTTATATTATTTGTTTAAATTTACATATTTTAATATAAAAATCTCTTGTATACAATATTTTAACAAGAAATAATTATAAAATTCAATTCTAAAATTACAAAATATATACCGATATAAAAAACCTGACTTTATTTCTTATATTAAGAAAAAATATTTTTATAAAAATTAAAAAATTTATATTGTTTTTTGTTGTATATTAATCAATAAAATATAAACTAAAAAATCAATAAAATGAAAATAAAAGGAACTTCAGTACTTAGCACATTGCATTTTGTCAAAACAAAATTCCCAAGCCAAATTCAAATTTGGATTGAAAGTTTACCTGAAGATTCAAAAAAGATTTTTTCAAATCCGATAATTGCAGCTCAGTGGTATGCGTTTATTCCGGGAATGATTGAACCAACCGAGAAAATCGGCGAAATGTTTTATAACGGCGACAAAACAAAAACAGCTTATGAAACAGGTAAATTTAGTGCGGAAGAAGGATTAAAAGGAATTTATAAAATATTTGTAAAAATAGCCTCAACAAAATTTGTTTTAAGAAAAACTTCGCAAATATTTAATACATATTACGATGGCGCAAGCATGGAAATATTAGAACAAACCGATAATACAGCAGTTTTTAAAGTTTTAGGAATTCAAACCGAAGGAAGATTATTTTTTGAAAGATTAAAAGGTTGGATGGAAAAAACAATAGAAATTGTTAACAACAAACCTATTGCGATAACAACAAAAGAAACTACAAACAGTTTTGGAAATATTGAAGCAATAGTAACAGCAAAATGGCAATAAAAAAAGCTGATTATATTCAAAAAAATTTATTGAATAAAGAAAAAAGTTTATATTTGCAACCGCTTAAAAAAGCAAAAACACATATCGGGATGTAGCTCAGCTTGGTAGAGTACGCGTCTGGGGGGCGTGGGGTCGGAAGTTCAAGTCTTCTCATCCCGACAAACGAAAAGCCTTGTAAATCTAAGGATTTACAAGGCTTTTTTGATTTTAAAAATTGTTGCAACTTTTTATTAGTTTACATACTGTTTACATTTACTTTTCTTTATTTTTATTATTTTTACATTTTTAAAATTTAAAATTCCCAAAATTCAATTAATAAATGCAATTTTTGGAAATAGAAAAATAAAATTTTTTTCAGAAAAGAGAAGAGAACAAAAATTAGAGCAAAAGATAGTTATTCATCAGGCGTTTATCAAATGACTCATTACCATTATGAAATAAAATTACCAATATGCAACAAATGTAAAAAACTTGAATTAAGGCACAAAGTTAAATGGATAATAATTGCTTTAATTGGAGTGCCTATTGTTTTTGGTATAATCTCATATTTAGCGATTCAATGGTTAAAAATAAACGAGAATATTATCGAATTTATTAGTGCTTTAGGTGTGTTATTTTTATATTTTTCAGTATCAATTATAAAGCACATTTTGGGTGTAACAAAAAATTCATTTGCCGGAATGTGGATTAACGGTAAATTATTAAAAATAAATAATAAAGACTATGTTAATATTTTTTTGAAATTGAATCCTCAATATTCCAAAAAAGACGAGAATACTATAGATTTCTCGTAAAAAGCATTTTTTTGTGTCAGTAAGTTCTAAGTATTTTAACATGATTGCATGTAATGCAAGTTCTAAATCTTATAAATGGATGAAAAAACGATTACATAAATTATTCGGTTCGAAAACAGAAATGGATAAATGTAAATTTATTTGGATTAAAATAGATTTGCACAATCTATTTTAATCCAAATTGGTTATAAAATCAATTGCATTGTTTATCATTAAAAAAAATAGGATTAGCTGATATTACTCACAGCATAAAGAGGAAAAACTTCAATTTTATCATACTTTGAAAAATTTTCGGCGGAAATTCTTATCCCTTTTTTACTGTTCTTGCTATCCATAAATACTTTAAGACTCTGCATTGAACCACCTTTCCCTGATTTTACTTCAATAGGAATTATTTCGGATTCACTTGAAATGATATAGTCAACTTCAGCATTACTGCTTTTGGCTTCTCTGTGCCAGTAAAAAAGTGATTTGCGGTTGTAGGGTGTATTATATTTCATAATTTCAAGTCCAACAAACATCTCTGTCAAGTTGCCCTTATTTATTGAGTTAAAATCATCAGTTAGAAATATTTTTCTGATATCTAAATCTAATATATTCAAAAAAAGGCCTGTATCTAATAGCAACATTTTCCTTTTTTTCTGATTTATCTCGGCTCCAAGCGGCAAACCGTTAGCAGAAGTATGTGAAACGGGAATAACAACTCCGGCCAACATAAGCAATTCGAGTGCTTCTTTAATTTGATTGTGATTATCGTTACTGTCAGTTTTTGAATATACAAATTTGCTGCCTGTTTGATTTACAACAGCATTAAATACATCTCGAATTCTTTTTACAGGAACTATTTTTTTATATTTTGCAAAATCGTCAAAATATGAATTTTTTAAATCATTCAAAATTAAAAAGCACTGATTTAAGTCTTTTGTTTGCATATAATTAGAAACAACTTCAGGCATTCCTCCCAAAAAGATAAATTTCCGGAAATATTGAATTAATTTATTATGAATAGCTTCGTTAAGTGGATTTTCCGGACTTGCTTTATGTT
>DZBS01000113.1 GCA_022729995.1 Draconibacterium orientale | reverse complement strand
CATTTTTTTTATGTTGAATATTATAGGCAAATGATATATTAATTATTTTAGTAAAATGCTTAAAATCAATAATGTATATTAATGTTATTATATTATTGCTTGAGTTTGATTTTAAACGATTATTTAATGTTATTTATTAACGATTTTATCCGTTTTTAAAGGAACTCTCGAATAATAATTTATTCATTTTGTCAAACTTCTTGAATTTTATAAAATATTTTAAATTATATTTGTTTAAATGTTTTTATTAAATTCAATTTATTAATTGATTTGTAAATGAAATAGTTATGATTTTTAAAAAGCTTTTTTTTGTTTTTGTTTTTATTATTTTATTAGTAAATACCTCAAATGCTCAATGTAAAGATGATTCAGGTGTTTTTAAATGTGCATCTTTATTAACAGATTCTGTTGTTTATCTAAACGACTTTAAGGTTTCTAATAAAAAAGTTAAAAGCTTTACTGAAGAAAATGGAGAATCTTGGGAGATTTATCTTATTCAAGGAAACCGATATAGATTTGCTTTATGTTGCTATGAAGGAATCGAAAATAAAGTTATGAAATTATATAGTAAAGATGTTCCGGAAGAAAATCCTATCGGCAGCACTTTTAAAGAAGGAACAGATAAAAGTTTCTTCGATTTTGTTTGTAATAAGTCAGATGTATATTATGTTTCCATCAGATATAAAGAATCAGGAGCTATTGAAGGAAATAAGCTTTGTGCTATCGGTTTACTTGGATATGCCGGAAAACTAAAGACAAATTAATATTAATTTTCCATCATATATTTCTTTTCTAAAAATAAGTAAGTATCAATTTGTGCTCTATTTTTTGTGTTATTTTCGGCGGTTTTTTTAGGGATATTTTTTATGTTTTTATCTAAGAAAACTGCTTTTGTATTATCTTGAAGTTGTATGGTCAAAATGTCGATAATTTCTTTTTTTATTTCCCGGTTAAATATCGGTACGGCAATTTCAACTCTTCTGTGTAAATTTCTGTTCATCAAATCTGCCGATGAAATATATACTTCCCAATCGCCTGAATTGTAAAAAGCGAATATTCTTGAATGCTCCAAAAATCTGTCTACAATTCGTGTAACCTCAATGTTTGGGCTAAATTTCATGTGAGGTCTGAGGCAGCAAATACCTCTAATTATCAAATCAATTTTTACGTCGTTTTGTCCGGCTTCGTATAAAGAATCAATAATGTTACGCTCTTCTAAGCTATTCATTTTGAATATTATATAAGCTTCTTTTCCGTTTTTCTTATTAGTAATTTCTTTTTGAATTTTCTTTTTTAATGTTGAAGTAAAATTAAATCGCGGAACGAGTATATTCTTGAAATTGAAGTTTTCCAACGGGTTTTCAAGATAATTAAAAAGTTTTTCAATATCTTTCACAATCTTTTTATCGCTTGTAAAAAAACCTTCGTCCGAATATTGTTTTGCAGTTTTTTCGTTAAAATTTCCGGTGCTCATAAAAGCAAAAGTTTTTTTTGAGTTTTTCTTAGAGTTACTTTTCTTTATAACAAGTGCTGCTTTTGCATGAACTTTTAAACCCGGAATACTCGAAATTACATTTATTCCGGCTTCAATCATTAAATTAGCAAATTTAATGTTAGTTTCTTCGTCAAACCTTGCTTTTACTTCAACAAAAACTGTTACTTTTTTTCCGTTTCTGGCAGCAGTAATTAGTGCGTTAACTATGGCAGAGTTTGTTGCAAGCCTGTATTGAGTAGTTTTTATTTCTTCTACTTTTGGGTCAAGTGCTGCTTCATTAAAAAATCTTAATACATAATCGTATGTGTGATAAGGAAAATGTAGAAGAATTTCGTTTTTATTTACAGCTTGTAAAATTGAATCGTATTTATCCAGAATTGGGTGATTTAGTTGTTTTATAGGTTTTAGTTCATATTTTGGACTAAACGGGTTTGGAAAATCGAAAAAATCATTAAAATTTAAATGTTTTCCGCCTTTTACAAAATCGTTTTCGGAAATGTTAAATGCCATTTTAAGAACTTCGAGCAAATCTTCAGGTGTTTCACTGTCGTATTGAAATCTGGCCGGAAATCCGGTTTTTCGTTGCTTTAAACTTTTCTTAAGTTTATCTAAAATATTTCCCGAAAATTCGTCTTCTATTTGCAAATCTGCATTTCTTGAAACTTTAATGCTAAAACTTGCTTTTATTGTATATCCCGGAAATAAAATGTGTAGATTTAGCCTTATTATATCTTCAAGAAAAAATACAAAATATTTATGATCGAGTTTTGGTAATTGAATGAATCTCTGAATGTTGCGAGTTGGTATTTTAATTACTGCATAATAAGGTCTTTCGGATTTTTCGTCTTTCTTTTTATACATTTTTATTGCCAAATAAATAACATTATCCTGCAAAAATGATAGAACTTCTCCGGAATCAGATAATAAAACGGGTTGAATTTCGGGTAAAACTTCTTTGTAGAAATATTCTTTTATAAATGTTGTATGAATTTCACCAAGTTTCTGATTTTGATAAATTATAATTCCGGCTTCTTCAAGCTCTGGAAGAATTTGATTATAAAAGGTATTTTCATAATCTTCCTGCATCGAAACAATTTCTTTTTTTATATTATTTAAAATAAGTTCGGGATTTAAATCTGAATTTTTTATTGTGTTTTGTGAAATTTCAAGAAGACTTCTATATGAAGCAACTCTAATTTTGTAGAATTCATCGAGATTTGAAGAGTAAATTGCCAAAAATTTTATTCTTTCAAAAAGCGGAAGACTTAAATCTGTTGTTTGCTTTAAAACCAGCTTATTAAAAGATAACCAGCTAAGTTCTCTGTCGTAATATTTTTCTATTTCGTGCATGTTTTTTTTATCTGAGAACTTTTCTAACGAAAGCAACTGTGAAATATGACATTTGGAAAAGGCCTACAAATCCTTCGGTTGCTGAAATCCAACGAGCAATTCCGTCCGGATAATAATCGCCGTAGCCAATTGTGAGGAATGTTATTGCACTGTGGTAAAATGCTTTACCTACAGGATTTAAAACTCTGGGATCGTCGGGCAGAAAAAGTGACGAAACAATATGAATGTTACCCAATGAACCAATTAAAAGATATAACAGTGAAAATAATATATAGGTTATTCCCATTGTTACAAGAACTCTTAGCGGATCGGTTGCGAATTTGCCCATTTTGTCAAATATCAACCATTTAAAATAGTATTTTATAAACGGTATTATATTATAAAAAGATGTTCGTTGTCTTTCAATTTCAAGTTCTGCTTTTGACTCGCATCTTTTAAATTCAACATAAGCTTTGTCTTCGTAATTATATTGGCCGTTTTGATTGTAGTTTTCTTTAAGAATTCTAAATTGTTCGCTTTTATCGAGGTATGAAGTTTTTTGTGAATAAATTATCCTTTTTACGTCGTTCGATTGCCAATCGAGATAAATTCTGCCGAGAAGTCGCATTCCGGAAAGATTTATTTCTTCAAAACCTATTTTATTTTTTTGCGGATTTATGTCTAAAATGTCTTTTACAACAGTTTCCGAAAGATCAAGTTTTTTACATTCTGCAATTCTTAAATCAAAAAAATTGTCGAGTTGCGATTCTTTTAGCGAGAGTATTTTAAATTTTGAATTTTTAAAAGATACTTTTCCTAAACCAAATTCAACGTTTGAAATTTCAACTTCGGCATTTATATAATTAGCATTTTCGAAATTAAATTCGCCTCTTCCGAAAACGGAGTTTTGCATTATAAAGTTTCCTTCAAGTGAAGAAGCTTCAAAATTAATATTTCCGTTGCCGAGAAATGCTTTATTAAAACTAATTTTTCCTTTACCAAAATTCACTCCGGAGAAGTCGATTCCTCCGTTGTTAAACTTTGATAAGTCAAAAATTTTGTCGCCGATTCCAAATTCGCCGAAATGAAAATCTACCATTCCGTTGCCAAAAGTGCATTGTCTGAATGAAATTTTTCCGTTACCGAAATTACAACTTTTGAAAATAATATCGCCTTCACCAAAATTAGTTCCTGAGAAATCTTTTTTTCCGTTCAAAAAAATTGCACTTATAAAATTAACTTTTGAGTCAATAAATATGGAGTTTCTGAAACTAACATCGCCGTTACCGAAATTTGCTTTGTCGAACGATGTTTCTTCGGAGCCAAAGTTTACTTCGGAAAAATTTTTATTTCCGTTTCCAAAATTTGATATTTTAAAAGATACTTTTCCCTTTCCAAAATTTGTTTCCTGAAAATCAATATCGCCTTCTCCAAATTCAATATTTTCAAAGTTTTTTGTCCCGTTTTTAAAATTTAGGTTTTTAAAAAACTTTTTTGAATTTGAAAATATTGTGTTTTTGAATGAAATATCTCCTTTTGAGAATTTTGAATTATTTATTGTAAATTCTTCAGATTTGAAAAGGGTGTATGAAAAGTCGGTATTTTTTGTTTTGAAATTTGAGTTGGAAAAGTTTATTTTTGATGCAATAATTATTGCTTTTTTTAAATTGAAATTTTCTGTAAAAGTTATATTTGAAAAATCTAATTCTTGGTTTTGAAAGTCAAAAAACGAATTTTCGGCATAAAATTCATCGAAAATAATTTCGTCATTTTGATTACAATTTTGTTTTAATGTTTCAAAATTTTCGTTATTGATATAACATTCGGATATGTTAATTTTGGAGTTTAAATTGAAATTTTCGTTAATAAATTTAATACTCGGAAATGCAAGATTTTTTGTTTCTATAATGCTGTTTTTTTCGTCATAAAAACTTATAATGGCAGTTTCAAAAAACTCCAATTGGTTCACAACAAATGGTTTGTTTACAATTTCAACTGTGTATTTTTGAAAATATCTTACCATTATGTTGAAAAAAATATTTTGTAGCAGTAAATTATTCTTCTTCTTTCAAATCAATTTGTAATGTTGTAAGTTCTTTATATTTAAGACCTTCATTCATCATTTCGTAATCGCCTTTGTGATAGAGCCAAATAATTCTAAGATTGGTTTTGTCGGATATTTTTTCGAATGCAAGCATTAATTTTGCAATTTGTTTGTCGCTTGCAGTGTTGAAGTAGTCAAGATTAAATGTAATTTCGGTATTTTCTTGCGGGTTTAGAGCATATTCTCTTAACCAGTCGTTAACAGGTTTATAAAATGTTACTGCGTTTTCGGGGATAGAACGTCCTTTGAATTCCATTTTTCCTGTTTCTGCATCTAACATTATTTCGGGAGTGTCATTGTCTGCAAGTGAAACAAATCTTTCTATTCCGTTTTTCATTTTTGTAATTGTTACTTGTAAAGAGAAAAAAGAATATTCTTCATCTATTTTATAGAAATCGTAAGTTAAATTGTTTTTGCTTTTCATTTTTATATCAATAAGACCGAGTCCGGTATGAACGTCGTTATTATCTTCAAAATTGAAAAGACTTTTGTTATAATATTCTGTAAGTTTATCTTTTTCGAGATTGTTTATTTTTTCTATTTTATTGTTAAGTTTCTCTATTTTAGGATTTTGAATGTAATTACCTGTTGTAAAAACAATACTGTCGGGGTTTTCGCTAATGTAGAAAATCGCATGTTTTCCCAATACATTTTTATATTTAAAATTATCGGCGTGCTTAACAACGTTTTGGAGCATTTCAACCATTAAGTTGAACACTTTCATTTTCAATATTATAGTTCCTTGAAGTTGTTTTTCAATTATTGATAAAAGATTAATGAGTGTATCTTGAGTGAAATTTCCGGTAAAATTTAAAAGTATATTTTGCTCTTCAAGTAATTTGTGTAATTCTTTAATGTTTTCGAGCGAGTTTTTGTCTTCTTCGGTAGCTTGAGTATCACCAATATTGTCGGTATTCGGAATTTTTGTGTGCATATAGAAATAAAGATATTTTTCATTTATATCTTTAAAATCATAGAGCAATTTGCTGTTTGATCTTCTTGCAATTTCTACAAGTCCGAGTCCGGCACCGCCTTTTGGCGATACTTCTCCTTGATCTAAAATTTCTAATGAATATTTCTTGAGTTCTTCGGGATTTAGGCTGTTAATTTTATCAATCATTGTGCTTAAATATTCTTTTGAATCAGCTTCAATGACATTTCCTGTTGTAATAAAATATCCGTGAACTTTTCTTTGGACAACAAATAATCCGGGATATGCGCTTAAATCGTCTGTTGTATTTGGAGTTTGATGTCTTGTAACGTTTTGAAGACCTTCAACCATAATAAAATAAACTCGTTTTTTTGTTTTAACGGGAGTATCAACATTATTAAGGTTTGTTTCTGCTAACGACAATATTGTATCGGTAATTTTATTTGTAAAATTACCTCTATATGTATATTCTAAATTATCTTCTTGCATTTCCTTAAATAGTTTGAATGCCAAACTTTTATTATTTTGATCGGAAGATGCTTTCATAGAGTTAAACATTATTATTTTCTGTAAAAATATAAATAAATATATTGAACTAAAAAATTTATTACAAAAATCGTGTCGATTTTGACAAACATACTTAATTTTTGTTTTGTATTAGCCTTTTTTTGATGTTAAATTTTTTTTGAAAAATAAATTGCCCCAAAAACACAATTTTTATTGTCTGTTTTATTTAGTTGAATTTGATAGGCTCCTTTATTTTCTGTTGAAATTTTGATATAATTTTTTAAATCTTCTCCTGAAATTGTTTTTACTGCAATTTTTTCTTTCTTCAAAATTTTATACAGTGTTATTTGATCTTTTTTGTTTTCGGTAAAAAGATATATTTTATATTCTGTATTATCTTTTAAACTTATTGTCCACGAATTATTTTCGGGACTATTTTCGTCGATAATAAATTCTCTTAAAAGGATTAATGTATCGCTTTTAGCAGTTTCAGTAATTTTCTTATATATAACATCTTGAGAACATTGTGATTGTGCTTCAAAACTATTTGTCAAACTCAACAATATTCCAATAATTATTGCAAAAAATTTAATTTTCATGTGTTATTTTAAAATGTTTTAAAATGTTTTAAAATGTTTTATATGAACATCCTAAATAATCATTCGCATGTGTGATGAGAGACTTACATATATGTTTCATCTGTCAACTTTAATATTTCTTAATGTTTAAAATAATATAATTTTTTTATAATAAGCAAATATACATTTTATTTGAAAATATTTTGTTATTTAATATGCTGTGTTTCAATAAATAATCCTACAGCTTTTTTGTCGGTATTTGATGTCTTAAATGATATTTTTGAGTTTGAAAATGTTACATTTTGCGGTTCAATCAATTTATTTCCTATTATATTATTAACTTTTTCGTAAAAAGTTCCTGATTCAAGTTTAATATTTGAAATTAATTCATCAAAATTTATTTCTTCTTTAGTGTAGATTACACATAAATAATCTGTTCCAATTGTATTATCTGTCTCAATATAATGGTCTTCGTCAGGAATTGCTACATCGTTTTGGGCATAAGTTAGAGCAGCGCTAATGTTTGCTTTATAAGGAAAAATTGGAAATATTTGACCTGTTGCATCAGAACCGAATGCGTAAACAAATGCAGGTTCGCTGTTTGAAATATATAATCTGAAATGTGTTCCGGAACTGTAAGGTTCATTGAGTTTGTATTTTTGTCCGTCGAATGTAACCGGCGATTCTTTTCTGTCGGCTTTAATAAATTTTATGCTTCCCGAAAGAACGTTTCCGTTGTTATTTGGCGAAATTTGCATATCAATTATTTCATAAGCATATTTAACAAAATTTGCGAAATCCTTATATTTTATCCAAGTAAAACCTTCAGTTCCCCATGTATTTCCCCAACTGTTTATTATTTCAAATGCTCCGCCGTATTTTGCATCGTCATAGCCTACAACGCACATTGCGTGTCCGGGATAATTGCTTAAATAATTTTCTGTGGGTTCCCATAATTCTTTAACTGTGTAAAAAGAGTTTGGAACCATCATTCCAATAACAACAGGGTTGTTTTGTGAAAGGCTTTTCTTTACTGCATTTATTTTAAAATCTGAATTGTCGAAGTATTCGAATATTTTAGCGTAATCGGTAATTTTATTTTTTGAAGCTTTTTCAAATATTTCTTCGGAAATATAATCAGGACAATTTTTTTCGGGCATGTCGTCGTATTTGGCAGCTCCAACAGTTTTCATTATTTCAAGAGCATCAGAAATTGAAGAGCCTATTGAGCATGAAACATCTGTTGCCATTTTAATTTGTTTGTAGATAAATCCGGGAGAGTATGTATTGTTTGTTATTTGTGTTCTGTCTGTCAGATTATTTTTTCTTGATTCTACAATTGTAAGAGCTGCATAAGCAGTTGACCAACCAACGCAAGTTCCGTAATTTCCTTGACTTTTTGTGTATGGAGCATATTGTTTTAACGAATAATTTTTTGGAATATTTGTGTAAAGTCCTCTTGTTAAAGGAGCTTTCATTTGCACTTGGTCGTATTTATTATCGTCGAAATTTAATCCGGTTCCTTGAATTTGTGCCGAAACGTTAATAAATAAAAATATTGCTGATAATAATGATATTAGTCTCATGTGTTTATATTTTAAATTTATAAGGTTACATAGTAACATCCAAAATAATCATTCTTATATATATTGAGATACTTAAATAGATGTTTCATATTAGTAAATTTTATGTTTTCAATGTAAAAATTTAATTTTTTTTCGATATTGATTTTTTTTAAAAAGATACCGGCATTTTCTTAATTTGTGTATTTAATAGTTTTTCGATATTTAAAAATACGCAAATTCTTATATGCCGGTTTTTTTTTATTTATTTAATGAGTTTTGTTTTTAATTTTTTTTTAAATTGATATTATTTAACAAAATAGAAATCGCCGAAAATAGAATTGTGATCCCACGGAACTTGTTGATTTCCCGATAATTTATATACATTGTTTCTAACGTCTTTAAAAACTTCTTCAATTTTTAAACCGGGTTTTTTCATAGATTTTATTAATTCCTGAGTGTAAAGTCCGTTTGCTCCGGTTCCGTCAGATGCAACTTGTCCGGGAGCGGTTGCATAAGCTATGAATGTTCCTTTTGGGGCATCAGTTTGTGCAAGTCCGTTTCCTCCGCCGGATCTCATACTGCTTGCAAAAGGATTATTTCTGCATGCGTCAAGAATTACAATGTTTAAATCGTTTGCTGCATAATCCATTTCTCCGAGTAATCTTTGTAAATCAACAGCTTCAAATTCAACATCTTGTTCTTTTTGAATGTTAGCATCTATTGGAATTAAATAGTTTTGATTTTTTAATTGAAGTCCGTGACCTGCGTAATAGAATAATCCTATTCCGTTTGTTGCTTTCAGTTTAGCACCAAATTCTCTGATTTTTAATTCCATATCTTTTTTTGTCATGTTTTCAAATTCCATAACTTCAAAATTCATTCCTCTAAGTGTATTTGCCATTGCTTTTGCATCGTTAGCTGAATTTCTCAGCGGAGAGCTTGTGTATGTTGCATTTCCTATAACAAGAGCTGTTCTTTTTTGGTCGATATTTGCAGTTGCGACAGATTTTTTTATTATTCTAAAATCAGAAGTAGTTTCTCCTCCGGAGTTTTTTACTTTAACATAAATTTTGTTTTCTCCGTCAACTAAAGGAACTTCTCTTT
Source organism: Draconibacterium orientale (assembly GCA_022729995.1). Classification (GTDB taxonomy): domain Bacteria; phylum Bacteroidota; class Bacteroidia; order Bacteroidales; family JAADGE01; genus DZBS01. The sequence goes on along the minus strand of DZBS01000113.1, from coordinate 864 downwards.
CTATAGTAAAATCGCAGCCTGCGTCAACAACTGTATATCCTCTTGTTGCATAATTTACTTTTAACTCATTGTTAACATATATTTGAACGTTTTCAAGCTCACTTTTAGATTTTATGCAGAATTTTACCATTGCTACTTTGTCTTGTGTTTCGCTCGAATATGCTTGCGGCGAAAGCCAACTTATTACAGGCGGAGTTTGGTTTTCTTGTGAACCTATGAAAACTCCTTCTTTCCAAATTCCGGATTTTGTGGTTCCGTTTGCGTAAAATATTGTTCCTATTCCGTCGTAAGTTCCGTTTAAGAACTGACCAACGAATTTATCTCCGTTTGTAAATGTGTATGTTCCGTTTCCGCTGTATGTTCCTGCTTTGAATTCTCCGGTGTATGATTCACCGCTCGAGAATGTAAATGTTCCTTTTCCTTCGTAGTTATCGTTTTTAAATTCACCTACATATTTTCCGCCTGTGGAAGTAATATATGTTCCGTATCCGTTTGAGCAGTTTCCGGATATACAACCTTTTTGATTTTCGTTACTGCCAACGAATTTGTCGTAATCCCATTTTCCCGATTCAATTTTTCCGTCGGCATAATACATTGTTCCTTGTCCGTGAAAATAGTTTTCATAAAAGTCGCCTACATATTTTTGACCGTTTTTGTATATAAAAATTCCGCTTCCTGTCATTTTGCCGTTTACATAGTCGCCTTTGTAGTTTTTGTATTCCGAAGTGGGGTGATATTCATAATATCCGATGCCGTTTTTTTGATCGTCAACCCAGTTTCCTTTATACATCGCTCCGTTAGAGAAATAATTGGAGCCTTCTCCGTTTCTTTTTAAGTTTTTCCAATATCCTTCATATCTTTCTC
>DZBS01000112.1 GCA_022729995.1 Draconibacterium orientale | reverse complement strand
TCATCTATAATACCTTGGATAACGCCGCCAAATCGTCTGAGTTGAAGTTTGTCCCATTCGTTGGTAAGATTTGAATTTTTAAACCAATCGTCTTTTTTATACCAATCTTGTTCCCATGGTGTTGTTTTCCAATTATCGGGAATTTGGTCGGGATAAGTTCCAACAATATCTTCTTTTTTCGGGTCATTTTTTGTGTCTCCGTTTCTAAATCTTTCAGGAAAAATTTGATACCAAATTGCTTGACGCGACCATTGGGGAACATGCGAAATTAGTGTGTCTTTATTCAATTCAGATTGATTTTGATTATTTTTACAACCAAAAAAAGTGAAAAGAAAAATTAATGAAATTGAAGTTAAAATTTTAGCCATGGTTTTGTTTTTTATAAAATATTTTCAATTTAAAATTTTAATATTAATCTTGCCGATGTAAATTTATAAAATATGAGTAACATTCGTGTAGAAAATCTTGGAAAAATATCGTATAAAAATGCTTGGGATTATCAGGAAAAATTATTTAACGATAGTTTGAGGAAAAAACATAGCGGTGAAAGTTTTGATGATTATTTTTTATTGTGTGAACATAATCACGTTTATACGCTCGGAAAAAGCGGAGAAGAAAATAATTTGCTTATAAATTCGGATTTTTTGGAAAAAATTAATGCCGAATTTTTTAAGACAAACAGAGGCGGAGATATTACTTATCACGGTCCGGGACAAATTGTGGGTTATCCTATTATTGATTTGGAAAAATATGGAATGGGAACAAAAGAATATATTTACACACTTGAATATATGATTATTGATGTTTTGAAAGAATTCGGTATTTCGGGTGAAATTAGTCAAAACAATATTGGTGTTTGGCTTGGAGTAGGAACTCCTAAAGAAAGAAAAATTTGTGCAATAGGCGTAAAAGTTAGCAGAGGAATTACAATGCACGGTTTTGCACTTAATGTAAACACGGATTTATCGTATTATAATCACATTAATCCTTGCGGATTTATTGATAAAGGTGTTACTTCCATGCAAAAGGAATTGGGTTTTATTTTAGATTTTGAAGAAATTGTTAAAAAAACAATTGAAGCTTTTACAAAAAGCTTCAATTGAGTTAATTGTTTATAATTGCTGAAAATATAATTATTCGTAAAATTCTTGTTCATTAACTTCAACAGATTCGCTATCATCATTATTATCATTATCATCAATTTTGAAAACTGAAATTATTGATTTTAAATGAGCTGCATTTGACGCTAATTCTTGAGCCGAGCGAGACATTCTTTCAGATGAGTCGGAATTTAAATTAGTTATTTGAGTTAACTGATTTACTGAATTATTTATTAATTCAACACCCATTTCTTGTTCTAAATTTGAACTTACTATTTTGCTCACCAAATCGGCACTCAAAATAATATCCGGAATTAATTTTTGCAATTTATTTCCTGCGATTTTTGAAATTTCATTTCCCGATTTTGAAAGTTTTTCAATTTCTTCCGAAGCTTCTCTACTTTTAAGTGCAAGTTTTCTAACTTCTTGTGCAACAACAGCAAATCCGTCGCCGGCTTTTCCTGCTCTTGCCGCTTCAACAGATGCATTCAGCGATAATAAGTTTGTTTGAACTGCAATTTCCGAAATTATTGATATTTTTTTACTTATTTCTGAAACAGCACTAATTGTTTGCATAAAAACTTTGTTGCTTTCTTCAATTTCTTTTGCCGATTTTGATGAAATTTTACCTGTATTTACAGCTTTTTCTGTATTTGACCTGATTGTTGCGAGCATTTGTTCCATTGAAGAAGAAATTTCTTCGGTTGTTGATGCTTGTTCGCTTGCGCTTTGTGCAATTTTTTCGGATATTGAAGAAAGTTGATTTCCTGCATCTAAGACAGATGTTGCTGTTTCTTTAATTTCTATAATAATTTCGCGAAAATTTAAAGATATTTCGTTAATACATTTATGTAAATCGCCAATTTCATCTTTTCTTTCGTCTTTAATGTTTAAATCAATTTGTTTTTGAGCTATTTTTCTCATATAAGAAACAATTGTTTTTAAAGGAGAACTTATAGCCAAACTCATCAAATATGAAATTATAAAGAAAATTACTACTCCGAATATAACTATTAGAATGTTTATTTTTGCAGATTTTTGTCGGTTTTTTTCAATATCTCTGAAATGCAATTCCGATTGAGTTTTGCTTATTGCTTCAAGTTTTTTTAACAAACTGTCTATTTCTTTATACTGCGTAAGCATGTCGTTGATTTTCAGACTTAATTGTTCCGAGAAATCTCCGGCAATCATTTCTTGGCTAACAGTTCTTGCATTTATATAATATGTATTGAATAAGTTTGAAAGACTGTCGGTGAATGTTGTTTTACCTGTTTTGTTTATTAAGTGTAAACTTAATTCTTTAAATTTTTGAGATATAGAATCGGCATCTATTAATTTTGTATCATCTGCAGAAGCTACAGCGTCTTGTAGCAGACGCTGCAGCTTAGATAATTCATTATTTAGTTTTATGCTTGTTTCTATATTCGGCAAATAAACGTTTTCAGCTTTATTTAACAACAAAAAATTTTTCTTGTTATAAAATTCTGATATTAAAAAAGAAATAAAAAAAATAATAATGAAAACTACAGGGAAAACTAAAATCTTATATTTGAACTTTATATCTTTCAGCATTTTGATTTTATTTTATATTAATAACTTTTACACCTGACGGACTACTTTTTGACGAAATATATCCGATTGCATCTTTATGTGATTTTATATAATTTATAACTGCAATGTCGTTTTCCAATTCTGTTGGAGGTGAAGCTTTTCCCGAGAAAACAGATTGTTGCCAAAATGCTCTAACCTGAGAAATACTTTTGTTATGTATCTCTTTAGAAAAAACGGCTCTTGTTGCCGAACTTGAATTCAAGTCTATAGGCAACACACTTGTATTGCCTGTCCATGTTGTTTTCTTTTTCAAAAAATAATCCGATAATTCTTTTTTTGTGAGTGCGTCTATACTGTTTCCTGAATTTACAATTATTTTATATTCTTGAGCAAATGTTGATGCAGAGCCTATTGTTAAAAGAAATACTGCTATAATAATTATATATATTTTTTTCATAACTTAATGGTTTTAGAATGAATAAACTATCGAAAACTGATACACATTAAAATTATCTATGTATTCTTGCATATACATAAGATATTCAAATTTAAATGCCATTTCGTATACAGGTCTGAAATTTATTCCGGCTACAATTCTGTTCCAATCTTTTTGTCTGCCGTTAATTATTTCCATTTTTGCATAAGGAGTAATTTTATCAATAAATGTGTATGATAGTTCACCTGAATAAATAGATACATTATAAGTTTCAAAATTTACTGTGTCTTCGGGTGTTTCGTCGTTAAACCAAGCTGATGCTTTAATTGTTAAGTTATTATAATTTATTGTAAGATCTGTTCCATAAGAAAGAAAACCAACTTTTGTTTCGTAAGTTGTTGTAGGATTAACTTTAACGCTTGATTCTTCGTTACCTGAAAATGCTCCGAATCCTAATTTTATAAATCCTGCGTAATCGAATGAAAGTCGTGCAGCACTTCCAAAATATTGCGGATAAACTCCTGTTTCAGCAACATTGAGTTTTGCAATCATAGTGGTAACTTCTTCCAAACTGTCGCTCATATAAACACCTTCGCGACCAAAAAATCCTAAAATACCTTCTTCCGAGCGTGCAATTTTTGAATATCCGCCACCAATCAAATTATAATCCATAGTTATTTTTTCGCCCAAAGGAATTTTTCCGTTGATGTCGATTCCGTTAAAATTTAATGGGAAAAGCGAATGGTTTGTAACAAATGTAGGAAGTGCAATTCCGGTGTTCATTGGTGCATAATATTCAGCATTAATCGGGTTTATAGGAAGCAAAAATCTTCCTGCTTTGAAACCGAAAAATTCGTTTGGGCGAAATTCTCCGCTAAGTTCCGCAATAACTCCGTCCCAAAGTAATCGAGGTTTATAAGTTATTACCGAACGCATTGTTAATCTTTTGCATGGTCGCATTGTGGTTAAAATGCTTGCTTCGGCAATATTCAAACCCATTGTTGGTTTTAATTCGTCAAAAACTGCAAGATTTTGAACATATTCGCCGTTTAAGGCTAAATATCCGGTAACAAATGTTTGCTTTTGCCACGTACTGTCTTCCTGAGCATTGAGAATTTGAAAAAAGCCCAATACTAAAATTAAAAGGTAAATTTTTTTCATAATTTTAAATTTAGTTGTTAATTGAAATATTCTTTTTTATGTATTTATTAAATATTTTTATATAATATTTTACTTAAATTTAGTGAAAAAAAATCTTTCTTGTATCAAAATTTTAATGTATTTTATTTTTTGTTTTAATTATTCTTTTTTAATATATTTTATAAAGATGTCTATATTAGTTTTTTAGGAGTATTTTATTATTTTGCAACATGTTTTAAAACAGTTGTTTTATATTAATTTCTATAAGGTTATATGCCGTTTTCGTATTAAAGTTTTAAAGATTGATATTTTTTTTATTTTGATTTTGGTAAAATTATTATCACCTCGGTTCCTTTTCCTTCAACAGAGTTTATCTCCATAAATCCGTTGTGTTCCTTTATTATGTTAGATGTTATTGAAAGTCCCAAACCGGTTCCTTGGCCGGGAAGTTTTGTTGTGAAAAACGGTTCAATAACTTTTGATAAATTTTGTTTGCTTATTCCGCAACCGTTATCCGAAATTATTATTGTAGAATTTTTATAATCTTTCGTTGTTGTTATTTTAATTTGTCCGTCGGTTTCTATCGATTGTTCGGCATTTTGCAAAATATTCATAAATACTTGATGTAATTTACTTTCATTTCCTTTTATAATAATTGCATTTTGATTAAATTCTTTAATAACTTTTACTTTATTTTTTAAGTTATTTTGAAGTATTTGCAAGCAATTTTCAATTATAAGGTGAATATCACAAATTTCATTAAAACTTTCACTGTTTCTGCTGAAATGATTTAAGCTTTTTACAATTGCCGAAGCTCTGTTTATTCCTGTTTCTATTATTGAAATAAAAGGGTCGAGCCTTGGTTTATGCGAAGGTAAATTTTCATCAATATAATTTGAAATAGCTGATTTACCGCCTTGAATAAAATTTAGAGGATTATTAATTTCGTGCGAAATTCCAATACTCAGCATTCCTATTGAAGCCATTTTTTCATATTCAACAAGTTGAGATTGTGCTTCTTTTAATTTGTCAAGTGTAACTTCAATTTCTATGTTTTTTTGTGTAAGTTCGTCATTTTTATGTGATAATTCGTCAACAAAAACTCTAAGTTCATTTCTGTTTTCTTTTAAATCTTTATTGAGTATTTGAAGAGGTTTTGATATTGCAATGCTGACAAAATATGATGTTAATAATGAAATTGCTAAACCGATTATTACAATTAAAACATTTGAAGTAGCCGATTTTTTGTTATTTTTTTCAACTAATTCAAAATGATTTTCGGCTTGTTTCTTGCTTCTTATTCCCATTCTGTCTATCATATTTGCAAGAGTATTATACTGAATAAGCATTTCCGAGATATCGTCCGTCATCTGTTCCGAAATATCTTTTTCAATCATTAATTTGCTTAAGTTGCTTGCATTTGAATAATATATATCAAAAAATGTATAAATACTGTCGATATATTTTTGGTTTTCTTTTTCTCCGACACCTTTTCTGCAAAGTATTTTAAATTCAGAGGCTAAAGAATCCGCGTTTTTTAGTTTATCGGTTTCGGCAGATGAAACGGCATCTTGTAATGCTTTTTGAATTACAAATAAATTATGATGAATTGTTATACTTTTTTCGACACAAGGCAAATATACGTTCTTAGTTTTTAATAATAGTTTTTGGTTTTCGAAATTGAAATATGTCAAAGCATAATATGCAACACCGAATGTAGTTATCAGTATTAAAGGAAAAACTAATATTTTTCTGCTGATTTTCAAATTTCTATTTTTTTAAAAGGACTGATATTTTAACATCAGTCCTTTGAAAATTTATTTTATTGTTCTAAAGTAACTGTCATCTCGGGCATAAGCATACTCCAACGAGTAGGAATTTCCGAGTCAAGATCTGCTGCTCCGAAAGCTCCGTCGCCGCTTTTATCTTCAAATTGCCAACATCCGTTTACATTAAAATCAAGAACAATATTTGTGCCGCCGTTATCTATTAAAGAAAATTCTATCGTTGTGTAGTAAATCGGGTGTGGAGCAGTCATAAATTCTGTATCGCCGAAAGGTCCGTAATTATTTCCGGGTTTTCCGGCAAAATCATACCAATTTATTCCGTCGCTGTTGTGTGTATAAGCAGAAACTCTCGGACTTACAGGGCTCATGTCCGGAATTTGTCCTTCACCAAGCAACCAACCTTGTTCAACTCCTTCTTCGGTAATTTGAGTTAAATCTCCGGGTTGATGCAATCCGCCTTCGTTTTCGGCATCATCGGAAAGATATATTCTGATATTGCGTTTTTCAATGGCTGTGCTGCTTGCAATATTAAGTTTCATTTGTAAATAAAAAATTTCAATTCTAACCGATGAATATGTTCCGTCCGGAACTGTTGTTCCTTGCATAAGTGAATGAACTGTTTCTGTGTCGGTGTAATCAAAAACTAATGAAGAAGCCAAGTTTTCTTTACTAAAAATTTCAAAATCAGGTGTTCCGTTATCGCCGACAATTGTAACACTTTTTAGGGCAACAAGATAATTGTCGGGAGTTTGAACTGTCATGTCAATTTTATCGTTCAATAATGATTTTGAACCGTCGAATGTAACTTTAAGTTTTACGTCGCTGATATTAGAAAATTCATTTTTGTTGCACGAAGTAAATAATAGAGCTACAGAAAAGCTTATTAAAAATAATTTCTCAATTGTTTTCATGTTTAAAGGAATTTGTTTATAATTTGTCTTTATTCAAATATACAAAATTATATTCTTTTAACGCATGCTGTATAATATATTTTATTTAAATTGGTTAATAAAATGTTTAATATTTATACACAATGAGATTGTTTTAAATTGAAGTTAATATTATTTTATAATAAAAATTGTAGGTCGTTTGTTTATTTCCGGAATGTTTTTTTTCCATTCCGAAATGGTTTTTGTTTTTATAAATTCTGATGTAAGTGTTATATCTGCTGCAATACAAAGAAGTGTTTCGTTGCGACAAATGCTTAAAATATCTTCAATCATTTTCATGTTTCTAAATGGTGTTTCCATAAAAATTTGTGACTGATTTTCTGCTTTTGCCCTGTTTTCAAGAAATTGCAATTTCCTAATTCTGTCGGTTTTATCAACGGGCAAATATCCGTTAAAAGCAAAATTCTGACCGTTCATTCCCGATGAAATTAATGCCAGCAAAATTGACGAAGGTCCAACGAGCGGAACAATATCAATGTTTTTTTGATGTGCAAGTTTCACAATTTCGCTTCCCGGATCTGCAATTCCCGGATTTCCGGCTTCCGAAATTATTCCCATTTCATTGCCTTCTATTGCCGGCTGAATAAATGTTGAAATTTCTTTTAAATCGGTATGTTTGTTGAGTTCAAAGAATGTAATTTCGTCGATATTTATTGTTTTATCAACCAATTTTAAATATCTTCTTGATGTTCTGATATTTTCAACAATAAAGTATTTTATTTGAATAATTTTCTGTTTAACGTTTTCGGGAATCACCGAATTTATTTCCGATTCGCCCAAAGTTGTGGGTATTAAATATATTTTTCCGTTTGTCATTTTTATTCAAATTATTTGTTTTTCGACAATACTATTTTGTCCGAATATTCTTCACCGTCGATATTGATTTTAACAAAATAAATTCCTCCGTAAGTATTTTTCATTTCAATTCTAATAACACTTCTATTTTCAAAATTGTTTTGAAACGATATTATTTCCGACAAATTAAAATCTTTTAAAAATACTGTTTTACCTGAAATATCCGAAACTAAAACGTTGAAATTTTGAAGCGGAATTTTATTTATTTCAATATCAAAATATCCTTTTGCAGGATTCGGATAAAGTAAAATATTTTTCTTTGGAATTGAATCGTAAATATGACTTTGAAAATCTCCCATAACCCTAAAATCATCAATATTCCAACCGCTGTATTGATTATTTCCGTCGGTGCTTGCAAGGTTAAATTTTAGTTTTATTCTTTTTCCGTCGGCATAATCAGAAATATCAATATATTGTTGCGACCACTCATTTTCAAGGATTTTGGCATAACCGTTTTTCCAAATATCAACCCATTGTTCGTTTGTAAGAATTTGAATTGAGGCGTTGTCGGCATAAAATTCTTGAACATTCAAATATCTTTTGAATGCTAATTTTGTTGAAGTAAAATAACGGCAATCAATAACAGACGATTCTGCATATTGGTCGCCTTCTTTTATGTCTTTTTCGTAATCGCCCGGATATAATCCTAAACCGCTTATGTCTGTTCCTAAAATATAAATTCCCGAAATAGCGGTTAACGGATCAGAAAACCCGTTAATTCCGCCAAGTCCGAGAGGTTCTCCTATCTCAAATTCGTTAGTTAATTTCCATAATTTATATGTTTCAAAATCATCAAAAAAGATAGAACTGTAAACATTATATCCTGCGGAAATCATGTCATTTTTGGTGTTTTCATCGGAAACTCCGTTAGGATTTTCAACATAAACGGAAATTGTGTGATTTCCGGCAGAAAAAGTTTTTTCCGGAAATTCAACTTCAAGTGTTTCATAAGACGCCAATGAAGTAGTTATTGTTTTTGTGTCAATTAATTCTGTATCAAAATAATATTTTATTATAAATGAAGTGAGAAGATTATATCCCATATTTCTAATTTTAAATATCGGTTTTACGGGAACTGATTCTACAATAAATATTGAAGGTGAAATAATTTCCAGAATTTGAACGTCATTATCAGCAACAATAATATTCGGATCGAAACCGGGAATTGTCATTGTTCCTGTATTTTCCGGATCAAGCCAGTCTTTTAATCGAGTTTCAGGAGTTGAGCCGTAATTCCACGAAGTAGAAAATTTTCCGTAATAATCCTCTCCGGTTAAATCATTGCATGATGCATAACCGCCGTGAAGTTGCCCGATAATTCTTCCGTTTTGGTCAAATAACGGAGATCCTGAAGATCCGGGTTCTGTAGTTGTGTTTCTGTCCCAAACAACTTTCCAATGTGAATTTGCAATTCCGTCGGAACTTAAATAATAATCGGAAACAGACGGATTATCGTCGTAAGATATTTTTTTTATATCGCCTTGCGGATGATGAATTCCCACAGATTTTACTGAAGAAATATCATTTGCATTCCAACCGGAATAGTAAACATTATATAAAAATGGCGGTGTATTAAATAGTTTATAAAGACAAAAATCAGAATCGTAATTTTTTGAAATTAAACTTGCACCCGAAATATCATTGTGTGGCGGACTAACAACTGGATTTTCACAAGTGGAACTTTCCCAATTAAACATAAAAACAACTGTTGAAGGATTTGAATAACAATGATTTGCCGTTAATAAATATGGAGTTCCGTCTTCTTTTACATTATTTATTAAAGCGCCTGTGCAAAAGCCGTCGTTGCCGGAAACTAACATACAAACGGAACGAATTTGGTCGGCGTAAGTTCCGTCGTCGCATGCAACATTCATATTGCACGAACCTGCATCGCCTAATGCTTTTGTAAAATCGTTAATTCCTCTATATCCGTGAGTAACTTTTCCAATTTTAATTTTTCCCTGAAATGAAACATTTTTCGGTTCAAAATATTCTACAATAACTTTGTAGCTTGTTATAATTCCGGTTGCAAAAAGACTGTCGGATTGATTATTGTCTGAAGTAAAACCTCCGATTATTTCTTTTTTATCGACCGAATAAATGTATAAAACAGCATTTTCCGGAAGAAAATATTTATCAAAAACCATATTTATCGAAAGTGCGTTTTCAGATTCAATACCGACACGCCAAATTTTATCGCCGTTTGGTAAAATTTCCCAAGTTCCTGAATTTTCCGGAGAAATATCTGTTTGAAATAATTTTCCGAAACGCCAAGGAGCTTCTCCTTTTATGTCGTTAACAATGTCTTCTTTTTTAAGAATTTCTAAATCTACATTCGGTAATTTTACAAATTTTACTTCTGAAAAAATAACTGATTTATTTTCTTCTGTAAAACTTTTAGGAAGTCCGCCAATATTGAGTTGTGCGAAACTCAAAAAGTTTAAAAATATCAAAATAAATAATAAAATTAGCTTAGTTTTGTTCATTTGGTCAATAAATTTACTTTTGTTTATAGATTTACAAAGAAAATAAAATTAATTTGAAAATTTGCTAATTTGCTAATTTGCTAATTTGCTAATGTGCTAATGTGGAAATTTGAAAATGTGCTAATTTGAAAATGTGGAAATTTGAAAATTTGAAAATGTGGAAATGTGGAAATGTGGAAATTTGAAAATTTG
>DZBS01000111.1 GCA_022729995.1 Draconibacterium orientale | reverse complement strand
AAAAAAGACAGCCGTAACAGCTGTCTTTCTTCAATAATAATGAAAAATATTTTTATTTTTTATCCAGCAATTTTGCTATTTCAACAAGTCGAATAAATTCATCTCTGTAGCCTTCTGTATCTGCACCTTTTGAGGCTTTTGCAAGTTCAATAATCATATCATAAGTTGAAGTTCCTTTGAATTCGGAATCTCGCAAAATCATTCCGAATGCAGCAACAGCAGCTGTAAATCTGAAATTGTTTGAAGTTTTATCGAAAGCCAAATTGGAATCTTTCACTTCTTTTTCAATTAAAATACTTTTGTCGCTGTTGATAGGTTTATATCTAAATTTAATTGTCATTATATCTTTGCTGTTCAATGCATTATCGTTAACATTTGTGTTTTGATATTTTAGCGGATCTGTTGTATTTACATTAGACGAAGAACCTGCCGGAATAATTTCATAAATTGCTGTTACTGTGTGTCCTGCACCAAGTTCGCCTGCATCTTTCAAATCGTTATTAAAATCTTCGTTTGCCATAACTCGGTTTTCATAACCAATTAATCTGTATGCTTTTACGTTTGCCGGATTAAATTCAATTTGAATTTTTACATCTTTTGCAATTGTAAACATATTTGCACGCATTTGCTTAACAAAAACTTTTTCGGCTTCTTTAATATTATCAATATAAAAATAATTTCCGTTTCCGGCGTTACTTATTTGTTCCATTCTTCCGTCTTTGTAATTTCCCATTCCAAGACCGAGAATTGTAAGATAAACACCGCTTTTACGTTTTTCTTCAATAAGTTCAACCATTGAACTTGTTGATGATTGACCAACATTAAAATCGCCGTCGGTTGCAAGAATTACACGATTATTTCCGTCCTTAATAAGATTTTTTACGGCAATATCGTAGGCGAGAATTATTCCTTCGCCACCTGCTGTCGAACCGCCGGCTTCAAGATTATTTAATGCTTTTTTAATTTTATCCTTTTGCGAAGCAGATGTCGACGGAAGAACAACTCCTGCTGCTCCTGCATACACAACTATAGAAACTTTGTCGCGGTCGTCCAATTGGTCGACAAGCATCATAAAAGCTTTCTTTAATAAAGGAAGCTTATTTGCGTCGGACATAGAACCGGAAACATCAATAAGAAAAACAAGATTCGAGGGTTTTAAATCTTCATAATTTAACTTTTTTCCTTGAATTCCGATATGTAAAAGTTTATTTGCTTTATTCCACGGACAAACGGAAATTTCTGTCATAAAATTAAAAGGATGTTCGCCTGTAGGATTAGGATAATCATAATCGAAATAATTTATCATTTCTTCAATACGAACAGCACCTTTCGGCGGCATTTCATTTCCTGTTAAATATCTTCTTATATTAGAATATGAAGCGTTATCAACATCAATAGAAAATGTAGAAAGCGGATTTTGCTTTGCATCTTTAAAAGGATTTTCTACAATTTTATCATATTCTTCGGTGTTCATTTCCGGAGTGTCTTCATCGGAAACATCGTCGTCTGAAATTACTTGACCGTTAACGTCTGTTTTCGATTTTTCTTCCATTGGAGTTGTTCTCACATCATAAACTTCAGTTTCAAGTTTAAGCTCATCACTTTTTGGTGAGTTATTTGTAGAATTACACGAGAAAATAAAAAATAAGAAAAAAAGAATTGCGATTGAGTTAAAGTGTTTTGTTTTCATGGTTTATAATTTTATTTAGGAAAATTTTATATTTTGATAAAAAAATAACTTCGATTCCATAAACAATTTAGAACATAATTTTAAATAAATTTTCAATGAATGGATTTTTTGTCATAAAATTGTTGAAAAATTAGAAATGAGAAAAATTATTTATATCGATATAAAAAATAAAAAAAACTTTGACGAAAAGCTTTTGGAAATTTTAAAAGATGAAGAATATATTGCTCATTACAACACAAACAAAGAAAAAATTAATATTGATACAAAGTTTCTATATTCAGATTATGAAACAATTACTGCTTATGGAAAAATTAGTGATTCATACGGTGAAATTTTAAATCCCGAAAATCTTAAAAAATATATTAATTCACAAAACGATTGGTTTTTCGGTTTCTTTTCTTATGATTATAAAAATCATTTAGAAAATTTAACATCAAATAATTTCGACGGAATTAATGTTCCGGATTATTTCTTTTTTCAACCCGAAATTGTTTTTATCGAAAAAAATAAAATTCTTGAAATTCATTATTTTGAAAATATTACATCTACAGAAAAAATTAAATTCTTAAAAGAAAAAATTTTAAAACTTGAAGAAAATAAAATTCAACCGAAAAAAAATAATGTCGAACTTAAACAAAGAATAGATAAAAATAGTTATTTGAAAAAAGCTTCGGAATTAAAAAATCATATTAAAATAGGAAATATTTACGAAATAAATTTATGCATGGAATTTTATTCCGAAAACACTGAAATAGAAGAAACAGAAATTTTTAATAAACTTAATTCGCTCTCGCCCACTCCGTTTGCGGCATTTTTTAAATTGAAAGATAAAATATTAATTTCAGCAAGTCCGGAAAGATATTTGAAAAAAAGCGGAATGAAAATAATTTCGCAACCGATAAAAGGAACGGCTGCAAGAAATGAAAATTTGGAAATAGACAATGAAAATAAAATTAGGCTTGAAAACGACGAGAAAGAACGCTCCGAAAATATAATGATTGTTGATTTGGTACGAAATGATTTGTCGCGAACAGCAAAAAAAGGCAGCGTAAAAGTTGACGAATTATGCGGAATTTATCCGTTTTCAAGTGTTTTTCAAATGATTTCGACAATTAGCTCCGAACTAAAATCGGAAGAACTTTATATTGATGTAATAAATACTTCATTTCCGCCCGGTTCGATGACAGGCGCACCAAAAATTCGAGCAATGGAATTAATTGAAGAGTTTGAAGAAACAAAACGCGGATTATATTCGGGAAGTGTCGGATATTTCTCGCCCGAAAAAGATTTTGATTTTAATGTGGTGATTAGAAGTATAATTTATAACAAAACGGCAAAATATTTGTCATACAGCGTTGGCAGTGCAATAACAGACAAATCTGTTCCGGAAAAAGAATATGAAGAATGTTTGCTGAAAGCCGAAACAATGAAAAGTGTTTTGCTAATTTGTTAATGTGTTAATTTGCTGATTTGCTAATGTGCTAATTTGAAAATAAAATTTATTCGTGCATTCGTGACATTATTTTTTGCCACAAATACACAAATAAAAAAATTCCTTGAAAATCTATTTATTCAGAGTAAATCTAAATAATTAATACAAAAATCTTAATACTAAATACAGAATACTTAATACAAAATACTAAATACTTACTACTAAATAAAATGAAAATAACAAAACCTACATTATTAATAAATAAAAGTATTTGCGAAGAAAACATAAAGCGAATATATAATAAAGCAAATCAGTCAAATACAGAATTGATTCCTCATTATAAAACCCATCAATCAATTGAAACAGGAAAAATTTACTTGAAAACGGGAATAAATAAAATAACGGTTTCATCGGTTTCCATGGCTCAAAAATTTGCAAATTCTTCTTACAAAGAAATCACAATTGCTTTTCCGCTGAATTTTGCAGAAATAGACGAAATTAACTCGCTTGCCGAAAACAATAATATAGTTATAACTCTCGAATCAAAAGAAGCAGCCGAATTTACTGTTGAAAATATTAAACAAAAAATTTCTTTTATTATTGAAATAGATACAGGTTACAACAGAACCGGAATTTGGTTTGAAAACGAAAACGCAATTTCCGAAATTCTTGAAATTGCTTCAAAAAATAAACTTTTAAATTTTTTCGGGTTTATGATCCACGACGGACTTGTTTACAATACAAAATCAGTCTCCGAAATTGAAGAAATACATCAAAATACAAAATCAAAACTAATAAAATTGAAACAGAAATTCAATACAAAAATTTCTATGGGCGATTCTGCATCTGCAAGTCTTGTTTCAGATTTTTCGGGAATTGATATTTTACGACCGGGAAATTTTGTGTATTACGATTTGATGCAACAAAAACTCGGTTCGTGTAATTATGAAAATATTGCATTAACGGTTGCTTGCCCAGTTGTTTCGATACATAAAGAAAGAAATGAAGTAATAATTTACGGCGGAGTTGTTCATTTTTCAAAAGAATTTTTAATTGATGAAAAAGGAAATAAATTTTTTGGAATTCCGGTGATTTACGATTCGGAATTTAAGAATTTCAAAATAATTGAAAACGCTTACGTAAAAGCACTTTCGCAAGAACACGGAATTATTAAAATTGAAAGTGAAGAAATTGATAATATTAAACACGGGCAAATTATCGGAATATTACCGATTCATGCTTGTTTAACCGCAGATTTGCTCTTAGATTCGAGTATTTATATATAAACCAAAACAGCGATGAAAAATTAATTGGCTACAAAGATGCAAAAACACAAAAAAAACTAAAATATCAACAGTATCAAAAGAATCTATAGTATCAAAAAAAGTTTGAAAACGAATATTAATTCAAATGTCTAATTCTTCTTTCTAATAAAAAAAAAAGCTGCCGAAAACATCCGACAGCTTTTGAAATGAAAAAGGAATAATTTTTATACAAACTGAGCCAAAGTTTTTTCGATAATGGCAACAGCTTCTTTAACTTGTTCTTCGTTAATTACCAACGGCGGTGCAAAACGAATAATATGTTCGTGAGTCGGTTTTGCAAGTAATCCGTTGTCTCTTAATGCTAAACAAACATCCCAAGCGGTTTTTCCGTTTTTTGGTTTTATAACAATAGCATTTAATAAACCTTTACCTCGCACTAACTCAATCATTTCCGATTTAATTTGGTTTACACCTTCTCTGAAAACTTTACCGAGTTTTTCGGCATTTTCGGCAAGTTTTTCGTCTTTTATAACTTCAAGAGCTGCTATTGCAACTTTTGCCGCTAAAGGATTTCCGCCAAAGGTTGAACCGTGTTCGCCCGGTTTTATAACAAGCATTATGTCATCGTTAGCTAAAACGGCAGATACAGGCATTACACCGCCCGAAAGAGCTTTTCCGAGAATTAATACATCGGGTTTAACTCCTTCATGGTCGCAAGCAAGAAGTTTTCCTGTTCTGGCAATTCCTGTTTGAACTTCATCAGCTACGAAAAGAACATTTTTTGATTTACATAAATCGTATGCTTTTTTGAGATATCCGTTGTCGGGAACAAAAACGCCGGCTTCACCTTGTATCGGTTCAACTAAAAAAGCAGCAACATTTTGGTCGTGCAACGCTTCTTCAAGTGCAGCTAAATCATTATAAGGAACTGTAATAAATCCGGGAGTATACGGACCAAAACCTTTATAAGAATCCGGGTCGGTTGACATAGAAATAATTGTTACCGTTCTTCCGTGAAAGTTATTTGCACAAACAATAATTTTTGCTTCGTTTTCAGGAATTCCTTTTTTATCGTAAGCCCATCGTCTAACAAGTTTAATAGCAGTTTCGTCTGCTTCTGCACCTGAATTCATAGGCAAAACTTTATCGTAACCAAAATATTTAGTAACATATTCTTCAAACTCGCCAAGCACATTATTGTAAAAAGCTCTTGAAGTTAAAGTAAGTATTTGAGCTTGTTGAATCATTGCACCAATAATTTTTGGGTGACAATGACCTTGATTAACAGCAGAATAGGCTGAAAGAAAATCGAAGTATTTTTTTCCTTCAACATCCCAAACAAAAACACCTTCTCCTTTTTCGAGAACTACAGGTAGCGGATGATAGTTATGAGCACCAAATTTGCTCTCTCTATCCATATAAAATTGAGAATTCATATAGAAAAAACGTTTATTTGATTAAAGATTAAATTTTTGTGCAATATTAGCTAAATGAATTTGATTTTTCAAGTTTAAAATATTTTAAATAATGAAATGTGATATTAAACATAAAAGGCTGTCGATTCGACAGCCTTTTAGAAATATATTTAATTTTAAAAATTACTCAACAACCGGAGCAACAGGTGTTTCGGCAGAAAGCACTTTGTAAATGTGTGCAAATGCGCCTAAGAATGCAGGCATTAAAGCAAGAACAGCTATTAAAGCTAAAATTGCATGAATTAATGAGAAAATATAAACTACAACAATTAATGCAAGATAAATTAAGAAAATTCCGCCAAAAATTGTCCATTTGTATCCGTCGGTCATTTCATTACTTTTACTAATTGCTTCAGAAGGATTTTCGCCTTTATCCAATACCAAAAAGATTGCTTGCGACCAAGCTAATGTTAATACCATGCCGGGAATTATCATAAACAAAGTAGCAGGAATAATTGCTAATTGCATAAGTCCGAATGTTACGAAAAATTCACCCATATATTTTCTATATTTCGGGTCGAATATTTCTAAAGGCGACATAACGTTTCCTTTACTTAAAGCTACAGGCATAGAAACAATTGCGATTGTTGTTCCAACATTAATATAAGGAATCCAAATAGTTAATGCCCAAAGAACAACTGCTCCAAGAATTGAAGCGATGTTTTTTAGTCCAATCGTAATTCCTTCTTGCACAATTCCGATTACAGTCAAATTTTTTTCCATAATAAACAATAGTTAAGTTAAATAATAAAAATATGTTTGCTTTAAAAAAATAGCCTGAATTTTTGTTACTCCAAATATATAAAAAAATATTCGACTTTTGAAAATAATTATCGAATTATTATTTAATTATTTTTAAAATCAAGACTTCGGAAAGAATTAAGAAAAGTGTTAAAAGAATAAAATATTGATATAATTCTATACCAAGCAGGTTTTTTTCGATTTTTTGACCAATAAATTTATCATTTGACTCAAAAAAAGTGAAATTTTTAATATTTTTAGAATTAAGAATTTTTGTAATTTCTTCGTTTGAAAAATATTTTAGTTCAGATTCTTTTCTGTCGTAATTAAAAGAAATTGATTGAATATCATTTTTTTGGTTGGAAACAAAATAATTACCGGCTTTTAATATTTCATTCTCGATAAATAACTTAATATCTTTTCCCGAAGAAATTGTTTGCGGAATTATATCAATTTTAAAATCGGAATTTTTTATATGTAAAACATTTTCATTCTTTTCGTAAATATTTATTTTGCTTTTAATAATTATAGCTTCATTTTTTCCTATTGTATAATAAAGTTTTGTGTTTTTATCGCTGTAAATTATTATGTTATAAATAATTGGCGGCCAAACCGGGCTAATAACCAAATTTCCGTTTTTGGAATCGGCCGGAGTTGTAAAAAGATAAAATTCGCCTTTATTAATTTTATATTTTGAAAGAACTGCTTCGTTGTTTTCTGTTTCCAGAATTTTTTCCAAATCTAATTTTGATTTGTCGCTCAAAATAAATCTTTTTTTGATTTTTGGCATAAGCATTTTCAAATCGTTGTTTTCAAAAACATTCAAAAACAAACTTGCCTGCGGATTTATTTCTTTTAAACTGATTAACGACGAATCTTTTGAAATTACGAAATCGGAATTCATCAAACTTAAAAATGAATTTAAGTTTTTAATATCGCAATTATAATCGGGAAAAATCAGAAGTGTTCCGCCAAAATTGCAATAATTTACAAGCTCTTGCGACAAACCTGTAGAAATTTCTTTTACGGATTCGACAATTATAACATCAAAGTTTTTAAAATCTGATGTTTTGATGTTATTTTCGGTGAAGCGTGAAACTGTAAACTCTTCATTATTTTCAATAACTGCGTCGATATATTTGTTTGACAGGTTTTTGCTGATAATAAGAATATTTTTTTTGGGTGATATTGAATAAGAAAAATAAAACGAATTATCGAAAATTACCGGATAATCAGATATTTCTACTTTTCCTTTAATAATTCCGCTTCTTGAATTTACAAAATCCAGAGATTTAATAATTGTTTGATTTTCATCTATATTGAATGATGAAGGCGTTTTTATTGTATCGTTTAAATACAAATTTATTGGCATATCGAAATATTTTTTATCGGATTTATTTGTAATGCTGACGTTTAAAATATCGGGTCTGCTCAAAATTCTGTTCGGATTATCGAACCAAACAGAATCTATGTAAACATTGGAATTAAGGTTAATTGCGGAAGGAACAAAAACAAAACTTACCGAAGAATCATTTTGAATTTCAGAAATATCGGTGCTCGATTTTTGAAAATCGGAAATAATGTAAATCAACATTTTATCGCTTTTTCTTTCGCCAAAATTGTTTACAAACTTTTTAAATTGAGAAATAATTTGTGTTGTTTTTCTAAAAAAAGCTGAAGTTTCGGTTTCGGTAATAAATTCTTTTAGTTGTTCTTTGGTAACCGGATTTGAAAATTTTGCATCAAAATTATTATTTAAAAAGAAGAATTTTTGATTTTCGGGATAAGCATCTGCAATTCTATGTGCTGCACTTTTCTGATTTTCAATTATTTTACCGTATTTATTTTCGGATTGAGTGCTAAAAGAATTGTCGATATAAATTCCAACGGATTTTTGATTTTCGCTTAAACTGTTTTCGGAAACGGGAATAAAAGGTTGAGCAAAAGCAAAAACAAGCGAAGCAATTATCAAAATTCTGATTAAAAGTATCAGCCAATTTTTAATAACCGATTTTGTTTTTGAATCGGATTTAACTTGTTGTAAAAATTTTATATTGCTAAAATATATAATTTTATATCTTCTGAAATTGAAAAAATGAATAATTATCGGAATGCTCACAGCAAAAAGTCCGTATAGAAATGCCGGGTAGAGGAAACTCATATTTGTATATAAATCAACTGTTTAGAGCTTCTTCGCAAACATCTGCAATTGTGTCGATCCAAGGAAATGAAGCTTTTAAAACATCGTCAAAAATATAGTCGGGATTTTTAATAATTTCGGGATATATTTTGCTAAGTTCAATAATGCTTTCGGATAAATATGATATTATTTCATCAATATCATTGAAATCTGAAATATTTTTATATCTTGAAAGTTCGTCGCCCACGCCGCCTCGGAATGATGAATATTGATAGTGTTCGTAATACCAAGCTTTTAATTTTTCGATAAAAAATTCTGCAAATTTAGTTCGTAATTCAGTCTCAATACCGTTTCGTCTTATTAAAACATTCATTCCAACTTTTGTGTAATTGCTTTCTTCCGATTTTTTGTAAAATCCGATATTAAAACCAAAAACATAAGTCATTTCGTCTTTTACAAAACCCATTCCGTGAAAATGCCATTCGCCTGAAATTCTTTGGTGCGTGTATTTTCCCAAATGTTTTTTAAAAACCGGTTTTACGGCTATAAAAATTTGTGAAATATTTTCTTTTGTCAGATTGTTTTCCATTTCAAAAAACCAATTATTGATTTTTAATATATTTTCAATTAATAAGCCAAATTTATAAATATTTTTTGAATTTTCGTTTACTAATAGAAATTTATTTGATTTAAGCTTTATTTATGAATAATTACTTTAAAGTCTGTATACTGAAATACTCTTGCTTTTTCAGGTTTTTGTAATGAATAATAGTATTGTGGAAAGCTTTTTTTTGAATAAAATTTCCCGGAAAGTTCTAAAATATCTCCGTTATAGTCAAAAGTATTCGGTAAAATAACTTTAGGCATAATAGTTAATATGATTAATTTCCTGTAATGTTGTTTATTCTTTGTCGTAAAAAGATAAAGGATATTTAAATAAGTTATGGTTTAAACAGAAATAAAAACTGTCAATATTCCTAAAATTGTTCCGAATATTCGTCCTAAATAGTAAAATCTGTCTGTAAGATATGCGTAAGCCAAGCTAAGCGAAATTGTCCAAAATATATAGTAAAAGATTACAAATATTTTTATTCTTATTGATAAGTTAAAATTCATTTTTAGATAAAAAATTATTTTAAAAATTTATAATAAACGAAGAAATTAATTAGTTTTCTATTCAATTATTTGTGATTCAATATCCATTTGTTGATGAAGAATTCTGATAATTTCCAATTCATTATCTTTTATATTAATTTTGTAAAAAACGAAATGAGATTTTACTCTCGAACGAAAATATCCATTACGAACGTGGCTGTAATTTGTTCCGGATTTTGGATTTTCTGTTAAGTATTTAATTTCGTCAATTATTAAATTAAAATATCTGTCGGCTTGTTCAACAGACCAAATTTCGGAAGTATAAAGCCAAATCTTTTCAAGGTCATTTAAGGCTTCCTTGCTAATTTTATAGTCCATTACTTAGCGGGATGTTTATGATGCAAACTGTTTAAAAAAGATTCCGAATTAAAATCTTTTACAAAACCGGATTTTTCGCCTTTTTTTAGTTCATTTATCAGTTCTGTCTTTTTTGTTTCTTCGTATTCAAACATTCTTAATGCAGCTCTTACTACCTCACTTGCAGAAGAGAATTTGCCGGATTTAACTTGTTGGTTTATAAAATTATCAAAATAATCACCTAATAATATTGATGTGTTTTTTGCCATAATAAATTTTATTTCAAAGATACCAATAATTGGTATTTATTGCAAATTTTTTTATTAAAAATTCTAAAAAGTAATTCTAAAAAGTAATTCTTAAAAAACCTTTAGGCAGAAACGAAAATTGATATGAATAATTCATTTCTTCGGTTTCGGAATCGAAATATTTTTATCACTCATTTTCTTCGTAGTAATATGAGTAATCAATTCCTTTCATAAACATTTCGCTGTCGTTTATTATGGTAGTGAGCGCATTTT
>DZBS01000110.1 GCA_022729995.1 Draconibacterium orientale | reverse complement strand
TGAGCAGTTCGTATTACAAACTTGTTCAGCAAAGCAAATTAGGAAAATTACAAGACGAAGGTGCAATTAGAGCAGATGAGTTGGTTTTTACAACAGAAATTTCTGCTATGCCTTACAAACTTTATCAAGTTATTGCAGACGGAATTATTAAAAGAAATTTACCCGAGACCGAATTAAATTGGAAAAGTGTTAAATCAAACACTAATAACGATTTATTAAACCTTGAAAAAATTATTGAGACTGATTTTCAAAAGGAACAGCTTAAAATTGTAAAAAAAGATTTCGATGATTTCTATAATATTTTTGAGAATGAAATGCTTCCCATACTTAAAGCAGACAGTTCAATAGTAGCAGTTCAAGAGATTGACGCAAAATTGGAGGCGGAATTCAATAATATTAATATACCATTAAAAAAAATACTTGATTCTATTAATATTGAAAATAAAGAAGCAGATAAATTATTTGATGAAACAATTAAAAATTCAAATTTTGTATCGGTTATTTTAAATGTATTAACCGTTGCTTTTCTTATAATTCTCGCATTTTTTCTTGTAAAAATAATTTCCAATCCCTTGAAAAAAGCTTTGGCATTTGTATTGGAAATTTCCAAAGGAAACTTAATGGTTAACCTTGATATTGACCAAAAAGATGAAGTAGGTCAATTATCAAAAGCACTTGGAAATATGGTTAAAAAGTTGAGAACAATTACTTCTGAAATTATGATTGGAGCACAAAGCATTTCGTCGGCAAGTTTTCAAATAAGTTCATCGTCGCAAGAAATGTCGCAAGGAGCAAACGAACAAGCTTCATCTGTTGAAGAAGTTTCATCGTCTATAGAAGAAATGGCAGCCACAATTCAACAAAACACAAATAACGCTGTGGAAACAAATAAAATAGCGACAAAATCGTCGATAGATATTCAAACCGGAAGTAATGCCGTTAACGAAACAGTTATTTCAATGAAATCAATTGCCGAAAAAGTATCAATTATTACCGAAATTGCATATCAAACAAATTTACTTGCTCTTAATGCAGCAGTTGAAGCTGCCAGAGTTGGCGAACTCGGCGCCGGATTTGCAGTTGTTGCAGCCGAAGTAAGAAAACTTGCCGAACGAAGTCAGTCGGCAGCAAAAGAAATTGAAAGCTTAGCAAAATCGAGCGTTGAAGTTGCAGAAAATACAGGAAATCTTTTTGAATCTATTGTGCCTTCAATACAAAACACTGCAAATTTGGTTAGCGAAATTTCAGACGCAAGTGTTGAACAAAGTAACGGATTAAATCAAATAAGCAGCGCAATTCAACAACTAAATAATGTATCGCAACAAAATGCAGCCGTTTCGGAAGAACTTGCAACAAGCTCCGAAGAAATGTCGAGTCAAGCAGAACAATTACAAGAACTTATAGGTTTTTTCAAGGTTGAAAATCAGCTTACTAAAATCACTAAAAAGAATCATGTTGTTAAATCACAACCAAAATTTGTTCAGCAAAATCAAAATCCCGTTAAATACACAAAAACAAATGTGGAGAAAAACACAAGATACGGAATAGATTTTGACCTTCAGACTATTAACGATGATGAATTTCAAACTTATTAATAAATCTTTCAAAAAATAAATATCATGGCAACAATCAACAATAAAAAAGAAATTACTTCTCACATAATATTTAAAATGCAAAATGAATTTTTTGCAATAAATGTAAGTAAAGTTATAAGCATTCTTGAAATGCAAAAAATCACACAAGTTCCTGAAGCTCCGGTGTATATGAAAGGTGTTATAAACTTGAGAGGAGAAGTTCTTCCGGTAATAGACAGTCATATAAAATTCGGGCTGCCTCCAATGAATATTACTATGAATACCAGCATTTTGGTTCTTGAAATTCTTACAAAATCCGGAATTGAGACAAAACTTGGGCTTATGGTTGATTTTGTTAACGAAGTAACAAATATTACACAAGATAAAATTCTTCCGCCTCCAAGTATTGGAGACACGTATGAATCCAGATTTATAACAGGAATGTATCAAAAAGACGAAATAACTTTTGCAATGATTCTTGATGTTGACGAACTTTTAACAATTAATGAAATAATTGAACTTAAAGCAACTGAGCATATCGAGGAAATTGAAAAAAAGACGAAAACGGTTAAACCTGAAAAAAAAAGTAAATAGTTAATATTAAAAATAAACACATGAAAAAGCAGCTATGGATTCAGATAACAATTCCTGTAATTTTATCAATTACATTAATAATTATATTAGTTTTTCTATTCGCAAATAATTATTTTCACAATAATAACGATGCTCAATTAGAAAAACAAACCATAAAAAGTCTTAATTCATTTGACAATTCTTTATCAGAAATAGAAACAAAAGCCTTAACAATTGCTTCTATTGCAGCAGCTTCGCAGGCAACAGACTCAGCATATTCCCATTTTTCTTTAACAAATAATTTGGAAGAAAGCTCCGATATTTTAAAGGCAAGATATTTTAAAATTAATAACACGGTAAAATCAAACATAGACGGTGAAGTAAGATTGCAATTCCATGCACCTACATCAATTACTTTTTTAAGAACTTGGACCGAAAAAAGAGGCGACGATCTTTCATCATTCCGAAACACCGTTAATGAAGTTCAAAAAACAAACAAAGCTGTTAAAGGAATTGAAATTGGAAGAGTGGGAATTGCAATAAGAGCTGTTGTTCCCATAAAAGATAAAACCGGCAAAAATATTGGCTCGGTAGAAAGTATATTTCCTTTTGATGATGTAATGAAATATCTAAATCTTTCAGAGACGGAAAATATTGCAATATACTTAGACAAATCTTTAATCTCAATTTCCGAGTTGGCTGTATCAAACAAGAATTTTGATTCACAAGCGACAGCCGGAAATTATATTTTAAATTCGGCAAGTTCAAAAAATTTTAATGCTAAATTATTTGGCGAAATATTTACAGATAAAAAAAATGTTGCAACAAATTATATATCAAAAGATAATTTTGTGTATTCATTTAAAGATTTAGAAGACTATTCCGGAAAAAAAATTGGAATTATTGCATATCAAATTGATGTTACCGAGTCTGAAAAACTTCTTGCAAACCTTCAATTAACTATACTTATTATAAGTATCGTCATTATAATTTTGCTTTCAGTAATGATAGTGTTTCTTTTTAAAAGAATAATTTCTAAACCTCTTGAAGAAATTGAAAATCATCTACAAGCAATTGGAAAGGGAAATTTGACCATAAAAATAGATATAACAAGAAAAGATGAAATAGGAAGTTTGCAAAAACACCTTAAAGAAATGTCAAAATCTCTAAAAAAATTAATAACAGCAATTTCTCAAAGTGCCGATATTATCTCATCAAACGGAATTCAACTTAGCAGTTCTGCAATGCAAGTTTCGCAAGCATCAAACGAACAAGCATCATCGGCCGAAGAAGTATCGGCAACAATGGAACAAATGCATGCAAACATCCAACAAAATGCAGAAAATGCAAAAATAACAGAACAAATTGCCGTTAAAGCTGCATCGGATATTGAAAACGGAAATAAAGCCGTTTTAGAAACCGTTGAATCAATGAAAATAATTGCCGAAAAAATTTCTATTATAAGCGAAATAGCATTTCAAACAAACATTCTTGCACTTAACGCTGCCGTTGAAGCTGCCAGAGTTGGCGAACAAGGCAGAGGTTTTGCAGTTGTTGCTTCAGAAGTTAGAAATCTTGCGGAAAAAAGTAAAATCGCTGCTGAAGAAATAAACAAAATTTCATCAGGTAGCATCCAAATTGCCGAAAAATCTGCAATAATTCTTTCCGAATTAGTTCCGGATATAATAAAAACTTCAATTCTTGTAAAAGAAATCACAATGGCAAGCCAAGAGCAAAGTTCAAGCGTTTCTCAAATTTCTAACGCAATAGAGCAATTAAACAAAGCAACACAACAAACATCTGCCGTTTCGGAAGAAGTTGCTGCAAGTTCAGAAAGTTTAGAAAGTCAAGCCCAAATGCTTAAAAAAACAATAGAATTTTTTAAAATCGGAAATGATTTTTCATCACAAAAAGTAAAAAAAATTAGTTCCCCAAAATTTACTCATGTTGATAATGAAATTAAAAATTTAGGTCAAAATAATGTTAAAAAAGAAAATGATGAAAAATATAAAAATGAAAATATAGGAATAGAACTTGATTTATCGGACTACAACAAAAATGACAACGATTTTGAAAAATATTAATAATATAAGAATATGAACTGGAAAGATTTAAAAATCAGATACAAACTTGCAATTGCATTCGGTATAACTGTATTAATTTTCACTGTTGCTACAATTTGGTCAATATTCGGAATAGCTAAAATTATAAAACACGGTGAAGCTGCTTCTGACGGAAATAAAATTAGAGCAGAAATTTATCAAATAGAAATTGACCATTTCCGTTGGGCAAACACTCTAAATAGCTTATTGACAGACGATAAAATTACATCAGTTGATATCGAAACCGATTTTACAAAATGTAAAATGGGGCAAATGCTTTACGGCGATGAACGAAAATTTGTAGAAAAAATAGTACCCGAATTAAAACCGCTTTTTCTTCAATTGGAAAAACCGCACGAAGAATTACATAATTCTTCCAAAGAAATTCTTGAAGTTTTTGAAAAAGGCGACCCCGAATTAAGTGTTCATTTATTAGAAGTAATTACAGCCCACCATGTTTGGCTAGATAAAATAAACACAGGAATTTTAAAAAGACAAAGAAATGTTGAATTTGAAACAGATTACACAAAATGTACATTTGCAAATTGGAAAAATTCAGATGACACAAAAGACATTCTTCAAAAATACCCTGAATATAATAAAATTATTGAGAAAATAATTAAACCTCATCAAGAAATACACGAAAGTTCAAAAATTATTAAAGATTACATAATATCAGGTAAATACTCTGCTGCTGAAAATCAATATATAAATGTTACAATGCCAAAATCAGAAGAAATATTTATATTGTTTGAAGAAATTATTAAAATTAATAACGAACGACTTGATAAAACCAGGCTGGCGTTGAATTTATACAACTCAAAAACTGCACCCGCACTAAAGCAAATACACAACATTTTCCAGCAAATGCAAACCGTTTCCGATAATAACGTTGAAACTGATAAGGCAATGCTCAATGTAGCTACAAATACAAAAGCTACACTAATTACATTTGCAATAATTGCTATTATTTTATCTCTCTTAATTTCAATTTTGTTTTCGCGAAATATTGAATTTAAGTTGCAAAAAGCTGTAGATTTTGTAAAAAAAATTGCTCAAGGCGATTTGTCGGCAGAATTAAAAATTAAACAAAAAGACGAAATTGGCGAATTAGCAAAATCATTGAACGGAATGGCAAAAACTTTAAAACAAATGATTGAAGGTATTTATAACGGAGCCGACAGTATTTCTGTTTTAAGTTTTGAAATGAGCAACAGTTCTCAACAAATGGCTCAAGGAAACAACGAGCAATCATCGTCTGCCGAAGAAATATCTGCTACAATCGAAGAACTTTCGGCAAACACACAGCAAAATGCCAATAATGCAAAATCAACCGAAGAAATTGCCATAAAATCATCGAATGAAATTGCCGAAGGCGGAAAAGCCGTTTTTAAAACTATCGCCGATATGAAAACTATTGTAGAAAAAATTGCTGTAATAAATGAAATATCAAATCAAACAAATATATTGGCACTAAATGCGGCTGTTGAAGCAGCCAGAGCCGGCGAGCAAGGTTTGGGTTTTGCTGTTGTTGCGGCAGAAGTAAAAAAATTAGCCGAAAAAAGTCATTTAGCTGCATCGCAAATAGATAAAATTGCAGGCGATAGTGTTAGAGCTGCTGAAATTACCGGCAAAATGTTTCAAAGAATTTTGCCCGATATTGAACGAACCGCAGAACTCGTTCAAAATATTTCCAGAGCCAGTTACGAACAAAATTCGGGAACAAACCAAATTTCAAATGCAATTCAACAATTAAATAAAGTTACTCAACAAAATGCGGCAAACGCCGAAGAAGTAGCCACAAGCTCGGAAGAACTTGCAAGCCAAGCTCAATATTTAAAAGATGTTGTGTCGTATTTTAAATTAGAAAAAAAATAAAAATATCTCTAAAAATTCGTTTGCAGATTTTGAAGTGTAAACAACTAAATTCCATATATGTCAAAAAACCGTCTCAATTAAATTGCGACGGTTTTTTTTATATAGAATTAATCAATAAAATTTACCAACAGTTTTTTCCACTCCCGCAATGTGCAGCGGATCCTTCATAAGAATAAGTCATTCCGTTAGCAAAAGTTCCGCCGTTTGAGTACTGTCGAGGATCAAAATAAGTTCTTCCGTCAACATGGAAAGTAGTTCCGTAAGTGCCTTGCAAATTTGGTCCGTTGGCACTTGCTCCGTTTACATTATGACACCAGAAACATTGAACATTTACCCAACCATATCCGCTAAAACTTTGATCGTTATCTTTATGAAGTGTTGTTGAATGTGAACCGGAAGTTGGTGGTACAGGAGCTACAAACGGACTCGAAATTGTATAAGGCGAAACCATATTTCCTTTACCGTTATGGCAGGATGTGCACAAAGTAATTGTAGCTGTCCAATTTATTGAATAATAAGTAGCCGGTTGAGATCCTGTTGTTCCGCTCCAAGTATACGTTCCGTCGGTACCGCGATATGCGGTGCGTCCGTTGCTATGGCAATAAATATTACTGCATGTTCCGCTTGCAATAGAAGGTGTATTTGTATCCAAACCGTTTCTTCTTGCCATTCCGTTAGGGTCAAAATTTATATTTGCTGCTCCTCCGCTCGGGTGAACAGGTTCAAGCGAGCCGCCGGGTCCGTAATTAAAATGACATGTGTTGCACGAATATTTATAAAGTCCGTAAGCGTGTTTATCGTGTGCATCAATATCGTAATCGGTTGTAGAGTTATGACAATTATCGCATTCCGGTGTAAAATTATCTTTATGCTGATGACATGCGGTGCATTTTTGTCCGTCGTAATGATTAGTTCCGTCGGTAGTATTTTTATGATAATCGGTTGTTGTGTGACAAACTTCGCAAACTCCGTTATATGTTGCATCGCCGTCGGCAAACGAATTAGTTGAAGTTTCTGCAGTAAAAACAACGGTTTTTGTTCCGCTGCTTGGAGTTAAAATACTGTTTCTTACCATATAAATATTTGTTTTATCGGTATTATGAGTTTGGTGGCATTTTTTACATCCCATTGCTTGATGGCTTCCATAAGTATGACAAGATGTGCACAATACGTCATCGTTTGTTTGTCGCAAAACATATCCGTCGGAAGTTGTTGTTCCTCCTAAACCGTGCATTCCGTGACAACTTGAACATTCAATATTTCCGGATTTTAAAATTACCGAACCGCTTGGTGCTGCCAATAATCTTGTGTCTGAAGTATTATAAGTAAGTCCGACAGGATGACTTCCTTTATTAACAGTTGGATTTGATGTATAAATTCCTATATTTCTAACAGAATGGCAATCTTTACAAAGTTCGTCGGATGTATTTGCAATTCTTAAATAATCGGGTAATGTATTGGAGTTGTGCTGGTCGTGACAAGTTGAACAAACAATGTTTCCGCTCATAATTCGGTCGCTTAAATTTGTATTTGTCGGCAAATTTGCACCGTAAGTAAAGTTTATTCCGGATTTGTTCCATGCATGAGAAGTTCCGCTAACACCGGGAACTGCAATTATTGCATCCGGCAAAGGAAGAGTTTGCGCAACTCCCGGATTTTTATGGCAACTTTGACATAATAATGCGTTTCCGGCTACATCTGTAAGTTGAGTTCCGGGTGCAGTGTGTGTAATATGACAGCTTCCGCATCCGTAAGTTAAATGTCCTTGAGAATATGTTTTTGATATTCCAAAAACAAAAAATATCAAAATAAAAATAAAAACATTCTTAATATAATTTTTTGATTGCTTCATGGTTAAATATATTTTTTTTTATTTATTCAAAACTATTTTTGAACAAATATTTATTTCGTTTGATATTATTTTGCAAAAATAAAGTCCGTTTTGAAAGTTTCTTAAATCAATAGGAAGCTTTATAAATACTTCATTTTTAATTTGTGAAAAAATTCTTTTTCCGCTGATATCAAAAATATCAATTTTCAAAACATTTGAATTTGAATTATATAATTCTAAATTAAAAACACCGGCTGTTGGATTAGGATATATATTAATTTCGTTCTCAATTATTTTTTTGGTTTCAGTTGATATTCCAACAGGAATTTTTACGGAAATGCTGTCGGTTCCTGCACACATTTCATTTTCGGATTTTAATGTTACAATATATTCTCCGGGAATAGAATATTCGTGAACAGGATTTGCTTCGTTACTTGTTGTATTATCGCCAAAATCCCAATAGAAAACGCCTGCATCTGTTGAAAGATTTGTAAAATTTACGATTTGAGAATTAGATTGATATGAAAATTCTGCTTTTGGCAAATATTCATTCACAATTTTTACAAACCCTGAAAATTCTACTCCGTTACAATATTTATCCGAAACCGATTTTAATTCAATTATTTGAGAATCATCAAAAATTAAATTAAATTTATTTTCGTTGATATTTGAAATCTCAATAATTTCATTTTCATTTTTCAAATAAGAAATATTCCAAGGTGCATTTCCGGATAAATTAATTTCGCGATTAATTATTTCGCCCGGACACAACCATGAATCAATATCTGTCATAAATGCAATAGGTAAATCATTTACTTTTACATTAATTGTATCACTGTTGAAACAATTATTTTCATCTTCAACAGTAAGAATATATTCTCCGTTTTGTGAAACTTCAATATAATTTTCTGTAATATTTGTATTCCAAAAATATGAAACAAAACCTTCGGGAGCATTAATAATTCTTGAATCTCCGGAACAAAAAGAAATATCTTCTCCCAAATAAATTTCAGGTTTTTCAATTTCTGTTACCATTGAACTTCCGGTAAATACTGTTCCGTTGCATGAACCGCCGTTTAGTGATGTTATTTTATATTCTCCTGCTTTTGAAACATCTAAAAAAAAGTTTGGATTATAAACATTATCAACATAGTAATATTCATTATTGTCTATTGAATAGGTGAAACTCCAAGGTGCTTGTCCGGTGAAATTAATTTCTAACGGAACATTTTGTCCTTTGCACAAAATTGTATTTTGAGTTATAATTTCGGAAGTAGGAATTTCGCTGTTTACAGTAATTAATGAGCTTCCCGAAAAACATTTTCCAATATTTTCTGCATCGGAAAGCGATGTTACTTCATAAAGTCCGGGTTCTGAAACTATTAATTTATAAGGATTTTCATTAATATTTGAAATAATTTGCGGATTTATTCCGTCAACAGTATATTCTAAATTCCAAGGAGCTGATCCGCTAAGCTCAATTTGAATTTCGGCATTGTCGGTATTACAAATTGTTTGTTTTGAAGTAAGAATTTTTGATGTTGGCAATTGATGTTTTATTTGAAAAATTTCTATTGAAGAATTATTCAACGAAGAAATAAATATTTTTTCGTTTGAATTAAATCCGATATCCATCGGCATATCCAATTGAGAATCATCGCTTCCGAAAGTTCCGAATTTTGTAAGAAAAACACCTTCGCTGTCAAAAATACTTATTCGAGCTAAAT
Organism: Draconibacterium orientale; assembly: GCA_022729995.1. Lineage (GTDB taxonomy): Bacteria > Bacteroidota > Bacteroidia > Bacteroidales > JAADGE01 > DZBS01. The sequence continues at coordinate 1,203 of DZBS01000110.1, read as the reverse complement.
AAGAATCGGAAACATAAATTTCTCCGCATCTGCTTACTGCAATTCCGTCTATTCGGTAAAACTGACCGTCTAAATTTCCGGCAGAACCGAAACTTTTATATAGAGTTCCGTCTTCATTAAAAATCCAAACTTTGCATTTTGGGGTAAAAGAAGTCCCTACTCCGCCGTGTTCGCCAACAATAACTTGGTTTTCGAAAAAATTATAAGCAATACTTGAAGGAAAAATTAAAGTTCCCCTTCCAAACGAATTAATTTTATTTCCTTCTTTGTCGAGCACAATTATTTCTTTATTCAAATTGTCTACAACGTAGAGCAATCCTTCTTTTCCAAAACACATTGAAGCCGGAAAAATATTTTCGGCATAAAAAACAGTTTCTACTTTTTGCTTATTTATTTTGATAATATTACCGTTTAACGAATTTCCGACAAACAAATTATCATTTTCGTCAATTGCAACAGAAACGGGCGAACCTGAAATAAAAATATCCTCAATTAAATTATTGTTTGAGTCGAATACATGAATTGATTTATGGGTAATATCTGTTGCATAAATATTATTTTCACTGTCGAAACACAATTTAACGGGTGATTCAATATTGGATTTAATACTTTGAAAATATGAAATACTATCGGTAAAATCTTGCGAAAAAGATTTTTTATCGGCAAAGACAACTACCGTTAACATTAAAAATATTAATTTAATTTTTGGTTTCATGTGAATAAATAGTTTTTTAGGTAAAGTCAAAATTACAGACTTAATAATTTTCCCGCAAATATTACTCCAATATTGATTTTTTTAGGGATTTTAAAAGTAAAGGTTTTTAATTTTGAATTGAAAAATCAATGTCGTTATGTTCAGATATTTTTTAATGTAACATAAATACTAAAGGCATAGCCGTTAATTAAAGAATATTTTATATAATCACAAAGTGCTTATATATGAACCAATTATTTGCCGAATAATTCATCGCCATACAAAGATTTTTGTATAAATTTAAGCATTCCGAAGCCTTTTTGACAGAATTCTTTTTCGGCATTCAGACACAAATTGAATAAAATTTTCAAAAGCAATTTATAAATTCAAGTTATCAGCAGAATGCTACCGAAAATATATATTCTGTCGGCGCAGGATTGCGTAAAAATTTATCAAAAAGATTTGTCAGGCTTGATTTTTTGATTCTTTTTCATCAAGGAAAAAGAATA
>DZBS01000109.1 GCA_022729995.1 Draconibacterium orientale | reverse complement strand
TTTTAAGTTCGGGTGAAGACATTACCGAAAGAAAAAAAGCCGAAAACGATTTAAAAGAAAGCGAATTAAGGTGGAAATTTGCAGTTGAAGGCAATAACGACGGATTGTGGGATTGGAATATGATAACAAACGAAGTGTTTTTTTCAACACAATGGAAAAAAATGTTGGGCTATTCAGAAAACGAATTAAAAGGCACATTCAAAGAATGGGATAATCTTGTTCATCCCGACGACAAAAAAAGAGTTTATGAAGAAATAAACAAATATATAAAAAACGAAACAGTATCATACAATTGCGAATACAGAGCAATTTGTAAAGACAATTCGATAAAATGGATTTTAGACAGAGGAAAAATAATTTCATTCTCCAAAGAAAATATACCTTTAAGAATGATTGGCACTCATTCAGATATCACCGAACGCAAAAAAGCTGAGCAAAACTTTAGAGAAAGTGAAGAAAGATACAAAGCAATTTTCAAAGACAGCAAATCTGTTATGCTCATTATTGACCCCGAAAACGGTAACATAAATGACGCAAATCAAGCTGCTGCGGATTTCTACGGATATTCCGTTAAAGAACTCACATCAATGAATATTAAATCAATAAACATTCTTTCAGAAAAAGAAATAAAAGAAGAAATGAAGAATGCAAATGACAATTCAAAGAATAAATTTAATTTCAAACATAAACTGTCAAACGGCGAAACAAGAGATGTTGAAGTATACAGCGGAAAATTATTATTTGGAGAAAAAGAATACTTGCATTCAATTATACACGACATTACCGAGCAAAAAAAAGCAGAAAAAGAAATATTAAAAAAAGAGAAAGAATTACTCAAATTGAATTCGGAAAAAGATAAATTTTTTTCAATAATAGCCCACGACCTCAAAAGTCCGTTTAACTCAATACTCGGATTTGCAAATTTACTTCACGAAAATTTTGAAGATTACGACACCAAAAAACAAAAAGAATTTATAAATATTATTAAAGAAAGTGCATATAATACCTACAAATTAGTCGACAATCTTTTAATTTGGTCGCATTTGCAATTAGGCAAAACAACATTTAATCCTACAAAAGAAAATTTACACCTGTCGATAAAAGAAAATTTTACATTATTCAAACAATCGGCAAATAACAAATCCATAAAATTAATGAATAAGGTTTCCGAAAATATTTTTTTAAATTCAGATAAAAATATGCTTCTAACAATTCTAAGAAATCTAATTTCCAATTCATTAAAATTTACCGAAAAAGGCGGTGAAATTTCAATAGACGCATATCAAGCAGCAAATAATAATATGATAGAAATAATTGTTGAAGATTCCGGAATTGGAATTCATAAAGAAATAAAAAAGAATTTATTTAAAATTTCGGAAAATGTTTCAACATTAGGAACCGAAAATGAAAAAGGAACAGGTTTGGGATTAATATTAACAAAAGATTTTGTTAACAAACACGGCGGAACAATACGAGTTGAAAGCAAACCCGGAAAAGGAAGTAAATTTATTTTTACAATGCCTTCTTTTAATTAAAAGAATTGTATGTATTCTGTAAATTCCTATTTCAATAAATACTTTTAAAAGAAATTGTTAAATTGATATTTTTAAAAGATATTTTCCAATAATTTTTCATCAACAAAATTTGGAAGTATAACTTTTAAATCAGGATTTTCTGCCATTGCTCGTTTAATTGCAAAAACGGCTTCTTCGTTTCTTGCCCAACTTCTACGGTTAATTCCGTTATTCACATCCCAAAAAAGCATGCTTTTTAGTCGAGTTTCTGCTTCAGAACTTCCGTCTAAAAGCATTCCGAAACCTCCGTTTATCACTTCGCCCCAACCAACACCGCCGCCGTTGTGAATAGAAACCCAAGTTGCGCCTCTAAACGAATCGCCTATAACATTCTGAATTGCCATATCGGCAGTAAATTGCGAACCGTCGTATATATTTGAAGTTTCTCTATACGGCGAATCTGTTCCGGAAACATCATGATGATCGCGACCGAGAACAATTGGAGAAGAAATTTCGCCGGATTTTATTGCATTATTAAAAGCTTCGGCAATTTTTATTCGTCCTTCGGCATCGGCATAAAGAATGCGAGCTTGCGAACCAACAACGAGTTTGTTTTTTGCGGCTTCGTCAATCCAATGAATATTATCAAGCATTTGAGTTTTAATTTCTTGCGGCGATTTTTCCGAGATTTTTCGCAGAACATTACCCGCAATTTTGTCGGATTTTTCTAAATCTTCGGATTTCCCTGAAGTGCAAACCCAACGGAAAGGACCAAATCCGTAATCGAAAAATAACGGTCCCATAATATCTTGGACGTATGAAGGATAAATAAAAGTTCCGTCGGTTTTCATAATCTCTGCTCCTGCTCTTCCGGCTTCAAGCAAAAATGCGTTTCCGTAATCAAAAAAATAAGTTCCTTTATCGGTATGTTTTTTAATTGCAATTGCTTGTCTTCTCAAAGATTCTTGAACTTTTTGTTTGAAAAGTTCCGGATTTTCGACCAATATTTTATTACTTTCTTCAAAAGAAATTCCAACAGGATAATATCCGCCTGCCCACGGATTATGAAGTGAAGTTTGGTCGGAGCCTAATTCAACAAAAATATTTTCTTCGGCAAATTTTTCCCAAACATCAACAATATTTCCTTTAAAAGCAATGGACACAATTTCTTTATCCGCTTTTGCTTTTTTAACTCTTTCAACCAAAATATTAATATCTGAAATAATTTCGTCGACCCAGCCTTGCAGATGACGTTTTTCCGAAGCTTTATCGTTAACTTCTGCAACTACTGAAATTACTCCGGCAATATTTCCGGCTTTTGGTTGTGCTCCGGACATTCCGCCCAAGCCCGAAGTAACAAAAAGTTTTCCTTTTAAATCTGTTTCGCCGTTTTTAAGAATTTTTCTTCCGGCATTTAAAACGGTAATTGTTGTTCCGTGCACAATTCCTTGCGGACCGATATACATGTATGAACCGGCTGTCATTTGTCCGTATTGCGAAACACCGAGTGCGTTAAATTTCTCCCAATCGTCTTGTTTAGAATAATTTGGAATAACCATTCCGTTAGTAACAACAACTCGCGGAGCATTTTTATTAGAAGGAAATAAACCCGCAGGATGTCCCGAATACATAGCAAGCGTTTGCTCGTCGGTAATTTCCGAAAGATATTTCATTGTGAGCAGATATTGTGCCCAATTTTGAAAAACTGCACCATTTCCGCCATAAGTAATAAGTTCGTCGGGATGTTGTGCAATTGCATCGTCCAAATTATTTTGAATCATTAGCATTATTGCAGCAGCTTGAAGTGATTTTGCAGGATATTCGTTAATCGGACGAGCAAATATTTTATAATCGGGACGAAATCTGTACATATAAATTCTGCCGTATTTTTTAAGTTCATCGGCAAATTCATGAGCCAAAATAGAATGATGTTTTTTGTCGAAATAACGTAAAGCATTTTTTAAGGCCAATGTTTTTTCATCTTTCGATAAAATATCTTTTCTAACAGGTGCATGACTAATGCCTTCTCTCGGTTGTTTGTGAGAAGGTAAAATTTCGGGAATTCCCTGTATTATATGTTCTTTAAAGCTTTTTGAATTCATAATAAATAATATTTTTTTGGAAGAAATTCTAAAAAATTTAACGCGCGAAATTAAAAAAATTGAACGGTTAAGGCAATAAATTCTTTATATTAGTTAAACTAAATTTCAAAAAAAACTTGTCTGTTATGATGGACATAATTGTAAAAATAACTGTTTTTGTCGGTTATGATAGACAAAATTAAAGCAAAGACAGATTTTGTCGGTTAAAGAAATCAAGTTTAAGAAATTATATAAGCGGAACAACTTCTTCATAAATTAAATCGGAAAAAGTATTATTTTCTCTTTTTATAATTTCGCAAATTTCAATAACTTTTTTCTTAAAATCCGAATTAAAACCGGCAATATTTCTAAATGCTCGAGATATTGACTTTGCAATAATTAAATTTTCTGTATTTGACAATTTTTTTCCTTTTTCAATATAATAAAGAATATCTTCCGGTTCAGAAATAATTTTCAATCTTGAAACTAATAGAAAGCCGGTAATTACGGAATATTCGTGATTTGAATTTATTAATTCCAAAGCCAATTGAGGAGCAAAATTGAGTTTCACGAGTAAATTATATGAAATTTGTTCGGCAGCTTCAAGATTATTTATTTTTAAAATAATTTGAACGGCTTTTTCAAGTGTAATTTTAGTCGGTTCGTCAATTAAATCGGCTAAAATATGAGTTTCTCTAATATCTTTAGTTCTCAAAAATTGGGCAAATTCATGGTCGGGTAAAATATCTTTTGCAATTTTTTTCATATCTATAATAGATAAACCGAAAATTATTTCATAATTTAGTCCGTAACTTTTTAGTAAATCGGAGGCAGGTCCGTTTTCAAAAAGTCTTATTTTTTTAAGAATATCTTTGTATTTTGATTCAATATTTGTCATTTTGCATTAAATTGCATTAAAATTGAAAATATCTGCAAAGATAAAATAATAAAATTTCTAAAATATAAATTTTTAGTAATGCGCAAACACTTCTTTTTTCTGATAATTTTAATATTGAACTATTCATTTTCAATATCACAAAAAAATTATACCGACAGTATAATAAATATTGCATACAAGCAAAAAGCAGACACTTCAAAAGTTATTGAACTGAATGATATTGCAATGAAATCGGCAGCCGGAGACAACGAAAACGCAATGGTTTTAGCAAAAAAAGCTCTTGACTTAAGCACGAAAATTCATTTTGAAAAAGGAGTTGCACTTGTATATAAAACAATAGGAATAATTCATTTTTACAGAGGAGAAAATGACAAAGCTTTTGAATATTTTTATAAAAGCCTTGATACATACAAAAAATCGGGCGATAAAAGCGGAGTTGCAAGAAGTTACGTAAATATCGGCGTAATTTATAGATCAAAACAAGATTACACAAACGCATTAAAAAGTTATAACGATGCACTTGAGGTTTTTAAAGAAACCAGCGATAAAGAAGGAATTGCGGTTACTTATTTGAATATCGGTTCAATATACCACAAACAAGGAAATTATAAATATGCTCTTGAAAATTATTTTAAAAGTCGCGAGTTTTTTGAACAATTACAAAGCAAAAGCGAACTTGCTAAAATATATTCAAACATTGGCGGTGTATATGCATCAAGAAATGAGAAAAAAGAAGCTAAAGAATATTTCGATAAGGCATATAAAGTTTATGAAAGTATAAAAGACACTCTCGGAATGGCAGATGTTAATAACAATGTAGGTTTTATACATCTTTCAAATAAAGAAAATAAAACTGATAATATTTTGGCTTTGAGTTATTTTGAAAAAAGTCTTTCTTTATACACAAAAATTGATTTGAAAGACAAAATGGCTATGTCTTATAACAATATTGGCGATGCTCAAAATAATTTGGGTTATTATGATAAAGCGTTTGAAAGCTATAATAAAAGTCTTGAAATATTTGAAGGACTTGAAGATTCAAGAGGTATGGCAGTTTCTTACTCCGGAATTGGCGAATATTATTATAATAAGAAAAACTACAAAGAAGCAATAAAATTTTTGGAAGAATCAAAAAAACTGGTTGGAGATTCGGATTTTGAATCTTTAAAATTGACCTCGGAATTACTAAGTTCTGCATATTACGAATTTGGCGATTATAAAAAAGCAGTGGAAAACCATATTCTTTTCAAAAATTTAAACGACAGCATTTTCAGTAAGAATAATGAAAAAGCAATTACAGAATTGAGCATGCAATATGAATTCGACAAACAAAAAAAGATAGATGAAATTGCTCATAAAGAAGAAATAAAAAGACAAAATATCTTAATATGGTCGTTCACTTTAGGATTTGTATTAATGATTGTGATTGCAATTGTATTAATTCGAGGATACAGAATAAAAACAAGAGCAAACAAATTACTTTCGGCACAAAAGAAAGAAATAGAATCGAAAAATGTAGAATTAGGACAACAAAACGAAGAAATACTTGCACAAAGAGATGAAATAGAATCAATTAACGAAATTGTAACAGAACAAAGAGATATTGCCGTTAAAGCAAAAAAAGAAATTACCGACAGCATAACTTATGCTCTCAGAATTCAAGAAGCAGTGCTTCCTCACAGAGAAATGTTAATGGGAAAAATACCGGATTATTTTATACTTTTCAGACCAAGAGATATTGTAAGCGGAGATTTTTACTGGATGACAGAAATGTCAGGAAAAATAATTATTGCTGCTGCAGATTGCACCGGACACGGAGTTCCCGGAGCATTTATGAGTATGCTCGGCGTTTCTTTTTTAAATGAAATTGTTATAAAAGATAAAACCACAAATGCAAACCAGATTCTTAACAGTTTGCGAGATAAAGTTATAGAATCTCTTCATCAAAAAGACCGTGAAACAAAAGACGGAATGGATATTTCATTAACAATTATAGACCCTGCAAACAAAGAAATTCAATACTCCGGAGCATATAATTCTTTATACATAATTTCCGATTCAAACACCGATAAAATAATTAACACAATTAAAGGCGACAGAATGCCAATTGGAATTCACATGAAAGAACCTTTAGAATTTACAAATCATACTTACAAATACAAAACAGGCGATTCTGTTTATATGATGTCGGACGGATACATCGACCAATTTGGCGGGAAAGAAGGAAGAAAACTTAAAATAGCTAAATTCCAGAATTTATTGTTAAGCATTCAAAATGAAAACATGCAAAAACAAAAAATTGTTTTAAATGAATTTATAGAAACATGGATGGGCGATTTAAAACAGATAGATGATATTTTAGTTATAGGAATGAAACTATAACCCAAATTAATAAATAGCTAATTTTAAAAATAAAACTATTTGATTTATTTGGGTTTAAGAAAAAAAAATTATTTAATAATTCTTATTTTCGTATCGGTTGAATAAACACCAAAATATCCTAATGCTCCGTAATTTAAATTAGTTACGGGATTATATGGCGTTCCTTGGTTTGGCATTGATTCACCTGTTATTGACGATAAAGTATATAAATAATCGTAAACTCCTCTGTCGCATGTAAGCATTTGAACTGCAACAGTATCATTTAAACTTAGAAACTTGTCATAAAACAAATAATCCATTTGATTTCCGTTTACATAAGTATCATCAAAAAGATAAAATGTGAGACTTTTTTGTGAATTTAAATAAAACACAAATTGTCCGTAATCCTTTATTTCCGATTTGTTTGATAAATAAGATTTAACTTGATAACCTTCTTCCTGCATAGGAAAACTAAATTCGGAATATTGGTAAGTTAAAGAATCAATTTTTAACGGTTCGAGCATTTTTGCAGTTCCCGAAAATGTGGTATTTTCTATCGTAACGTTTAAAGTGTAAGTTCTGCCGACTGTTCCGAAAAATAATTGAGAATAAACACCTGATTCCGTTTCGGGTAAAATTATTTTATTTCCCAAATCATCAGAAATACTAACGTCGGCTCCCGAAATTGTAATAAATTCCGGTTCGCCGAAAAAATCGGTTGTTTTACTTAAAATAACTGTTGCCGGTGTAATTTTATCGAATAATTTTGCTTCAATTACAATCTGAGGTTCTACGTTTTTCAATTTAAAATCTATTACATCTTCGCAAGAGATAAATGCTATTGCAAATATCAATACTATAAATATTTTTTTCATTCTATTAATCTTTTTGTTTATTAGCTTTTAGCTTTTGATACTTTTAATACTATAAGTCAATCATTCATTACATCATTATATCATTGTATAATTGTATAATTGTATAATTGTATATTTGTATAATTAAATCATTCAGTTAATTCTGTAAATTCAGTTAATTCAGTTAATTCAGTTAATTCAATTAATTCGGTTAATTCGGTTAATTCCGTTAATTCAGTTAATTCATTCATTTATACCAATCCGAATACATTAAATAATTATTTGCAATTCTTTCAATATAATGTTGTGTTTGTTCGGTATCAATAGCTTTAATTTTTATTGCCGGAACTCCTGCGTAAATACAGTTAGGTTCGCAAATTTGGTTTTCTTTAACCAAAGCTCCTGCGGCAATTATTGTATTTTCGCCCACAACAGCATTATCCAAAACTATTGCTCCAATTCCAATCAAAACATTTTTTTCGATTTTTGCACCGTGCACAACCGCATTATGACCAACAGAAACATTATCGCCAAGAATTGTAACAGTTTTTTCAAAAGTAGTATGAATAGTTGCTCCGTCTTGAATATTTACTTTGTTACCTATTCGTATCGAATTTACGTCGCCTCTGATAACGGCATTAAACCAAAAACTGCAATCGTTTCCGGTAATTACATCGCCAATTATTACAGAATTTTCGGCAAAAAAGCAATTTTCTCCAAATTTTGGTGTAAAACCTCTGACAGATTTTATTATCGACATAATTATTTTTTAATTTTAGATTGAAAAGTCTTTAAAAAATCTTCAAATTTAACAGTTTTATATTTCTCGTCGTAAAGATATTCCAAAATACTTTCCATTAATGTTGAACCTACAAAACCGTGCATTTCGTTAATAACATTTCCTTTTGAAGTAATATAAATATCTGCCGGAAATTTAAAACTTGCTTTTAACAAAGCATAAGTGAGAGCATGCGGATTATTAACACCGTTTCCTTTAAATTCCTGACCAAAAAAATTATAAGTTATTTGAGAAGCTGCATTAAAATTCACAGGGTTATATTTTGTATTCAAAACATTCGCAACAACAGAATTTTTATACACAACATCTTCAATTTTGCAAGATACGCACCAATCGGTATATAAATGAAAATAAATCGGTTTTCCGTTTTTCTGACTTGCATCATAAGCTTCCTGCGGATTTAACCATTTTACAACACCCAAAGTATCAAGTTTTTGTTCGGGTTTTAACTCATCAATCTTCTTTTTATAAGAAACAGAAAATTTAAATTGATATAAAAGTTCAAAATCATTAAAATTTGTATTTACATAAACATCTTCCGAAAAAAACACCAATAAAGGCTCAATATCAAGCGGTTCCATATATCCCGGAACCGGATTAATCTGTTTGTTTCTGTCGATATAAACAATTGTGGGAAACGAATATCTTCCGTTTAAAATAAATTTTGCAAAATCGTGTTTTGATTGATTATAACCTCCGGGATTTGTATATGTTTTCCCTTGATATTTAATTGTATCAAAGCCTTCTGCATCAAATCTGACCGGATAAAAATTTGTATTCAAATAATCGGCTATAGGTTTATTTGAAAAAGTAACAGCAGCCATTTTCTTACACCAACCGCACCATTCTGTGTATACATCAATAAAAATTGGTTTTGGATTGATTTTAAACAAACTGTCGGCTTGTTCAATAGAAATCCATTTTACTAAATTTCCTTGCATTTGGTTTTGAGCTTTAACATTTGCCGAAAAAAGCAGAATAATAGCAAAAAAAATAAATATTTTTGATGAAAAGACTTTATTCATATCACTTTAAATTACAATTTTAAATAAAAACTAAACTCTTTTTAAATTAAAATATTTTACAAAGATATATTTTTAATTTAAAATCTATGTTGATAAACATCTTTGAAACAATTTTAAATTCAAAAACAGAAAATTTTAAAATCTATCTAACTTTTTCTAAATTTAAAATGAACTGATTGTTTTATTAATGTTTTTGATAAAGAGAATTAAATATTAAAAAAAAAAAATGGAAATTTGTATTCTTATTGATTCTAAAAATAACAAAAACTTTTTTTTAATTAAATACTTAAACTATGAAAACAATAAAATTTACTTTTATAATTTTGTTGGTTTTTTTTCTGAATAACAATGTATTCGGGCAAATTACCGGAACAAAGATAATCAACTCTGCCGGCGGTGGAGATTATTTAACAATAAATGCAGCAATTACCGATATTCAAACAAACGGAATTGCAGGAAACGTAACATTCTTAATTGCAGACGGCGTTTATAACGAACAGATTTCTTTTGACAATCTGAATAATTCGGATACAATTTTTTTTAAACCTCAAAATCAACTCGGTTCGGTAAATATAAATTTTCTTCCTTTAAGCGTTGATTCGAATTATGTTGTTGAATTTAAAAATTCTAAAAACATATATTTAGAGGGATTAAACATTTCAAATTCAAACTCAATTAGTGAAATTGGAACAGTAATTGAATTTTTAGGAAATACAAGCAATATATCAATTGATAATAGTATTATTAACGGAATATTTTCTAATTCTGTAGGTGAAAGTAAAAGTGTGATTCACCATAACGAAACAACTTCAATTTATGTTTGCTCCAATATTAAAATAACCAATTGCACGATTAATAACGGTACAACAGGAATCTTTTTTAAAGGCTATACAACGGGTGAAGAACAAAATATGTTTGCCGGAAATAATATCTTAAGTTTCTACACTTCAGGAATTGAAAGTATTAACCAAAATTCTGTTACTGTAGCAAAAAATATTATTTCTGCAAATTCAGGTTCTCCGGATGCCACCGGAGTATTAGTTTCAGGAAGTAAATTAGGTATTGCTCAAATAAATTCAAATAAAATTGAACTTAGTGCAATGAATTCAAGCCATGGAATTCAAGCTTTTGACAACATTGCTCAAGTATTGGTTGTTAATAATATGATAAAAATAAGCTATAGTTATGCCACTTTATCAACAGCACTTAATTTTGACAACAATCAAATTTTAAGAATTTATCATAATTCTACTTTAATTGAAGGAGTATATGAAGGCGTAAACCTTAACATTGGCAGTCTAAATTCAACTGACGTGTTAATCCTCAACAATATTTTCCAAAATATCCAACTGGCCGGAAAAGAAAAAGTTAAAGGAGGCGTTGGTTCATATCTGATAAACTTATCAAACCCGGTTACAGTGTTAAATCATAATATATATTTCTCTGATGCAGTTCCAATC
>DZBS01000108.1 GCA_022729995.1 Draconibacterium orientale | reverse complement strand
GGTGATGTTGTTCGTTTTTTTGAGATTAGATGTGAGCCGAAATGAAACTTTTTAGAATATTTTTTAAGATATGGTGAGAATATTTGAGCAGTAAATTTCCGGATAATGCAATTCAACTTTTACCGGTCTTTTGTTTCGGGAGCATTAACACAGGTAAGTAAATTAAAACAGCAAACATCGAAAAAATCAAACCGCCTATTGTGCCCACAGAAAATGCACGCCAAAAAACATTATTTTCATGTGAAAAAACAAATGGTAACAAACCGAGAGATGTTGAAATAACGGTAAGTAAAATTGGGTTTATTTTATAATTAAAAGCATTCAAATATGCTTCCGAATGTGAAATATTTCTATATTTAATAATTGTATTGAAATCGTTAATCAGATAAATTGCGGAATTAACGGTAATTCCCGTAAGCAAGAAAAAGGAAGCATATCCTCCTTGGTCGAAATTGATATTGAACCATGAGAATGTAAAAAAAGCTCCGATATATGAAATCGGAATCAGTGAAATTACGATTAGGGATTGTTTGAAAGACTCGAAAAGAATTGCACAAATAATAAAAACAATCAACACTGCCGCAAGTATAAATAATATTTTTTTTGATTTATTTGATTTGAATCCCGAATCCAATTCTGTAAAAGACTTATATCCAAAGGGCAATTCGGCATTTGTTTCATCGACAAGTGTATTTACGTATCTTGTCAATGCACCTCCCATTGAAACATAATTAAACCCAATAATTATTCTAAATTCCTGATTCTCTTTATAAATACTTTTTGGGCAAACTTGCTTGCCGATTGCAAGGTATTCCGGGAATTTGAATTGTACGGAATCGTACTTTATTACCTGATTTTCAAAAGCCGAAATATTATATGATTCGGATTTGTCGGACTTAATTATTAATTTTTCGGTTTTCTCCCCAAAGGTTATATTTTGACTTATTTCAGTCTTATTTATTAAACTATTTATTATTAATAATTTGGAAATATCGTCGTCAGTAATATTTTCTTCCTTAAATTCTATTTGATAATTATATTTTTCGACCGCAAAGAACTTATAAATATTTCCAGAAACCGTTATACCGCTCACATCGGGGTCTTGCTTTAATTTTTTTGTCAATTTGTCTGAATGCCTCATCAATTCTTCGTAATTATACCCTGTAATAAAAATTACCGCACTTTTTACGGGGGCATACAGCGAATTCGAAAATCCATTTCCGGCACCGTCTATTTTCCATTCTATGTTATCATATTTTAGGGCTTTTTTAATAATTTCATTTTTCAGAAATGCCGGAAAATTGCTTGTTTCGTATTCTTTTTTAAAGAAAACGGAAATCGAATTTTGGTTGTATTCATTAATTTCGGTACAAAAAAAGTCTATTTCCTTAAATTGTTTTAAAAATACTTCCATTCGAGTAAATACTTCATTCAAATGTTCAATTTTCATGTCCTCCGGCAAGTTCGCTTTTATCGAAAGCCTCGTTTTTTCAGGCTCTTTTATTGATGAGTTTTCAAAAATTTTCTTTGTAAATTGGTGCAAACTGCCGCCCAAAAAAGTATTCACCGTACTTTTAAGATTCAGTTTGTACCAGCGGCTGCCAAATGTTTTGTTGTATATTTGAGCCGTGATATTTTTACTGTCTATTTTATTCGGTAATTTATGAACGGGCAACCCGAAAAGTAAAACAATAAAAATAACTGATACTGCCTTATGTTTCAGCATAAATTTTATTACATGCCGATAAATTGATTTAATTTTTGAGATTAGCCTCAAACGGTTAAAATTAGGTTTCTTTTTGTTGCCGGTGATATTGAACTTTGTGAACAGAGCCGGAATCAAAAATAATGCAACAGGCAAAGAAACAGCTAAGTTAATGACTATTGCCGTGCCGAATTGCGATAAAATTTTCAGTTCGTTTTCGTTGATAAAAAAAATTAATGAAAGTGTACTTATTGTTGCCGTTGTTGAAGCGAAAAGAGGGCGAAAAATGGTTTTATTATTTCTGTTTCTCAGGTGTTCCGATACCATTATTATATTATCAACAATCATTCCCGCAGACATGGAAATACCCGCAAGCGAATAAATATTTATATCAAAATGAAAAAAATTATAAAAAACAGCTGAGGTTAAAATTGTTACAATCAGGCTTACCGCGGCGATTATTATTATTTCAATTCTTCGTGAAACTGCATACAACAAAAGCAGAATCAGACATAGGGAGATAAGAGTTCTGACCAGAATCAGATTTAATTCGTCGGTTACAAAATCAGCGGCATTATGAGTTTTTTTTAAGTGAAATTTTGGCGGTAATTTCAGGGTCTTTATTTTGTCGTTGATTTTTTTTGTCAGTGAAATAATATTCTCATTTTTATCTTGATAAACGGCAATTGATACTGAATTTAGACCGTTAATTCTTGAAAAATTGCGTTGTTTATCGACCGAATATTCAATTTTTGCCAAATCTCCAAGATATAAAATTTTATCTTTTAGTTTAGTAATCGGTATATTTTTTAATGAAATAATGTTTGAAATTACCGTTGCTTTTATTCTATAATTTATGGAGTCCGAAATGCCGACTTTGAGCAAACCCAAATCGTATTTTTGTACAAAATCATTTATTTTATTGCTTAAATCCGAAGCCGACAGATTGTAGATTTGCATTAATGATTCGTTAAAAATTACGTGCCAAACTTTAGGATTACAGCCCGAAACGGTTATATTTTCAACACCCTGAGTTTGAGCCAAAAGCGGTTTTATTTTTTCAACGGCATAATTATAGGTTGTTTCATCGTCATATTCCGAATTTAATGTGTATATAATTATTGCGTTTTTCTCTTCGGACGGATTAGTTACAACAGGGTACGTAACTTCGGGTGGTAATTTGCGATAGACACTCTTTATAAGTGTTGTAATTTCAAAACGACCGAAATCAATATCTTTATTATCTTCAAATTCCACGGTAATATTTCCTGCCGATTGAACTGATTCCGATGAAATATTTTTTATTCCGTCAATTGTTGAAATTACGTTTTCAAGTACCGAAGTAACATGAAGCTCAACGTTTTCGGAAGACGCATCGGGGAACGTAAAAGAAACTTGCAGGGTTTTCGGTGCTTCGTGCGGCAAAAATTTTATTCTCAACTGTGGAATCAGGTACAAACCCACAATTGAAAATATTATAAAATAAATAATAATCGCAAAAGGCGAATAGAATGTCTTAGTATCAGATACGGAGTTGTTCTTTTTCAAGTTTAATCTAAATTTTTCAAAAAACGTTCTTTTTTCAATTTTTTCGATAATAAAATAAATTCTGCTTTTCCCGTAATTTGATTTTCCGGTAAAAAGCCCCATGTTCGTGAATCTTCCGAATTTTGTCTGTTATCACCCATAACAAAGTAATAGTTGTTTTGGAATAAAAATGAGTTAGTCGGTTTACCATTTAAGTAAATGATATTTTTTGATATTTTCACAGTTTGATCCTCATGTTTTTCCAAAATTCTCTTATAATTTTGAATATTTTTCGGAGAAAGACTGATTTTTATATTTTTTGCGGGAATTTGTAAAGAATATATCTCCGAATTTGATTCGGAATTTTCAATATTTACTTTTGGAAACTTGTGGTTTAGGCAGATAACGGAGTCTGCAAGTTTAGTTTTTAATACCGAAAATAAATTTTCGGTTTCAAAAATTATAAAATTTTGAAATGTATCAACCATTTCAAAGTTATCACGTTTTAGCGTAGATACAAAATTCTTGGTTTTAATGCGATTAGAAAAATAAAATTTTATAAGATATTGCGGAGATTTAATCGTTTTACGTCCCCCGATTGTAAAATCGTTGCCGGTTATTGTAATGGTTTCGCCCGGCAATCCGACACACCTTTTTATGTATATTTTATTGTTTATCGGGTGTTTGAAAACCAAAACATCGTTTAATTTTGCATAAGCCGGCTGAGTATTTATCTTGTTTGTCGGCTTACTGTTTTTGTAAAATATGCCGACCCAAGGAATATCATTTTTGCTTAATTGAAAAGGTGAATTTATTTTATTCACAAAAACCATATCGGACACACAAACGGACGGAAACATAGAATTTGAGGGTATGGTCAGGATTTCGAAAACAAATGTCCGCAGAAAAATGATAACAAATAAACCGGTAACAATACTTAATATAAATTTAATGATAAAACTTACTTTTTTGTAAATTTTTATTTGGTATTTCATTAATATTAAACCAATTAACCAAAACGAAAGAGCAAAAATAAAATGATATATTTCGAGCCGAATGATAATGAATACGGTCGAAGATGCGGTTAGAAAATAAAAAAAAATATTTTTTTTTGATATCATTTATCAGTCGTTTGCAATTTTTTTTTCAATGTGTTTCTTTCGTGTCAATAAATAGTAGAAAAACGGAATATATGTTAAACTGACAATTGTTCCGACCAACATACCGCCGATAAGCGAAACGGCAAGCGGTTTTTGCAAATCGCTGCCGGCTCCCGAAATAAAAAGAAATGGGAAAGTTGCGAAAACCGTTGTAAAAGCTGTCATCAGAATAGGCTGTAAACGTTGATGTCCCGCCTTTTTTATTGCATGAAGCAAACCTGCTTTTTCCATAACTAATTGGTTTATTGTATCAATTTTAAGAATAGAATCGTTTATCACAATTCCTATCAGTACAATTATTCCGATAAGCGACATCACATTTATCGACATATCGAATATGTACAGGAAAAGCAACGACCCGGCAACATCTATCGGTATTTCAAGTAAAATTATTGCAGGGGTTGCAAGCGATTCAAACTGTGCGGCGAGTATAAAATATATTAATAACAAAGAAACCGAAAAAACAAAAAATAATTCATAAATCATTTCGTAATTGGAAAAATGCGTACCCGAAAAACCGGCTTTTAATGTTTGGGTTTTATCGGTTATTTCTTCAATTTTCTTTTGAGCTTGTGTATTTTCGGAATCTTCGACATCTAATTTTATAAGAAAAAACTCGCCGTCTTTGTCTGCCGTTATATGTTTTATATCCGTAACTTCGCGTGTTGTAACAAAATCTTTCAACATATATCGGGTGCCGGATTGGTTTTTTATTGTACCCGATAAAATTGAATTCAAATCGTTTGATTTATTTCCTAAAATTAACGGAATATAACTGTCGTTGCTTTTTAATTTAGTGATTTCGTTATTTCCTGTTAAAGTTGCAAGTTGTTCGTATAGGTCGGCAAAATCAATATCAAAAAGCAACATTTTTTCAATATCAACCTTTACTTCAATATTTTTTACAATTTCAGTGTTTCGGTTTTCCGACTGTGGATAATTTTTTCCTATTTCATTGATAATTTCCGCAATATTTTCCGGATTTGGAGAGTTTCCCGAACTTTTATTTCTCAGCCGTACTTCAAAATTCGCTTGATTGTTTTCAAAAATATATTTGAAAGCGTTTTCTTTTTCCGAAATTTTGAATTTGGCATTTGGAAATTTTTTAATTATTTCATCACTTAATCGTTGTTTTAAAATCTCGGCATTGTCATAATTTCCGGCTTTGAAATATATTTCGGATTCCGAGTTGCTTTG
Organism: Draconibacterium orientale; assembly: GCA_022729995.1. Taxonomy (GTDB): domain Bacteria; phylum Bacteroidota; class Bacteroidia; order Bacteroidales; family JAADGE01; genus DZBS01. Next base: position 5,424 of record DZBS01000108.1, on the reverse strand, counting down.
CGGACTGTGTTTGGCAATAAAAAAACTCTGTTTGCCTGCAAAGGTAATGGATTGAGAAATCAGGTTTTGCGATTTTTCCGAAATAATTTTTGTTCTTTTTATGTTTTCGTCCAACAATATCGGTTCGTTCCAATCTACGATTAACGAAAAATCATCTTGCTCGACAACCGGCAGTTCCGATTTTGGCAATATTTTAAACAGATATATTTGTGATAATGTTAAAATAACGAACAAAATAACTGATATTCTTTGATGTCGAAAAATGAAATTTACACTTTTGTTGTACGACGGCATTATAAATTTCATTCGATTGACGGATTCCTGTTTTCGGTAATTTTTATTAAAAACAGCATAAAAAACAGGTAATAAAGTAATTGCCACCGCGAATGTAACCAATTGTGAAATTGCAATTGCAATTCCCTGTTGATAAAACAGTGCACCGGATATTCCGCTGAGTAAAGTAAGCGGAAGAAAAACTGCAATAGACGTAAGTGTCGAACTTAAAAGCGGGCGTATCAATTCTTCCGTACCTTTTATACACGATTCCTGCAAATTTTTACCTTCGCTTTGATAGCGGTTTATATTGTCGATAATAATAATCGAGTTGTCGATCATCATTCCCAAACCAAGCGTCATACCCGAAAGTGTTGCAAGGTTTATAGATATTCCGAAAAGGTAAAAAAAGACAAAACTGACAATCAAAGAAATCGGAACTCCGATGCCGATAACCATCGGCGATCTGAAATTTCCGATAAAAAATACCAAAACGGCAAATGCCAAAATCGCACTGATAATCAATGAATAAACCATGTTAGACATCGAATTTTCAATCATCAGGTTCTGATTTTTCGACATTTCAAAAGTAATTTCGGGATAATCCTTCTCAAATTCTTTCAAAAGAATATCAATGTTTTTCATCAAATCTCCCGCCTGAGTATCGGATTGTTTAATAACGGCAAGACTTACAGCAGGCTTGTTTCCCGAAAACGTAAGACCATGAGGAGTTTGGTCCGTAAGCTTGATTTCTGCAAAATCTTCAAATTTCAGTATTTGATTTCCGGATTTGAATAAAAGTTTTTTTAATTCGTTTATATCCTTGATATTTTGCGAAGTTTTGAGCGTATATTGGTAATTTCCGTTGTTTATGCTAATATTTCCGAAATTTATTTCCTGCGATTTTATCTTGTTGATGATGTCGTTTTCCGAAATTCCGAAAGCATTCATTTTCAGTTTGTCCGGGATTATTTCTATTTGAGTTCCTACGGTTCCTGAAATATCGGCAATGGCAACTTCTCGCAATTGCTCTACCCTCTTCTTTATAACTTTTGTTATCAAAGAGCTTAAATCTCTGAAATTTTTTGTACTGCCGGCTGTTACCGAATCGGTTTTATAGCTGCAATGCAAATAAAAGAGCGGAATGCTGCTTATCGAAGATTTTGTGATTACCGGATATGGCATATCTTTGGGCAAATACACCATTGTCTTTTCAACCTGTTCGCTCGCCTGTTGAAAGGCGTAATTTATCTTGGTTCCGTAGTTAAATTTCAGAATGATTTCCGCACAGCCGTCAACCGAATTGGTGGAAATATCTTTCAAATTATTCAGTTGCAATAAATTAACACGTAATTTTTCGACAATATTATTTTCAATCTGCCGCCCCGAAGCATCGGCATAATCTATTTTGACGGAAATTTCGGGAATGTCGATATCCGGCAACAAGGAAACAGGCATTTTGAAAAATGCAACAATACCAAGCAACAGTAAGGCAAAATATGTTGTCCCGACACCTATCGGCTTATTTATCAGAAATTTAATCATTCGTAAAACGATTATTTTTTGTTTTCGATGATTTCGATTTCCGCATCATGCGACAAATTTACGTTTCCGCTTGTTATTATAGTATCGCCGACTTTTAAGCCGGAAGCAACGGCATAAAAATCGGAATTTTCGGAAGATATTACAACATCATTCCATTGTGCTTTGTTTGCAACACACGTAAAAACGACATCTCTGTTTTGCCGGGTAACCAGTGCCGAGCGAAGTATGACTATTTGATTCGGAATTTTCGTTTTTACAATTACTTTTACCGACATTCCTACAACTGCCTGTTCGTCGAATTTAGACAACAGAGCTTTCACTTGAAATTGTCCGTTCGCATCTATTATCGGATTTATTTGTGAAATACGTGCTTTAAAAATTTGCCCGCCGACCGTGATAATTTCAACTTCCTGATTTTCGTATATCGTTTTTCTTTCGCTTTCAAACAAAGCAAAATTCACCGCAAGGCGGGTATTGTTAATCAAAGTGCAAAATACATCTCCGTTGTTTACCGAATTATGTTTTTGAAATTTCACATTGGCAATTTGCCCCGAAAACGGAGCTTTTACAGTCGAAGATTCGTATTTGGCTTTTGCTTCTTTTAAATTCAATAATTCGGTTGCATATCCCGATTTCATCAAAGCAATTTCGAGTTGAGTTTTCAAAATTTTTGCGGTATCTTCTATGTTATAACCTTGACCGATAAGTAAATTTTCAAATTCTGTTTTTGCTTTCTTTACATTTATTTTTGCCCGTTCGTATTCAATTTCCGAATTTGTAAGGTCCAACAGGGCGAGTACTTCGCCTTTTCGGACTGATTGTCCTTGTTTTACCGAAACATCGCTTATTTTGCCCGAAATTTCAAATCTGATTTCGCTCATCTCTTCCGATTGAATTTTTCCGTTGGAAAATAATTCGGAGTAAAACGATTTTTGCTCTGCAATTTCAGTTGTTACAGGAGCTTTTTCGGTTGCTGTTGCCGATATGTCTGTTTTATTTGCCCTGTTTTCGCTGCACGATGCCAGCAATACCGAAACCGTGTATAAAAATAATATCAATTTGAAACTATCGAAAAAAACTTGCATTTAGAATTTATATTTTTGAAATTTTATGAATTAAAACCGGATTATTTCGTCAATTCGTTTAGATACAGTTCCGCAAGTTGAGGATTGTCTAAGGGATTTCCTATAATTTTTATACGATTTTCCTTATCTAACATAAAATCTTGGAATCGTTCATCGTAATTTTCCAAATTATTATTTCTGATATAATAATCGGCAGAATCTAATATCAGCGGATAATCCAAAGTAATTTTTTGATATAAATCCGCCCGAAAAGAATACAATTTTGTTACATAAATGTAAAATAAAAACGCAACGCGTCCGGTGTCGCATTTATTTATGATTTGCTCTTCCCATTTCTTTAACGATTCAACGCATACATGACAGTCGCCGTATATCTTAGCGGTTATTTTATACTTTTTTTTCAGCAACGGTTTAAGTTTTTCAGCTCCGTACAAACTGTCTTTGTAAATCACTTGAACCGAATCCGGGAATGTAAACTTTTTTCCCTGCAACTTGTTCAAAATTTCAGAAATATTTTTCTCCCGCTTTTCCTCCGGTGAATTGCAAGCCGCAAAAAAAACAATAAATACCAATAAGAGTATCCGAATTTTTAGGTTTCGCACAGTCTATTTTTTAAATATCACTATTTTTATAAAAGTATGAACAAATAACCAATCGCACAGCCCTTTTCCTCATTTTCGTAAACTACGGTATAGTAAAATTCGCCTGCGGATTCGGGTTTAAAATCAATAAACCCGAAATTATCTTTGCTTTCAAAAATTTTTTGGGAAATTAATTTTTTTTCTTTGTTAAATAGCTGTAATGTTGCTTTTTTCGCCGATTTATCGGAAAGATAAACATTAAATCGGTATGTGAAAGCAGAGTTCAGTACACATTCAAAATTTTTTCCTTCTTTGTTGTTTTCCGAAAACTCGAAATGGGTTAAATACTTCCCGCGTTCTTTTTCGGTTTTGAAATACGATGCGTAAACAGCATTATCGCTTTTGTTTGTGGTTTTCCACAAAGCAGGGTCGCAATCGCATTTTTTTGGTGCATCTTGTGCAAAAACAAATGACATTGTGATTGACAATAAGAAAGTTGAGAATAAGATTTTTTTCATAAAAGATAATGTTTAAATATTATTGAGTAACAGGACAAATTTATTTGTATTTTATAACATACACAGTCTTCTTAAAATCAAAGTATTACTTCATTAACAATTAACAATTAATAATTAACCACTACCTAATTCTATCCATACAATTCCGTTTGTTTCCATTGTCGTTTCGTTTCCTGATATACCGAACAATGAATTTGTTTCATCATCGTAAGAAATTTGTAAAACTTGCCTGTCCAATATAAGTTTGCGAACGGGATTTCCGGTATGGTCAAAAACGTGGATAATATTTGTGCTGTAAGGTGCATAGTTATTAATTGTTTCCGAAACTCCGGAGTACAGACCGAAAACATATTCATCGCTTGCCGTAACGGAAGTGTATGTCATGACTCTTTCCGTATTTTCGGGCACCCACCTGTCGCCCCTCAATTCCACTTCGGGTTTTATTAAATCCGGTCCGTTGATTTCAAAAATTATTTTTCGGTTTTCTGCATCGTATGCAATAATTTTATCGTGATATTGAAATGCCGTAAAAATAATTCCGTTGCGATAACAGGAATTTCTCATTGAAAAGTCGTAAAATGCTTCGGTCGGTATTTCTTTTTTTAGCGGAAGCTCCGTATATGAATCAATTTTTCTTTCTTTTAAGTCTATAAATGAGTTTAAATATTCGGTAGAATCTTCGTGGGTTTGTGAATATTTGAAAGAAAACAAATCATTGTCGCAATAAGTTAAATCGGAAGCATAATAACAGTTCATTCCGATTTCAAAAATTGCTTTTGGTATATAACTTGTGTCTTTCAACGATTTTTCGACAGAATACTCAAATATTTTTCTGTTGCGACCTTCATCAACTATAAAAATCCGTTTTCCGGTTCTGTCAATTGTCGGGTACATCGGACGGATAATTTCATCGGGGGCTTTACCTATTCGCCCCGTTTGTCCGAGATATTTCATTGTAGTTTTGTTGTAATACTTTATGCAAAAGCCTCTTTCCGTCCACGGATCTATTGCTGCCAAAATGCTGTCGAAGGTGTATGTGCAGGCGTATTGCACTTTTCCTTCAAATAATCTGAGTTCGGTACTTTTATTTATTGTTTCGGGAAATTCGGTAAATTCAATTTTCGAGTGTTCGATTTGCTTGCACGAAAAAAATGAAAGTATTACAATAATTGAAATGTAACTTTTTATTTCAAATTGAAATTTATGCAATAAGAAATGGATTTTCATGCTCGATTTGTATTTTATCTTTATAATCTGTTAGTTGTTGGAGTTATATTGCTGATATTGAACTATTTACTTAAAATTCAAATTTGATTAAAATATTTAAATTCAATATAATGTTTAATATGCTTATCCCGGATAATACATAAAATGATATTTTGAAACATTTTTTTTATTTTTGAGACGACCGCAAGTCGTCTC
>DZBS01000107.1 GCA_022729995.1 Draconibacterium orientale | reverse complement strand
AAATTGTTATATTTAATAATATCATTAAAATAAGTCAAATAATTTTTAAATTTAAATTATATATATTATTTATTATCAATACACTATAGCAAATAATTAAAACAAATGAAAATTAAAATAAACTTATAATTTAGAAAAAGAAAATTTCTGTATAAAGTTTAGGTTTGGAAAATATTTGATATTTAACTACATTTGAGCATGCTAAAAAAAGTATAAAAATCAAAAATATTTATTGTATAAAACACATACACAAACAATTAAATACACTGTTATATCTTAATAACTAAATAAAATATTTATCAACAGAAATAATTTCAAAAAAATGACAACTCAAACATTAAAAATCATCTGGACAGAAATTGACGAAGCTCCGGCTTTGGCTACATATTCTTTACTGCCTATTGTAAATGCTTTTACAAAAGCAGCCGGAGTAGTAGTTGAAACAAGAGATATTTCATTGTCGGGAAGAATAATTGCTAATTTTCCTGAGAATTTAACTGCAGAACAAAAAATTTCCGATAATTTATCGGAACTCGGAAATCTTACTCAATCACCGGAAGCAAATATTATAAAACTTCCAAACATAAGCGCTTCAATTCCGCAACTTCAAGCAGCAATAAAAGAATTGCAAGAAAAAGGCTACAAAATTCCTGATTATCCTGAAAATCCGAAAACTGAAGAAGAAAAAAGTATAAAAGAACGTTTCGCAAAAGTTTTAGGAAGTGCCGTAAATCCTGTTCTTAGAGAAGGAAACGCTGACAGAAGAGCTGCTGTATCTGTTAAAAAGTTTGCTCAAAAAAATCCGCACAGAATGATGAAACCTTGGCCGGATAATTCAAAAACAAGAGTTGCATTTATGAAATCGGGTGATTTTTATTCAAACGAAAAATCTGTAACTGTTGATAAAGCAATTGATTTCGAAATTGCATTATTCGACAAAAACGGAAATAAAACTACTCTTAAGAACGGACTAAAAGCATCAGACAGCGAAATTCTCGACGCTACATTTTTGAGTAAAAATGCTTTGAGAAGTTTTTATGCAGAACAAATCGAAAACGCAAAAAAAGAAAATCTTCTTCTTTCATTACATTTAAAAGCCACAATGATGAAGGTTTCCGACCCGATTATGTTTGGTCATGCCGTTTCTGTTTTTTATAAAGAAGCTATTGAAAAACATGCAGATACATTAAAATCTGTCGGAGTTAACTTAAATAACGGTTTAGGAGATATTTTTACAAAAATACAAAGTCTTTCTGCCGATAAAAAAGCTGAAATTGAAGCAGATATAAAAGCTGTTTACTCAAATCACCCCGAATTGGCAATGGTTGATTCTGCAAAAGGAATTACAAATCTTCATGTTCCGAACGATATTATTGTTGACGCATCAATGCCTGTTGTAATCAGAGACGGCGGAAGAATGTGGGGAACAGACGATAAACTTCACGATACACTTGCAATGGTTCCCGATAAAAGTTATGCTACAATGTATCAAGCTGTTATAGATAATTGCAATGTTCACGGAGCATTTAATCCTGCAACAATGGGAAGTGTTTCAAACGTTGGTTTAATGGCTCAAAAAGCTGAAGAATACGGTTCGCACCCAACAACTTTTGAAATTCCTGTTGACGGAACAGTAAAAGTAATTGATGCTAACGGAAAAGTTTTAATGGAAAATAATGTTGAAGCCGGCGATATTTGGAGAATGTCGAGAGCTAAAGATATTCCGATTCAAAATTGGGTGAAACTTGCAGTTACAAGAGCAAAAGCAACAGGTGCTCCTGCAGTATTTTGGTTAGATAAAAACAGAGCTCACGACGCTCAAATGATATTAAAAGCAGAAAAATATCTAAAAGACCACGATACAAAAGGTATAGAAATACACATTTTATCGCTTGTTGATGCAATGAATTTTTCATTGGAAAGAATAAGAAAAGGACTTGATACTATTTCGGTAACAGGAAATGTTCTTCGTGATTATCTTACAGATTTATTCCCGATTTTAGAACTCGGAACAAGCGCAAAAATGCTTTCGGTAGTTCCGTTGCTCAACGGCGGCGGATTATTTGAAACCGGAGCAGGCGGTTCGGCACCAAAACATGTTCAACAATTTATAGAAGAAGGTCATTTAAGATGGGATTCTCTCGGCGAATTTTTGGCACTTACTGTTTCATTAGAACATTTGGGAAGAAATTTCAATAATGAAAGAGCTTTAGTTCTTGCCGAAACATTAGACGAAGCGGTGAGCAAATATCTTGAAACAGGAAAATCCCCATCAAGAAAAGCAGGCGAATTAGATAACAGAGGAACTCATTTTTATTTAGCGGAATTTTGGGCTCAAACATTAGCAGCTCAAAGCAAAGATGCCGAATTAAAAGAAAAATTTGCAATTATTGCTAAAAAATTAGTTGATAATGAAACTCAAATTCTTTCGGAAATTGCTGCTGCTGAAGGAAAACCGACTGACATTGGCGGATATTACAAACCCGATTTCAAAATGGCTGAAATTGCCATGAGACCAAGCAAAACTTTAAATTCAATTATTGATAATATTTTGTAAATAGAAATATTACATTAAATATAAAGAGATTGTAGAAAATTAATTTTTACAATCTCTTTTTTTAATAAGAAGTTTCGATTTTTTTAAAATTGTCACAAAGTAGCAAAGACGCGAAAAAATTGTATAATTACCTTTGGTGAGGGCTTCGCCGTTGTATATTTGAACCATTGAATAATTTTAAATAGAACACAGATTAAACTGATTTAACGGATTTTTGCATGTTTACACATTTTCAAATTAGTACATTAGCAAATTAGCACATTATCAAAAATCCATCCACCCCTCAGCATTAAAATCTGAGGGATTTTCTAAAAATCCAGGCCGAATGTGTCTCTGAATTTTTCAAGATTTTCGTTTTTATCTTTTAAATGGTTATATTTTTCTTTGTCGGTATAAGGTTGTTTCGATAAAGATTCAGGAATTTCATCGCTCAAAACAAATTTCAATTCAATATTCTTTTTTAATATATTTCTAAGACTTTCAACAAGTTTTCCTTTTCTTGTTTCAAGAGCATCAAGCAAAAGTTGACCGTTTACATCAACAGTAAAAAGATTATTTCCTTCTGTAACGGGATTTTTTCCTTTTAAAGTGTTATACATTCTCGGAGTTGATTTTATACTTTCAAGCATAATTTCCCAAGCTTTTATCATTTCTTCCTGAGTTGCAACACCTGTGTTTGTTGTGTTTTCGGATAATTTACTTTTTTCTGCATTTTCATTTGCGGGAACAATCGGTTTTTTTAGTGAAATTCCCGAGCCTAAAGTTTTTTCGGTTTTAACTTCGGCAGGTTTGCTGACTTGTTTTTCTTCGGAAACAACATTTTTTACAACAGAATTTGCAACTGATTTTTCAGCAACATTTGATTTTTGCTCAACGGTTCTTGCAATTTCGGCGGAATTAGCCTTTTTTTCTATAGCTTTAGAAATATTACAAATTTTCAGCATAGATAATTCAACCAACAATCGTTTATTTTTGCTGTCGCGATATGATAAATCGCAATTATTGGAAATATCCATTGCTCTCAAAAGAAAATCTACAGAACATTTTGCAGATTGCAGTAAATATTTTTGTTTTATATTCTCTCCAACTTCAATTAATTCAACAGTTTCGGGATTTTTACAAACCAACAAATCTCTAAAATGACTGCTTAGTCCGGTAATAAAATGATTTCCATCAAATCCGTTGTCTAAAATTTCATTAAAAGTAAGAAGTGTATTTGTATATTCATTTTTCAAAAAATAATCTGTAAGTTTAAAATAATAATCATAATCAAGCACATTCAAATTATCAATTGCATCTTGATATGTAATTTTATTTCCGGCAAAACTCACAATTTGGTCAAAAAATGATAATGCATCGCGCATTGCTCCGTCGGCTTTTTGCGAAATTATATTGAGAGCATCGGTTTCTGCTTCAATTCCTTCTTTTCCTGCAACATAAGTCAAATATTTAACAGAATCTTCAACTTTAATTCTGTTGAAATCAAAAATTTGACAACGCGATAAAATTGTAGGAATAATCTTATGTTTTTCTGTTGTTGCAAGAACAAATATTGCATATTCCGGCGGTTCTTCAAGTGTTTTTAGAAATGCGTTAAATGCTTGTGTCGAAAGCATGTGAACCTCGTCGATTATATACACGCTGTGCGTTCCAATTTGCGGTGGAATGCGTACTTGTTCTATTAAACTTCTAATATCTTCAACAGAATTATTGGAGGCTGCATCAAGTTCGTGAATATTGTATGAACGATTTTCATTGAACGATTTGCACGATTCGCATTCGTTACAAGCTTCAAATTCGGAAGTTCTGTTATTGCAATTTATTGTTTTGGAAAATATTCTGGCGCATGTAGTTTTTCCGACTCCTCTTGGTCCGGTAAACAAATATGCGTGTGCTAAGTGATTATTTTTTATTGAACTTTTTAAAGTTGTTGTAATAGATTGCTGACCGATAACGGATTTGAAATCCATAGGGCGATATTTTCGTGCTGATACAATAAAATTTTCCATCTAATATTGGGGTTATTTTTTCAAAAACAAAGTTAAAAAAAAAATGCAATGAGCAATTATCAATTACAAATTAAGATTTAACAATTAACTAACAGGCTATTCTGTTGATGCTTTGGATGCTGTAGTTTCTGTGGATACTTTTGATACTGTTGTTACTGTAGATTCTGATGTTGCTGTTGTTTCTGTGGATACTTTGGATACTATTGTTTTTGTTGTTGCTTTTGATGTTTTGGTTACTATTGTTACTGTTATTCTTTCTTAAAAATTAAAAAAATCTAAAGTATCCATAGCATCAACAGAATCCACTGTATCCACAGTATCCAAAGAATCCATAGTATCAACAGCAACAACAGTATATAAATGAAAAGAAAACTACAAAATATTCACTTCAGGTTCTAATGCAATTCCAAACTTTTCTAAAACAGCTTTTTTAATATGTTCTGAAAAATATTTAATTTCAGCTCCGGAAGCGTTTCCTGTTTTAATAATTACGAGAGCTTGATTTGAATGTGTTGCAACATTATTTAGTTTAAAACCTTTAAATCCGGCTTTATCTATAAGTTGACCGGCAGCTGTTTTAACTTTTCCTTCACCTGCCGGATAAGAAATTAAGTAAGGAAATTTTTGCGAAATTATTCCAAAAAGAGTTTCGTCGATAACAGGATTTTTGAAAAAACTTCCTGCATTCGGAGAAACTTTTGGGTCGGGAAGTTTAGATTGACGAATATTTATAATTGTATTTCGAACATTTCTAAGATTGATTTCTTGTTTTGATTTTTCAAATTCTTCTTTAATATTGCCGTATTCAAGATTAAATATTGGTTTTTTATTTAATTTAAAAACAACAGATGTAACCAAGTTTCTTCCTAAAAGCGAATTTTTAAAAATACTGTCGCGATATCCGAATTCACATTCCGAATTTGAAAATATTTGCTTTTGTCCGTTTATTAATTTTACGGCATTCACCTCAAAAATAATATCTTTTGCTTCTGTTCCGTAAGCTCCAATATTTTGAACAGGACTTGCTCCTACTGTTCCGGGAATTAATGATAAATTTTCGGCTCCGTAAAAATTATTTTCAACACAAAACTCAACAAAATTATCCCAAATAACTCCGGCATCGGCTTTTACATAAACAAAATCGTTGTTGGAATTTAAAATTTCAATTTTGGAATTTTGCATATTAATAATTAATCCGTCAAAATTTTTTGTGAAAAGAATATTGCTTCCTCCTCCCAAAACAAAAATGTCTTTTGGTGAGTTTATTTTAATAAGAAAATCTATTAAATCATTTTCGCACGAACATGCAAAAAACTCTTTTGAAGTAACATCAATATTAAATGTGTTGTAATCTTTTAACGAAAAATTATATTCAAACTTTGACAAAATTCTTAAACTTTAATTTTAAAATAAATTTATTCAGAATCAGAATCTATTTTAACCCTCAAAACAAAGTATGAATATTTGTCGTCAATTGGAATAAACATATATCCGAGTTTGTTTCCGGTTTTTCTCACAATATCAATTAAACCTAAACCGGCGCCGCCTTTTCCGGATAAAACTCCTTCGCGTAACTGGTTTTTATACATTTCTTTTAATTCTTCTTTGTCTTTAGAATTAAGCAATTCAATTGTTTCTGTTAACGATTTTTGATCGGATTTTTCAACTTTATTTGAAGTGTAAATATAATATGCAAAATTTTTCTTCCCTAACATAAAAATTCCTTTTCCAAATTGTAAATCGGTAAAAAGGTCGGACGAATGTTTTGTCATATTCTGCAAAGTCTCAACAACGGTGTGATGCAGTTTTCGTTTAACGGATTTTGTATCGTTGTTAATATCGCTTTCATCGCTTGTGAGCGCGGTAAACATTTTCGTAATTTTATGATGAAACTTTCCTATGTAAACGAGTGTAATGCCGTTTTCGTCAAGTTTATCATAAATGCCCATTACCGAGCTCACAAAGCTGAAATCATTTTTTTGCATATTTTGTTGTTGTCGAGAATTTATCATATTTCGCTATAAAAATATTAAATAAATTCTTATAAATCATCACTTACCGGAACTTTTTTTATTCCCACCAATACGCTACTCCAAACTGTAACTTTCCATAATCCTTTATCATTTATTTTCAAGCTCATCGGTCTGGCAGAATCGGCTCCGGAACATTTTACAAAAACTTTCACGGCTCCTTCTTTATCGGTTCCGCTGTATGAATTTCGAGAAAATTCGTATTCATAAGGAAGTGTAACCTTATAAGAATTATTAACCGACGAACTTTTTATGTATGAGTTTGGAATATTAATATCTTTTGCCAATTGACTTTCGATTAATTGCAAATCTGATTTTAATAAAGAAAACCCTTTGTAAGTATCGCCTTCGGTTAAACTTCCTTGGTCAACTGCCACAACAAAACATTTTTTGCCAAGTTCGGCATTATCATCGTAAATTTTCATTGCCAACAAAAACATAGCAGCTCCGCCTTCGGGTGTTGTAGCTGTCAAATTTCTTAACTCTACAAATTCTTCAATATTTGTAGGAATTTTTTCTATTTTAATGTTTTGTGAAAAAACATTTGAAAATAAAAAAACTAATACTGTTAAAATTGAAATTTTCATTTTAATAAAATTTAAGTTTAAAAATATAATATTACGAAAAAATATCTTTCTAACTAAATATTTTAGGTTAGTAACAGAATTTATAAGATAAAACAAATCATTTTGAAAATATATGTATTCAAAAAATCCTTGTTCATTATTAAAAAACTGCATTTTATAGAATATATACAATTTATAATATTTTCGATACAATAATTTCTTTAAAATTACTAAATTAGCTTCATTAAAATAATATTCATAAAAATAAAAACACATGAAAAGAATACTTTTAATTTTAATAGCAATCAGCTTTTCTTTTACATCATTCAGCCAGAACACATATAAAGAAATTACTGTTGCAGATTTATGGAAAACATGGACATTTTGGGCTCCTTCGGTTTCAGGTTTAAGTTCTATGAACGACGGTGAACAATACACAACATTATCTCGAAAAGGTGAATTGGAAAAATTCAGTTACAACACAGGCGATAAAGTTGAAACAATTGTTAGGGCTGAAGATTTGAAAATTGAAATTGATGATTATGAATTCAATGCCGACGAAACAAAACTTCTTTTACAAACAAATTACGAAAGTATTTATCGCCGTTCGTTTACTGCTGAATATTATATTTATGAAATTAATACAAAAAAATTAACTAAACTTTCCGAAAAAGGAAAACAACAAGTTGCAACATTTTCACCAGACGGAACAAAAATTGCATTCGTGCGAGAAAATAATATTTTTATAAAAAATCTTGCCGATAACAGTGAAATTCAGATAACTACAGACGGCGAATATAATAAAATTATTAACGGAATTCCGGATTGGGTTTACGAAGAAGAATTTGAATTTAATAAAGCATACACTTGGTCGCCCGACAGTAAAAATTTAGCTTACATAAAATTCGACGAAAGCAATGTTAAAATGTTTGGAATGACTGTGTTTGCAGGACAAGAACCAAAAATTGAAGAAAACGTTTTGTATCCCGAATATAGAACTTGGAAATACCCGAAATGCGGCGAAGACAACTCAATTATGAGTGTTCATATTTATAATTTCGATTCCAAAAAAACATTAAAAGCCGATATTGGAACAGAAACCGATATTTATATTCCGAGAGTCAGATGGACAGAAGATAATAATTTGTTGGGAATTTTCCGTTTAAACCGACTTCAAAATAAATTTGAGCTTTTAACTTCAGATATAACTTCCGGAAAAACAAACGTAATTTATACCGAAACAAATAAATATTATTTCGACGAAACAGATTTTGATAATATCGAATTTCTCGAAGGCGGAAAATATTTTTGTATGACAAGCGAAAGAAACGGATATCGCCATATTTATTTACACGATATGTCCGGAAAACAAATTGCTCAACTCACAACAGGCAAGTTTGATGTTACCGATTTTTATGGTTTCGATTCAAAAAACAATATTTTTTATTATCAAGCAGCCGCTGTAAATCCAATGCAACGTGAAATTTATAGTGTAGACATTAAAGGCAAAAAAACTACAAAATTAACAACAAAAGCAGGAACTAACGATGCCGATTTCAGCAAAAGTTATAAGTATTTTATAAATTACTTTTCGAGCACCGAAACTCCCGTTTATGTTACGTTAAACGATAAAACCGGAAAACTGATAAGAGTTTTAAAAGATAATTCTGCCCTAAGAAAAAAAATTGACGAATACGGCGGAATAAATAAAAATTTCTTCACATTCAAAACTTCCGAAGGAATAGAACTCAACGCATGGATAATTACACCTCCAAACTTCGATCATTCAAAACAATATTCTGCAATAATAACACAATACAGCGGTCCCGGCTCGCAAGAAGTTTTGGATTCGTGGAGTTTTGGTTGGGACAATTTACTTGCTCAAAAAGGTGCAATTGTAATTTGTGTTGACTCGCGAGGAACAGGCGCAAGAGGCGAAGAATTTAAAAAAATGACTTACAAAGAACTCGGAAAATACGAAACAATTGACCTTATTGAAACAGCAAAATATTTGCAAACTTTGCCATACATAAATAAAGATAAAATCGGAATTTGGGGTTGGAGTTACGGCGGATTTATGACATCACTTTGCATGACAAAAGGCGCCGATTATTTTAACACCGGAATTGCTGTTGCACCTGTTACAAATTGGAGATATTACGATAATATTTACACAGAACGTTTTATGAGAACTCCGCAAGAAAACCCGACAGGATATGACGAAAATTCGCCGATAAACTTTGCCGATAAATTAAAAGGAAATTTCTTAATTGTTCACGGAACTGCCGACGACAATGTGCATTGGCAAAATACCGCAGAATTTACCGAAGCTCTCGTTCAAGCCGATAAACAATTTAGCGAATTTATTTATACAAACAGAAATCACGGTATTTACGGTGGAAACACGCGTATGCATCTTTTCACAATGATGTTAAATTTCTGGGAGAAAAATCTTTTGAATTAGGAATTTAACAGAATAATAGAATTAACTGAATTAACAGAATTGACTGAATAGTTGAATTAACAGAATAGTTGAATTGACCGAATAATTTTTTTGTGTCTTTGCGACTTAGTGGCAATAGTTAAATGATAGAATGACAGAAAGATAGAATGATAGAATTTACTGAATGTTTTAATTATTCACCGTATCAATTTTAATTTATTGAAATTTTGAATTAGCGGAATAATCAAAGTGAAAAGAAAATTATAAAATATCATTTAAAGAAAAATTTAATATTTTTGCATTCAATTATTCAGTTAATTCTGTTAATTCAGTAAATTCAGTTAATTCTATTATTCAGTAAATTCGCCCGGATGGCGAAATTGGCAGACGCGCATGATTCAGGGTCATGTGTTCGCAAGAACATGCAGGTTCGATTCCTGTTCCGGGCACTAATAAAATTGCTACAAATTATCTTGCTTCTTCCTTTCTTCGATAAGATATTCAAAGAATTTTCTCCAAGCGGCAGCGGCTTCCGGAACAACCATTCCAATTTCGGCATTTTCTTCCAAAATATTTACTTTCATATTCATAATTGAAAGTAAAGAATCTGAGATTTTAGCTCCGTTTGAAATTAAAATATGAACAGTTTGGAAATGTCCGGCGGTTGCGGCATTAATAATTGGTGTTAAATCTGCACCTCCAACATTTTCAATATTAGCACCTTTTTCTATCAGATAAGAAACAATGTCGGAATGTCCTTGTGAACATGCTTTGTTTAAGGCAGTATCGCCATATTCATCTTTTGTTTCAATATCGGTCGACATGTCAATATATGTTTTCACAATTAGTAACACACCGTCATATGCACCTTCCAAAAGCATTTTATCAAAACCTTTTTCCATAATATTTATTTTAATTTTAAATATAGGAAAAAATTCAATAATATGTTATATTTGACATACAATTTTTCCCTGCTAAAATATTTTAAAAAATAATTCAAAATTTAATAATTATGAAAACAAATTTTAGAAAACTACTCACAAGTGCAGTGTTTTTATTAGTAATTACAATTTTTATTTCATGCCAAAAAACACCCGAAAAAGAACAAAATGCTAAAAATGAAACTAAACTTGATATTATTGAAAAAGATATTTTTTATTTTCAGGAAGGATATAAAAACGGCATTTTCACAATAAAAGAAGTCGTTCAAGCATATTTAGACAGAATTGAAGAAATTGATAAAAACGGACCGAAACTAAATTCAATTATTATTGTAAATCCCGATGCAATAAAGATTGCCGAAGAACTTGATGCCGAACTTAAAGCAGGAAAATCTCGCGGACCGCTTCACGGAATTGTTGTTATTTTGAAAGATAATATCGACACTCACGATAAAATGCCGACAACCGCAGGCTCGTTTGCTTTAAAAAATTC
>DZBS01000106.1 GCA_022729995.1 Draconibacterium orientale | reverse complement strand
TGACGTTCTGATTATTCCACCGCTATATACAATTCCGTAACCCAATCTGCCGGATATAGTTTGTTTTTCTTTTATAATTTGAATGTTATTCCACCTTGTTAGGACGGAAATCTGTATTTTTGTGTACTAATTTTTTTCTTTAAGTATCATCTCACGATTTTAATTTTTATGTGTAATATTTAAAGGTCAGAATATCAATATTATATATTTCAAATATAATTTATCAATTTTAATATTCAAAGTATATTTGCTTTCTTGTTTTTGTGAAACATAATTAAATATTAATAGATTCAATCATTTTGATGAAAGTTTATCTTATATCTATTTTTGGAATATTGTTTTTGTATTCATGCAATAAAAACAATGTAGAAAATAAAAACTTAGTTTCTCAACAAGGTCAATATGATTCTATTTTGGAAATTATTCATAAAGAAGACAATCCAAATAAAGCAATTGATTTATTTAATTCTTTTGACAAATTGCCTTTGTTTAAAGATAATACACAGCTTTATATTGAATTTCTATTTCAAAAAGCAAATAAAGAATATGAAAATAATCAGTATTCGGATGCCTTAGAACTCTATTCTCAGATAAAGGATTTAGCTCAAAAAAACAATTATGAATTGATGATTGGCAAATGTTTGGAAAGAATGGCATCGATACAACTATCTATCGGTAATGGACATTTAGCTTTGAAATATTATTATGAAAGTTTAAAAGTATTTGAAAACATTCAAGACAAAAAAGGTATTGCCAAAGTTTACAATATACTTGGGATATACAAAGGTGAATATCAGCAATTTGATTCTGCTTTCTACTATTTGCATAAATCTTTGGAGATTCATAGAGAATTAAAAGATAGTTCAAATATTGTGCAAAATAGGGGAAATATTGCGTATGTACTTGATTTAAAAGGAGAAAAAAAACAAGCGATAAAAATTTACAAGGATCTTATCAATGAATTGGAAAAAACGAATGACAATGAAGATTTACCCGTAATTTATTATAATTTATCTGACATTTTATACCTATCAGGCGATACAAAGCAGTCCTTAGAATATTTGAAGAAAAGTATCGTCATTTCAGAAAAAACAAGAGATACCGCTCTTTTAGCAGATTTGTATTTAGACTACGGTAGTAGAATAAATAATGAGCTATCCTATCAACTTTATGAAAAATCAGAATTTTTATCTAAAAAAATAGGCAATCAAAAAGCGGAATTAAAAGCATTGACCGAATTGGTTAAAGCCGATTCCGTTCACCATCAATTTCAATCAACTTTTTTAAAGCAAAGTAGAATTATTTTCTTACAAAATGCTATATATAACAACAAATTGGAATATCATGTTAAAATATCTGAACTAAAATACAATGATTTTAAAAATAAGGAAATCATTGAAAATCAAAATATAAGACTTAAAAACAATCAATTACTCTTTCTTTTGATTGCCTTATTTATTACAGCTTCCATTATTATAACCATACTCATTTTAATAAACAGAAACAAAAGAATCGTAAATTTACTCAATACCCAACTCCTGAAAGAAAATGAAATTAAATTGAAAAATGAAAAATTATACCAACATCAACTCAATGAAGAAAATCAACAATTAATAAATCAACAGAAAGAAATAGAAATCAAACTGAAAGAAAACGAATTGATAAATTTAGCAAACCAATTTGAAATTTCAAATGAAATTTTAGAACATATTTACAATGAATTGAAAATAGACGTTTACAAAAAAAATAATGATATAACAGATTATAAAAAGAAAATCAATAACTTAATTGGATTTATTTCCCAAAAGCAAAAAGAGATAAAATCCCCTGAATTATTCAATACAAAATTCAATCAAGTACATCCGGAATTTTTTGGATATTTAAAACAAAAACATCCTATTCTATCCGTTCACGATCTTAAATTATGTGCTTATATCAAAATAAATATGAGCAACAAACAGATTGCCACTATTTTAAATATAACCCATGACGGTTTACTTAAAGCTAGATACCGTTTGAGAAAAAAAATGCTTTTAGATAAATCTGTCAGTTTGGAACAATATTTAAATAAGATAGTGTAAACAGCTAATTGTCCATTATGGTAATAACACCATTAAATTTGTAAATAACTGAAATAGAGTTGTATGAATATGACATAAATTATTTGTTGTCCATTGTTTGTCTATTGTTTTATTATTTTCATATCCGTAATATTGCTGAAAACATTTTAACAATAAAACAATGAAAACTATTTATTCCTTTCTGTTTTTATTTTTATCATTTACTATTTATTCCCAAGAGCACGAAGATTTGGCTTATGAAATTGAACACAAAAGTCAATCATGGTTTCAAAACATGAAAGACAGTGTGGATTATTTTCAAATAAAATCGGAATACGAAAAATATTTCCAAAATCATTTATGGGAAAAGAGCAAACCAAGAACACTTGGAGAGAATTGGCTTAAAACCAAAATATTTTATTTGGATCAAAATGGTCTTGTTCAACCGGAACCGGTTTTGCCTAATAAAACAGATGTTTACAATTCTCAATATTATACCGATATGCAAACTGAAATAGGTAGTTGGAGTATGATTGGACCTGTTAATAGTGCTGAAACGGGATATTCCGGAAAAGGTAATCATGGTGGTTATGTTTATTTGAATAGAATAGACCCGACCAATTCACAAAAAATGTTTATTGCTTTCGTAACAGGTGGATTATGGCAAACTATTGATGGTGGAGAATCTTGGACATTAACCGATGCAGGATTTCCTGATGATACTTATTATGATATTGATGTATGTACATCAAATCCACAAATAGTATATGCATTAAGTGAGTCCCAATTATTAAAATCAATTGACGGTGGGCTTAATTGGATTGCCACAACGATGAACAAAACCAACTATTCAGGAAAAGCTTACGATATTGCTGTTTCTCCTAATGACCCAAATATTGTTTTAGTGAGATGGGATACTAAAATATTTAGAACAAGTGATGGTGGAACTACATGGAGTATTATTCAATCAGGATTATCTAATTACAGTATATGGGATTGTTCTGTTCATAGTGAAATGTTGGATTGGAGTACAACTAATAATGCTGTTGCCTATTTCATCAGTACTTCAAATAATAATATTTTTAAAATTTATCGAACATCTGACACTGGTTTAACTTTTACTGAAATAAACACAACAACTTTATCAACAGACGCAAATGGTCAAATAATAGGATGGGCAAAATTATTTTTACCATCTTCAAATGCAATTTCTATTTATGTTGCAGTAGGCACCGGTTCAAGTCCGTATGGTCATAATGCTGTTCAATTATACAAATTTAATGCAACAGATGGAACCCAAGAATTATTAAGGACCAACATGGTAACAGGATTAGGCAATGCTACCCAAAATGAATCCGCTTTACATCATGGAGACATCGCTATGGATAGAACCGATGAAAACAAAATAGCTTATGGAAGTTATAGTAATACTAAGATACATTACTCATTGGATAACGGACAAACCTTTCAGCTTTCTCAAAATCTAACCCATTCCGATATTAGAACTATTGATTTTGTAAATAGTAAAGTTATAACCGGAAGTGATGGAGAAGCAGTAGTTTCTACTGATAATGGTTCAACGCATATAACTAAAACCAATAGCATCAGTAACCACGAATTATGGGGCTTTGGTAGTGCTTTTAAAACAAATTTAGTCGCCTCCGGGAATAATCACGGTCCCGTTATGATTAAAGAAGCTGCTAATGGTTTTTCGTGGTACAACGGAACAGGTGCAGATCAAGGCAATACCGATGTAAATCCTTTGGATGATCGATATGTTTATAGTCAAGGATATAGTAATTACAGGTATTTTAGAACAGGTGTACATACCTTGGAAAATCAGTCGAATTATTTAGATTTAGGAGGTATTTATAGTTATTTCAATTCTATTGAATTTCATCCTAATCAATATTATACCATAATTACGCATCATGCAGGTGGTTATCCATCCGGAAATCCAAATTTGAATACTTGGAAAAATTCTTTGATTAAAACGGAAGATAATGGAAATAGTATTACAATTGTAAAAACATTTAATAGTCAAGTATTTAGAGAAAAAATATCTGCTAAAAATCCAAATTATATATATGTAGTAGAAGGTTTAACCAATAATAAATTATGGAAAACAACAGACGGTGGTACCACTTGGATAGAAATAACGCCATCTACAACTGTCACTTCGGGGCAAACTAATATATCCGATATAGCTGTTGGAGACGAAAATCCAAATGAAATATGGGTAACTTATAGTGGTGTTCAATCGGTTTGTAAAGTTTTAAAATCAAATGATTACGGTCAAACATGGGTCAATCTATCCTCTGCTGTTTTGACGACTTCTCCAATAACCAAAATTGTTTTTCAACGAGGTTCCAACGGTGGAGTGTATATTGGAAATAAAGCAGGCGTTTTTTATAGAAACAATACTATGTCGGATTGGTCTATGCTTGGAAATGGACTACCCATGTGTGATGTAAGGTTCATGTTTATCAATTACAATGAAGGAAAATTAAAAATTGGAACTTCAAAAGGAGCTTTTGAACATAATTTATACGAAACTTCCCCTCCAAATGCTTTAATTTCAGCAAGTAAAGTGAAAGTAACTTGCCCGGTTATAGAAAAAGTTCAATTTAAAGATTATTCTGTTGTTAGAAATTCAAGTGCTACTTGGTCTTGGACTTTCCAAGGCGGCACACCTGCCACTTCGTCACTTGAAAATCCGGAGGTTTCATATTTAGGAGCTTCCGATGGAAATTATGATGTAACTCTTACGATTACGGATGCCTATGGAACCAGCACGCAGACATTAAATGGTTTTATTCAAATCATGAATCAATGTGGTACATCAGTAGCCGATGGTGTTCCCGGAAATACTACAAAACTTACAGGACAAACCAATGCTGATTATATTAAAATTCAAGATTTGGGTGTCAATAAAAATTCATTTACCTTTTCTTGTTGGATCAAACCGGATGGCATTCAAGAAGATTGGAGTGGCATTTTTATGAGTCAAGGAGATACCAATGCATTTGGACTTAATTTTAAGAACGGGGATAATACAGTCGGGTATCATCCGGCTTGGTCATGGTCTTCCGGATTACAAGCTCCGGCAGGACAATGGTCCCATATTGCCATGGTTAGTAATGGTACCAATGTGAAAGTCTATGTAAATGGTGTAGAAAGCACTAATAATTCCGGCATTTCATCGGAATTATTTAGCGAAATAAATTTAAGTAGATATGGACGAGGATATGGCAACAGATACGCAAAATTGGAAATGGATGAAGTTACCATTTGGAATAGAGCACTTACAACAGACGAGATTAGAAAATGGCGACATTTAACCAAAAGTATTGAAGGAGATCCTATTTTAAACGGACTTGTTTTTTATAGTCAATTTAATGAAAACATTGGGAATATTACGGTAAGTAAAACTAATAATGGTCAATATGCGGAATATTTTGGTTCCGGATATTCAAGAGAAATTTCTACGGTTCCTGTTTTTGAAGGGGTAAGTGAAAAACAAATAATCAATAGTGCCGGAACAAAGGATTTCTCTACCGTTGGACTTTCTATGACTTTTGACTCGGAAACTTTTCCAAACGGAGATGTTTGGGTCTCCAAAGGAAACATTGACCCCGATGTTCTACCCGATACCGATTCTTCTTTTGGAAATTATACGATTGTCAATAATTATGGTACCAATGCTACTTTTTCACCCCTACTTTCTCTTTCCTTTACTGATGCCGGCTATGCGCCCTATACGAATGCACCGGCTTATAAATTGTACAAAAGACAAAATAATGATTTCGGAAATACTTGGGGAA
Source organism: Draconibacterium orientale (assembly GCA_022729995.1). Lineage (GTDB taxonomy): Bacteria > Bacteroidota > Bacteroidia > Bacteroidales > JAADGE01 > DZBS01. The sequence continues at coordinate 5,280 of DZBS01000106.1, read as the reverse complement.
GTGTTTTAGATACAGGAGATATTGTTACCTCAAATACTGTTACCTTTAACACCGGATTGAGTTTAAACTCATTTAGTCAATTTATCATCACAAATTCCGATGCTGAAATAATTTGGAATGGGGCAACTTGGTCAAACGCTTCTGGACCTAACGTAACAAAAAACGGCGTAATAAATGGTGATTTTATTACTAATACAACAAATATGTTACCTTTTACAGCTAAAAATATCAGAATTAACGAAGGAAAAACCTTAACGGTCGCCGATGGGAAAACAATTGTAATCGATGAAGTAATTACGAATAATGGAACAATTATAGCTGAAAACAACGGTTCAATTGTGCAAACAAATAACAATGGAGTAAATATTTCCGGTGCCAATGCTGTTTACAAAGTGAGAAGAAATACCGGTCAATATTACGAATATGACTACATTTATTGGGCTTCACCCATTGAAAATAAAAACATTGGAGAGGTTTTTACCGTTGAAAACGGATTCAATTCACACAAATATGCTTATGTTCCACATCAATTTAATGACACCCATAACGGAACGGGTTATCCTCAAACAGGTTCAAGTGCTGATGGATACGATGATGAAGGAAATGATTGGATTAATTTTAATGGAATTATGGAAAAAGGATTAGGTTATATAGTTATGGGTAAAGGTTCTACCTTTCCATTCAATATTAGTAATGCCATCAATTCCGAGCCCGCTTATTCAATTGAGTTTAGTGGTAATAAAATTAATAACGGAATCGTAACAACGCCTTTATTTAAAGATTATTATCATTTAAACAGTCAAACCGAAGCTGACAATTTTAACCTGAACTTAAATTTGGTAGGCAACCCTTTCCCCTCCTCAATTGATATTAAAAAGCTATTCCAAAATAACGAAACATTAATCAATGGTAATTTTTACTTTTGGACTCATGACAAACCCATTATGTCCGTAGGAGGTCCAAATACTTATGATTTCAGTAATTCAAGCTTTGCCATTGGTAATGTTGTAAACGATAATGGGAATTATATATTTACATCTACAGCAAGTCAAGGGTATTCCAATGGTACAATCACCATTGCACCCAAAAATGCTCCTGAGTTCGTAGCGACCGGACAAGGTTTTTTTGCAAGTGCTAAAAATACCATTACAAGCGGGACTTCGTTGTTGCAATTCGATAACACATTAAGAGGTGTCGCCCAATCCAATAACAGTTTTGTAAAAATAAGTTCATCAAGAAGCGAATCTACTAATGATAGATTGTGGTTAAATTTAGATGGGACAAATGTTTTTAGACAAATAGCCATTGGATTTATCCCAAATTTTTCAGATGGATTAGGTGATGGTGATGCTCCAAAAGTAAGCTCTGCCCATGATACAGAATTTTATTCTTTGATTCCAAATGTTGATGGAAAATTTGGCATTCAGTTTCTTTCAGGTTTTGAATTAAGTAAAACCGTACCACTTGGTCTTATTGTTTTAGAATCAGGAGAATTTCAAATTTCAATAGACCATTTTGAGGGAGTTTTTTCAGATGGACAAAACATTTTTTTAGAGGATTCTTTTTTGAATGTCATTCATAATCTCAGTAACAGTCCCTATCTATTTTCGCAAAATGCAAGTACTCAAATAAACGATAGATTTATTTTGAGATTTACTAACAGCCAGTTAAATACTGATGATTTATTGGATAAACCTATATCCATTTATGCAAACCCTATTTCAAATCATCTCCCTTTCACTATTGAAATACCTACTGATTGGCAAAATGTTTCAGCTTTCCTTTACAATAGTGCCGGAGAAAGAGTAACCACTTTTTCCTTACACGGTGGAAAGCAAGAAGTTATATTTGATTTAGCATCAGGTGTTTATTCTATGGCGATTTATTCAGAAGGGATCAAATCAACGCATCAAATAATTATCAAATAATTTCAATACTCAAATTTAAATCTATTAATCCAATATTTTAACTACAAACATTTTTCTTATGAAACCAAACATTAAAATTTTTACGACCTTTTATTTCCTGCTTTTTTCTTTTCTCTTGTATAGTCAAGTAATAGACCAGACAAATTATAAAACGTCACATTTGAATAAAGGAACCAATTATTTTGAAATCAAAAACACGATTCAAAATGAATTGAATGGTAAAGATCTTTCCAATATTCACAATTTGAAAGCCTACAAACAATTTAACAGATGGGTTGATTTTTGGAAATTTAGAATCAAACCCGATGGGTCCTTTCCGAATCCGAGTATTGCATTTTATAATACTCAGTTATTAAATGAGGATGGAACAATTAATACCATTAAAAACGCTAAACAAGCAAAAACAAGCATGTCTAATGAAAATTGGATAAATATTGGTCCCCAAAATCAGAGTATAATCAATAATAATGATTACTCTAATTACCCTCAAATGGGTAGGTTAAATGCCTATTTTAGGATTATTAATCCCAGTAATCCAAATGCAAATGTTTTGTTAGTAGGAGCGCCTGTTGGAGGCGTATGGAAGTCCGTTAATAATGGAACTGATTGGGTTGCTAAGACCGATTTATTAGCGGGAATAGGTGTTTCGGATATTGAAATGGCTCCTGATGTAACTATCAATGATTATCAAACAAGACCAATTTATGTTGCTACCGGTGATTATGATGGCAGTCAAGCAACAAGTATTGGCGTTTTGAAGTCTGTGGATGGAGGTGAGACCTTTCAATCAACCGGGTTATCATTCAGTTACATGGATATTGAGAATACGCCTGATGTTTTAGTAATAGATGATAATACGGTAATAGTTGGTACCAATAAATTTATTAAAAAATCAACTAATGGAGGGGCAACATGGACTAATGTTTATGGTAATTCATCCAACTCAGATAATTACAATTTTGCAAGATTTAGCAGAATAGGCACTCAAATTATTTGTTCTACCATTTGGGGAGATATAATAAAATCTTCTGATAATGGCAATACTTGGAGCACTGCTATTACAGGGGGAAGCAATCAAAACAAAGTAGTTACCTATGCTTCTTCGGATGGAAATTTTTACTATCAAACTCAAGACGGTCAAATCTATCATTTTAATTTTACCACTAACACAGCAACTCCAATTGGCGGAATTCCCAATGAATACGACTCTCAAAGCGGCTATAATATGGCTTTAATAGTGGAACCTAATTTCATTATCAATGGGGAGTTTAACGGAAGTCATTCGGTTGATGGTGGTAATGCTTGGTATAGAAGTATTAATGGATATTGGACTGATTCGTCTTCGGACGGGACTTATGCCCATTCAGATCATCATAGGGTTGGTTTTAACAATTTCTCCGGAAAAGAAATTTGGAGTGTTAATGACGGTGGTTTGTCTTTTATAACTTATGGAAGTAACCCAACTGCAACAACAAAACCTGTGGTAAGCTATAAATCGGGTAAAGTTGTCGTAACGCAAAACTATACCGTAAGTATCAATCCAACCGGAGCAGGAAACATCATTTCAAATCAAGATAATGATCATTTTAGCGAAGTAGGTGGAATTTGGTACGCTGTGGCTGGTGGTGATGGTATTCAATCTGCCATAAATTATAACAATGCCAATATTAGATATTCATCAGGTCAATCTAAAAACATAATCAAAACTACTTCGGGATTCGTTAATGAATACCAAGGTAATGGAGTTTCTGTTCAAATTCCCAATGAAAATGCCGAAGGATTTGAATTTCCTTTTGAGATAAATAAGATTAATCCCGCTATTTTATATGCCGGAGGAGAAAACGGGGTATATAAAATTACAGATTCCGGAGATACAATGAGTGCCGTCTATTTGAACTCAGGTCTTCCATTTCCATCAACTATTGCTACACATGGAAGTGCAAATATTTTTTCGGCAAAGGGAGGTGAAGCTGTGTTTACTTCAAATGAAGGAGCAAATTGGACAACTTGCGGTTTAGACGGGCTACCAAGTTCTTTTCAAATCACTTCTGTCGATTTCAATGCTCAAACTACTGATGTACGTTATTTATCAGTTTCCGGATATGATGATGGAGATAAAGTTTTTAAATCAGTTGATGGAGGAACAACTTGGACTAATATTTCAACAGGATTACCCAATGTATTAATAAATGAAGTACTATTAAAACAAAATCAAATGGACGAAATTTTATTTGCAGCGACTGAATTTGGCGTATATTATAAATTGAATAATAATGATTGGGCAATATTAGGGAACAACCTTCCCCATGTAAATGTAAAAGATATTGATTTGCATTATACCGCCGATAAATTAGTAGCAGCTACTTTCGGAAGAGGATTGTGGGAAATAAATGTTGCGAATTCGACCTTGTTAGGATTCAATGAAGTTGCTGACGCTCCTAGTTTAGAAATCTATCCTAATCCTAGTTCTGATTTTGTCACTATTAGCGGTTTACAAAATACAACCGGTAGTTATCGGATTATAAATGCCGTTGGTGGCATTGTAAAAGAAGACGTAATTACTGACAGTAAAATTGATATTTCTTCTTTGTCTCCTAATGTTTATCTTATTCAGATTATTGACAATAATAAAATTTTCACTATAAAACTCTTAAAAGAATAAACGATTGGTTTATGACCATAAATCTGTAAATGTTATATAAAATCCATGAATCATGTATTCACTTCTGTCTCGCAATCCGATAGCTATCGGTTTGAAAATAAAGATTTTGCGTGAGTGTGATTACGAGTTCTCAATTTTAGATACATAAAAATTGTTGCTTAAAAATATGAATTGAGTAAATTTATATAAACTAATTTCTTATAGAAATTTTCTAAAATTTAAGATTAATACTTATTAAGACATGTTACAAATATATTTAATTATTTTTTTAGAGTCTACTCCACCTCCACCAGGTGGTGCCCCTCCGGGGTTTCCTATTCCATTTATATATGGATTTTTAGTGTTTTCAATTGTGTTTGGAATTATTAGAAAATACAAGAAGAGGTTATTTTAGACCATTTAAGATGTAGATAAATTGATATGTTGTTGCTTGTTCTCAATCAATATCTTTTAAAAACCTACATCAAATAGTCCCGATTTTGCAAGAAATCGGGATTTTTTTTAAATTCAAAAAACCCACCAACACCATTGCTTTGCATTTTATTTTGTATAATGATGATACATTGTTTGACCATTTGTTTCAACAAACTATTATATCAAAATAGTTTTTATTCCACCGCTATATACAATTTCGTTACCCAATCTGCCGGATTTGTAGACTGCGTATGTCCCTTGCGATATACTTCTAAT
>DZBS01000105.1 GCA_022729995.1 Draconibacterium orientale | reverse complement strand
AATTTGACATAAGCCGATTTTTTACAAATCTATCAATATTAATTCAATTTACAATCAATTGATTTTAATAATTAATATTTTGTAGCCGATGCTTTTTTACCATTTTTTTTATAGATTAGCATTTGATTATTTTTTTTAAAACGGAGTAAATATAAATGTTTTAGGCTTTGAAAAAGACTTAGGCATTTTGAAAACGTAAAATAAGCTATCTTTACAAAAAGAATTTTTCAAATGAGCATTATTGAACATAATAAACAACCGGACTTTTATAATAAAGTTGCAAACTTGCTAAAAGAAGCGAAAGAAAGTGTTGTCCGAATAATTAATAAAACAATGGTTTACACCTATATAGAAATAGGACGAATGATTGTGGAAGAAGAACAAAATGGAAAAGAACGTGCTGATTACGGAAAACAAATTTTGAAAGAATTATCTAACCGATTGAACATAGAGTTTGGGAAGGGATTTTCTGTAACTAATCTTCAACAAATGAAGAATTTTTATAATGTTTACGGAAAACAACAGACAGTGTCTGCTAAATCTGAAAATGCAATTGTTCAAAATGAAAATTTACAATTAAGTTGGTCTCATTATTTATTTTTAATGCGGATTGACAATATTGATGAAAGAAAATTTTATGAAATCGAAACAATTGATAACAATTGGAGTTTAAGAGAATTACGAAGACAATTTGACACTTCTCTTTATGAGCGTTTAGCTTTAAGTCGAGATAAAAAAGCAATAAAAGAACTTTCTAAAAAAGGACAAATAATTGAGAAAGCAAAAGATAGTTTAAAAGACCCTTATATTCTTGAATTTATTGGACTTCCGGAAAATGAAAAATATTCAGAAAGTGAATTAGAACAAAAAATCATTGATAAATTAGAACACTTTTTACTCGAACTTGGAAAAGGATTTACGTTTGTTGGAAGACAAGTAAGATTCACATTTGATGAAGAACATTTTAGAGTTGACTTAGTATTTTATAACCGACTGTTACAATGTTTTGTTGTAATTGATTTGAAAATAGGAAAACTAACTCATCAAGATATAGGACAAATGCAGATGTATGTAAATTATTACGATAGATTTGTAAAACTTGATTCAGAAAATAAAACAATTGGCATAATTCTATGTAAAGACAAGAAAGATACCCTTGTAGAGATTACATTACCGGAAAATAATGAACAAATTTTTGCAAGTAAATATCAAACTGTTTTACCAAGCAAAAAAGAATTAAAACAACTGATTGAAAATAAAGGAAATGAATACCCGTCAAACCGCTAATAAAGTAAATTGTATACATTCATTTCACGGTCGGCGATAAACTATATCCAATAATTATTAATCCAATTTACAATCAATTGATTTTAATAATTAATATTTTGAAGTTGATGCTTTTTTGCTTTTTATCTTGTTTTTAACTATTATTGCATAAGCAAAATATGAATTTAAAAATGTCAAGGCATTAGAAACATTTATTATAAAAATAACAATAAGATAAAATGAATTATAAACTCAGAATATTAACAAATAAATATCTTGAAAATTATAAAAATCAATTATCTATTTCGCCTGATGTTCTATATCAAAAAATGGAAAGAAAAAATATTCAAGTTGATTATTTTCAATTTTATAATTCTGTTTCATCAGTTTATTCTTCTAAAATTGAAGGTGTAGATATTGACTTTGACAGTTTTTTTAAACATAAATTTATGAATATCAAGTTTAAACCCGATTATACAAAAAAGGCTGACGACTTGTATTCTGCTTACGAATTTATTTTAAATAACAAATTAAGCGGAAAAAATATCATTAATGTTCATAAAATAATAAGTAATAATCTTTTACCAACAGAACAACAAGGTTTTATCCGTCAAAATCCAATGTTTGTAATAAATAATAATGACGAAATAGAATATGTTGCAGCCGACCCGAAAATAGTTAAGACGGAATTGGATAAATTATTTTCCGACATAGAATTTTTAGTTGATTCAAATTTAGACAGTTACGAAATATTTTATTTTGCTTCATTTATTCATCTTGTTTTTGTAAAAATTCATCCTTTCCAAGACGGAAACGGCAGAACAGCAAGATTGACAGAAAAATGGTTTTTAAAAGAAAAATTAGGAAAAAAAGCAATAAATATACCTTCAGAAAAAAATTATTACAACAATTTGAAAGATTATTATTTTAATATAAAAAAAATTGGTTTGGAGTATGAAGAACTTGATTATCAAAATTGTATTGACTTTTTGATAATGCTGCCGAATTCGATGAAAAATAATTTGGAGTAAATTAATATAAAACATACAATAATTTCATGCTTGAATTTACAATTAATTAATATTTTGTAGCCGAAGCTTTTTTACAATTTTTTTATAGATTAGCATTTGATAATAATCCAAAGCTCTCAAAAATCTAATTATGAGACCAATTAAAACTTAATTTTTAATAATTATAAACATTTTAATAATAAATAGTTGTAAATCAAAATACGAATTAACAACATGTAATCAATCTGCAACCATTTCAACCGGTTTGCCTGAAAATCATATTTACCTGCAAGATTTTAATGTATTTGTTAAACCGGGAAAATCAGAAACTATTAAGAGAAATTTCAGCAAAGACAATGTATATGAATTATACTACAATCACTGCTTTTATAGTAATTTTTCATTCAATTCAAAATTAATACTTAAAAATGCTAAGAATAATTTGGAAATTTGTTCAATAGAATTTGGAAAATCAGAAACAGGCTCAATAGAATTCACGGTTCCTGAAACGGATGAATATTATTTTGAAATTACTTCAAATAAGAAAATACGTTTATTTTTTGGATTAGCTTTTGTCGGAAAATCAGATTAAATGTTTTTATCAGTAAAATAAAATCACTTAATTTCTTTCACCCCAATATTCTGTCCGTCAAGCAATTCTCTTGAATCTTTCAAAAATATATTTAATTGAATTTTGTCGGAATCGCTCATTTTATAATTATTTCCGCTTTTGTTAAAAGGTAAAACATAATGATATAAAAGTTTTCCGCTTTTTACAGGTCGGTAAACCCAAATTAACTGATATTCGGGATTTTCAATTTTTAGATTTTTATCTTTTTCTTTCGATAATGTGAATTCTATCATTGTTCCGCCGTCGCAATAACGCCAATTTCCGTAATTTGAAACAAAATTTCCTAATGAATAAGCAACAAGAACTTCTTTTTCATTCACATTTTCCGATTTATAAGTATAATGTTCCATTCTGTTAATTACATGAGAATGAGAACCAATTACAATATCGGCGCCGTTTTCGAAACAAAAAGTTGCTAAATCTATTTGCAAAGAATCTGGCTCTCTAACATATTCTTTTCCCCAATGAAGTGTAACAATTATTGCATCGTAACTTTCTGATTTTGCTTTAATTAAATCATTTTTTATTGAATCTTTTTCATGAAAATTTATCAAATTTGGTGCTTCATAAAAATTATCGTTCACTCCGTAACCATAATTGAAAAGTGCTATTTTAAATCCGTTTTTTTCAATAATCATCGGATTATTTTTCTTTTTGTCGGCATAATCCAAAAATGTTCCTGTTCGTTTTAATCCAAGAGAATCAACAACATTTATAGTTTTTTCAAATCCTGTTTTATCTCTGTCGTAAACATGATTATTGGACATAATCAAGTAATTTATTCCCGCATTTTTTATTGCTTCTCCCAAAGAATTTGGCGAACTGAATTTCGGATAACCCGAATATGGCGGTCCGCCAAAAGTTACTTCCAAATTTCCCACAACAACATCGGTATTTTTAAAAATCGATTTTACATATTTGAATTGATTTGAAAAATCATATTTTCCGGTTTCGGAATTCAAAGCCGATTCTATTTGAAGTCCGTGTTGCATAATGTCTCCGATAAAAATAAAAGAAATTTCCTTTTTTTCAATGCTGTCTGTTAAAATGGAATTATTCTTTTTTAAAGTATCTCCGGCATTTCCCGAATTTAGTTTCTGCCCTTTTGAATTACAAGCTGAAAAGCTTATTATTATTGAAAAACTTAATATAATTTGAATTATTTTTTTCATGTGTTTATTTTTTTAGTGTTACTTCGTGCAATCTTTGAGTCTTTTGTGATAAAGCTATTACACAAAGGTTCACAAAAAAGACACAAAAATAACAAAAATAACTATATAAAGTTTTAGAAAATGTTTTACTCATCAAAAACAACATTATAATCTTCCTTGAATTTATATACATGATTTTTTACTTTTTGTGCCCATTCAAAAGAAGTATATTTATCGGTAAAAACTGTGTAAGGAATGGGTTTTCCTATTTTAAATTTAATTACTGTTCCTTTATGAGAAAAAAGTTCGTGAGGCAACAAAAAAAGCTCGATATTAAGTTTAATTCCAAAGAATTTTCTGAATTTATAAATTCTGTAAAAAGATTTTGAATTAATATTTTCGATAAAAATTGGAACAACAGTTCGTTTATAATTCACGGCATTTTCAACAAAACTTTTATGCCAATTGCTGTCTTTCACTTTTCCGTCGATAATTCGCGAAACTTCGCCCGAAGGAAATGTATAAATATTTGTATCGGACATGTATGTTTCGGCAATTTTCATCATTGCGTCTCTGCCGGTTTTCCCGAATGTATTTACAGGAAGTAAAATTGAAGTAACATTTTTTAAATTCATTAAAATATTATTGGCCAAAACCTTTATGTCGGGATATTTCTTTATCAAAAAAAGATAAGATCCAATTCCTTCCATAGCGCCCATAGAATGATTTACAGTGAAAATTAAATGATTATGATCGGGCAAATTTTCTTCTCCGTAAACTTCAGTTTTAACGTCAAAATAATCGCTTAAACCGTGCACAAAATCAACACCGAACTTATCCTTTAAAAGCAATAACATTTCGTTTAATTCTTTTTGATGAATTACTTTTTCAATAATTCTTATCATAAAACCGGGCATTTTTCGTAATAAAAAAGCTTTTTGACTTTTTATTACTTGTCCGACATCTACTTTTAATGATTCTTCAACGTTTGTCATATTTTTTTAACATTATTAAATTTAAAATTTGAATTGTTTAATAGAAAAATCAGTAATTTTTTAATTATGAATTTCTATATTTTTTTGTGAAAGGTAAAATTGGCAACAAAATAGGAATATTGACTAAAAAAAAGAAAAATTCAAAAACAACATTGCTTTTCAAAGCTTTTTTCCCTTTCAATCTGCTTAAAAATGCGTCAAAAGTATTTCCCGTTAAATTTCCGAAATATATCATTCTTATTATTAAAAAAATGTGATTTGCCGTAATTTCACCATAAAAATTATTTAATTTTTCAGTCATTTCCGGTTCCGGATTTCTGTCGGTTTCGGCATAATGTTGAGCATACAATAATGCTAAAACCTCAAAATCTTTTGCATCGGCTTTAAACTGCAAATTAAGCATTTTTTTCACTTCATTTTCACTTATTCCTGAAGCCAACGATTGTTTTGCATGAAACCAAGCACAATATGAACAGCCGTTAACTGCTGTAACAACAGTCATTATTTTTTCCATAAATGCTTTTCCTATTTTCTTATTTTTCATAGCCGCAGAAATTTTGGGAATATTCGAAATAAGAAAACGCAAATCGCTCATTAACAATTTAAAAGTATATATTTTTCTGTTGAAATTCTGATTCATAAAATTTTATTATTGTATGATTAAAAAATACTGTATCTTTTTTATTGTATTCAATTATATATTTGTATTATAAATAAATTTATTGTAATTTTGTGTTATTCTTTACCTTTGGTATGGAATCTACAAAGGTCTTAAACGTTGAACCCGAATCAACGTTTTTTTTATGCCTTTTCTTCACCGAAAAATTTTTCACTTTTTTCAAAATCAGGACCTTTTAAAATGTTTTCAATATCATTTTTTTCATACGCCGTAACAAATTTTGCTTTAAGCAGACCTGTGAATCTAATAATCACCACATAATTTCCTTTAACAATTGCGACTCTTCTATCTTGAAAATATTTTTTTTCATCGTTATTCCAACCTTTTTTTAGTATTGCATTCGTATCGCATAAGGTGTCTTTTATCCAATATATTTTTTCTAAACGATTTAAAGATAGAATGGATTTATCCTTTTTTTTGCGATTTGCACTTTCAAAAAAAGTATGATCAAACATATCTTCATAAAAACTTACAATGACCTTATCAAACGTTTGAATACCACTCTTACAATATGTTTCTTTCCATATTTGCCGAAATTCGGATTCAGACATGTTTTGTGATTTTATCTTTATATATACTTTTACCATCCTCCTTGTAAGTTGATTTTAAAAACATTAAATTTCTCATCACTTTTAGGTGTAGGACTTATTGATTTATCCAAATAAGATTCAACGAGACTTATTAAATCAAGCTTTGCCTGACTTTTTGTTTTTTTATTAAATTTTGCAGAAACTATACCTGTTAATAAATCTGCTAATTGTATACCCGCAGATTGTTCGGAAGGCAAACCCTGAACTAAGCTAATATCAGATGTTAGATTTGAATTGTCCAAAACTTTTTGAAGTTTTGACAATCTACCTTTATCTCTATTAATTTTATGGTCAAGATAAATGGAGTATGTATTAAAATCAAGAATCCAATGATGCAACAATTGATAATAAAATTTGTAAAAACTCAGTTCATTATCATTATCATTGAATTTGTAGTTTTCTACTTTACTTGATTCTATCAGAATTACGCGAAAACGTATATTAACGGTTGAGAAAAAATAGTCTATTATATCTTTATAAAAATCTATAAATGCAGGTGATACTTTATTCCATTTAAATTCACCTTTAATACTGTGCTTATCCTTAACTTCATTTATTTTCAATTTCATCTCTAAACGGTAATTTGCAGGTATCCAAATACCGCCGATTGCGATATAATCATGCTCGTTCTTATTTACTAATGCCTCTAAACAACTTTCGTCGCTGTATATTTCAAAGTTCATATTTTTGAGTCTAAAATTTTAGTTTGTAAGTTTCAAAATATTTGATTTCGCCAATATTTTATTAATTTTAATTTATTGTCCCAATAAAAAATAGATACAGTTATAATTTGAGTTTGCAAAATATGAAAATTTCTGTTATTAAAAACATTTTCAATCATATTCCAAAATAATAATAAAAACTATATTTGCGGAAAAAAAGAATATATGAAAAAAATACATATTATTTCTCCCGAAGAATTAAGTTTCGAGAAAATTGATATTATCTTAAAAGAAAATTATAAACTTCAATTATCAGATAAATCAATTCATTTAATTAACAAATGCAGAAATTATTTGGACGAAAAAATGAAAAATCAAAAAGAGCCGATTTACGGAATAACAACCGGTTTCGGCTCTCTCTGTAATCATTCTATTTCGGAAAACCAACTTTCGCAATTGCAAGAAAACCTTGTAATGTCGCATGCTTGCGGAACAGGCGATTTTGTTCCCAAACAAATTGTTAAAATAATGATGCTTTTGAAAGTTCATGCTTTATCGCTTGGTCATTCGGGAGTTCAACTTATTACTGTTCAGCGAATTATTGACATGTTCAACAACTCTGTAATTCCGGTTGTTTTTCAGCAAGGTTCGTTAGGAGCTTCGGGCGATTTGGTTCCGCTTGCTCATTTATTTTTGCCTTTGATTGGGAAAGGTGAAGTTTTTTTTGAAGGAAAAAGACAAAATGCCGAAGATATTTTACGGAAATTTAATTGGGAACCTATAAAATTACAATCGAAAGAAGGATTGGCTTTGCTAAACGGCACACAATTTATGTCATCTTTCGGTGTTTATTCAATTTTAAAAGCGAAAAGAATTTCGCAATTTGCCGATATTGTAGGGACAATTTCTCTTGAAGCCTACGACGGCAGAATTGAACCGTTTACTGCAAATTTACACACAATACGACCGCATAACGGACAAATTGAAACTGCAGAAAATTTTAGAAATTTACTTTCGGGAAGCGAAATAATAATCAGACAAAAAAAACATGTTCAAGATCCGTATTCTTTCAGATGTATTCCGCAAGTTCACGGAGCTACGAAAGACACAATAAATTATGTTTCAAGCGTTTTGCTTACTGAAATTAATTCAGTTACCGACAATCCCACAGTTTTTCCCGATGAAGATATGATTCTTTCCGGAGGAAATTTTCACGGACAACCAATGGCATTAATATTCGACTTTTTGGCAATTGCTATTGCCGAACTTGGAAGTATTTCTGAAAGAAGAGTTTATCGTTTAATTTCCGGAAACCGCGGATTACCTGAATTTTTAGTTGCAAATCCGGGTTTAAATTCCGGTTTTATGATTCCGCAATATTCTGCGGCTTCAATTGTTAGTCAAAATAAACAATTATGCACTCCTTCGTCTGTCGACTCAATTCCTTCTTCTAATGAACAAGAAGATCATGTGAGTATGGGTGCAAACGGTGCGACAAAACTTTACAAAGTTGTTAATAATGTAGAAAAAATTATTGCAATAGAATTATTTAATGCAGCGCAAGCCTTGGAATTTAGGAAACCTCAAAAAACTTCTGAAATTCTGAATAATTTTGTATGCGAATATCGTAAATTTGTTAATTTTGTAGATGATGACAGAATTTTATATTTTGATATAGAAAATTCAATAAAATTCTTGAAAGAATATCAATTTAAAAATAAATAACAAAAATTTACATTTATGAAAAAAACATTTTTTACTCTCATTTTATCAATTTCTTCAATCTTTTCTTTTGCACAAGTGGTTGAAACAGAATCCGATTTAAAGAAAAAAGTAGTTGTTGAAGAAGAAGGCTGGATAACAAAAGGAGCTTTTACATTAAATTTAGCACAAACATCATTAACAAATTGGGCTGCCGGCGGACAAAACTCTTTTGCAGTTAACGGAATGGCAAATTTTTCGGCAAATTACACTAAAGGAAATTCGAGCTGGGTAAATAATTTAGATTTGGGTTACGGAATAATTCGTCAAGGAAAAAGCGATGCCGCAACAATTCAAAAATCCGACGACAAAGTAGATTTTGCTTCAAAATACGGAAGAAAAATTAATGATAAATTATATTATGCAGCACTTTTAAATTTTAAAACACAAATGTCTGCCGGATACAATTATCCAAATGATTCGGTTGAAATTTCCAATCTTTTTGCACCTGCTTATTTGGTTTCGGCTCTTGGAATCGACTATAAACCAAACGATAAATTTTCGGCATTTATAGCTCCCGTAACTTCAAAATTAACATTTGTAAATAATCAAACTCTTGCCGATGTAGGTGCTTTTGGCGTTGAACCGGGAAAAAATTTGAAAAGCGAATTCGGAGGATATGTAAAAATAGCTTATCAAGACGATATTATGGAAAATGTTCGTTTAGCAACAAAAATAGATTTCTTTTCGAACTACACTGAAAAACCGCAAAATATTGATATAAACTGGGAACTACTTATTACAATGAAAATTAATAAATATTTATCTGCTTCAATTAACACTCAATTAATTTACGACGATAATATAAAAATTTCTGTTGATTCTGACAACGACGGAATTACAGATGCTTTTGGACCAAGAGTTCAATTTAAAGAATTACTCGGAATTGGTTTTTCTTATAAATTTTAAATCAGTTCTCAGTCTACAGTTCTCAGTCGGCAGTATGCAGAAAATATATTTGGCAATAATTGAAGATTGCGAACTGTTGACTGAGAACTAAAGACTGAAGACTGAAGACTGCGAACTGTTGACTGTTGACTGAAGACTGAGAACTGTTGACTGAAGACTGCGAACTGTTTATTTTACTAAAGAATCAATTTTTCCGTCGGAAAGATATGTTGTTAACAAGTCTCCTTCGTTCACTTCTAAAACACTTTTCACAATTTTTCCGTTAAGCTGTGTTATAGAATATCCGCGAGAAAGAATATTTTCGTGACTAAGCAGTTTTATTTTTTGAGAAGATAAATCTAAAAAATGATATTGATTATTGTAAGTTGAATGTAAAGCATGTTTTAATTCAAATCTTGTTTTTTCTAAATTTGAAATTTGTTTTGAAAAAATATTTTTTATTAAATAATTAACTTCTTTAGATTTGTTAGAAACAAATTCATTTTTATAATAGATAAAATTTGAAACAGCATTTTTAATATGAATTTCAGAAAATCCTAAATTTGTTTTTTCTCTTTGCAAAATAATATTCGATGCATCTCTCAAAAGATATGATAAATCTGAAAGTTCATCTTTTTTTTCATCAACCAATATTGAAACAGAATTGAGTAAATTATTTTCAAGTTCGTATAAATAATTATCAAAATCATTAAGAATATCTATTAAAAATTGTGCTGCAGCTGTTGGCGTTTTAACGCTTGTATTTGCAACCATATCGGCAACCGAAAAATCGCGTTCGTGGCCCAAACCGGTAATTACAGGCAACGGAAATTGAGCAATATTAAACGCAAGCCAGTAATTATCAAAACATTCCAATTCAGATTTTGCTCCTCCGCCTCTCACTAAAACAACAGCATCAAAATTAGATATTTCTGCATTTATCAAATCAAAAGCCTCAATAATAGAATCTTCGGCTTTTTCGCCTTGCATAATTGCCGGAAAAAGTTTCAAATAAAATTTATAACCGAATTCGTTATTTTTAATTTGATTTATAAAATCGCCGTAACCGGCAGCCGTTTCGGAAGAAATTACGGCTATTCTTTGAGGAACTCGGCAAATTTCCAATTCTTTGTTCATATCAATAATGCCGTTTTGTTGAAGTTCGGCAATTATTTCCATGCGTTTCTTTTCAATATCGCCCAAAGTATAAGTCGGGTCAATATCTTTTATGTTTAAACTGTAACCGTAAATTTCATTGAATTCGACAGAAACTTCTACCAAAATTTTTATTCCCGACGATAAACTTCTTCCTGTAGATGTTTCAAAATATGGTTTTATCATTCGGTATGAATATGCCCAAATGTTTGCCGATGCTTTGGCTACGGTTTTTCCGTTTTCGTCTTTTTCTATCAATTCTAAAAAAGCATGTCCGCCGTTTTCTCTCATTTCGCTAATTTCGGCTACAAGCATGAAAGTTCGCGGCATCGAAATTTGAAGTGCCTGCTTAATTTCGTTATTTAATTCAAATAAGCTTAATTTTTTTTTCATGAATTGATGAGAGGAATTAGTATTTAGTAGTTAGAAATTAGTATTTAGTAGTTAGTTGTTAGAAATTAGACAAAAAAAATTAACATTTAGAATATTGAATTTATTATTTTTTTAGAACACAGATT
>DZBS01000104.1 GCA_022729995.1 Draconibacterium orientale | reverse complement strand
ACGAAAATATTTTTAAAATTGATGAAGGAATTAGTGATGCAAACTTGTCTAAAAAAGAAAAAGAAGTAATAAATGATGACGATAAATCTAACGAAGACAGAGTTTTTTCGTCTACTTCAAGAGACTCTAATAAATCTAAAAACAATAACGACAAAAATGTAAATTCATCTGCATCAGGTGAAAGCAACGGAATTGCAATTTTTGATATTAAAGAAAATAATACTTCACAAATTTATAATGAAGCTTTGAATTTATACAATAACAAAAAATATGAAGAAGCAATTGTAAAATTCGACAGTGTAATATCATCAAAAAACAAATTCAAAGAAGAATCGGAATGGTATAAAGCATTGTCGCTTATTAATTTAAACAAAAACGAACAAGCAAAAATAATTCTAAATAAAATTATTGAAGAAAAAGGAAAATTTGCCGCTCAAGCAAAAGAAAAACTTAACGAATTATAAAAATTGTATCTTTGTTATTTAAAAGATAATTAAAAAATCCAATAAATATAACACCTTTGGAATAATGATATCTATTATAAAAATTCGACATATTAAAGAATATATTTTAGAAATTACATTTGACGATAATTGCGTGAAACGGTTTGATTTTGAAAAATTGATTGTTTTTAACGGAATTGCTGAACCATTAAAAAACATTAATTATTTCAAAAATGTAAATATTTTAAATGACGGAAGATCTTTTGGTTGGGATAATAATTATGATTGTTGTGCCGATTGGGCCAGATATTACGCCAAAGATTTAAGTGAAGAATGGAAAGATATTGACGAAAAATTTAATTTAAAACAACGCATTTTAATTGCAAAACAAAATTTAGAAAATAAATTTGAGGTTGTATAAAATTTAAACAAAAACGAACAAGCAAAAATAATTCTAAATAAAATTATTGAAGCGAAAGGAAAATTTGCTTCTCAAGCAAAAGAAAAACTTAACGAATTATAAAAATTGTATCTTTGTTATTTAAAAGATAAATAATTATTAAAAAATGGAACAAGTTTTAAATGTATCTTATCCGAGACAACTGGCATTTTCATTAAAAATGCATGACAATGAATTTGTGCAGGAAATGAAAAAACTTACAATTATAAAATTATATGAAATCGGTAAAATATCGTCAAGTGTTGCCGCAAATATATTAAATCTTACAAGAGTTGATTTTATAGAAGTATTAAATAAATATCAAGTTTCAGTATTTTCTTTTGATACTGAAAATGAATTACTAAGCGATATTAAAAATGCGTAAAGTAATTTCAAATACTACTCCAATTATTACATTATTAACTATTTCGAAATTAGATTTATTACAAAAAATTTATGGTCAAATTATTATTCCGAAAGGAGTTTTCGATGAAATAGAACAAGGAAAAGATAAAATATTTTATACAAACTTATCAAAAATTGACTGGATTAAAATTATACCTATAAAAGATATAGAACCTTTAAAATATTTACATGAATTAGATAAAGGTGAAGCTGAAGTAATTGTTCTTGCAAACGAATTAAATGCAGATTTAGTGATAATTGATGAACGATTAGGCCGTGAATTTGCCGAATATTTTAACATTAAAGTTACCGGAACAATAGGAGTTTTACTTAAAGCAAAAGAATTAGGTTTAATAAAAATGATTAAGCCGATATTAAATCAAATGCTTGAAAGCGGTATTTGGCTGAATAAAACTTTAATTGATAAAGTTCTTGAGATTGCAGTTGAAAATTAAAAAAATTAATAATTCCTTTCACCAAAAATATTACTTCCAACCCTTATCATTGTTGAGCCTTCTTCAATTGCAATTTTATAATCGCCCGACATTCCCATCGAAATTTCTTTAAAATTATCATTGTCTAAAAAATATGTTTGCTTAACTTTTTGAAATGTTTCCTTCAAACTTGCAAATTCTTTTCTAATTTGATGAATATTATCGGTATAAGTTGCCATTCCCATAAGTCCGACAACGTTAACATTTTTTAAATTACAATAGACTTCGGAGTTCAATATTTCAATCAATTCAATGTAATCCAAACCAAATTTTGATTCTTCTTCGGCAATATAAATTTGAAACAAAATATCTATTATTCTGTTATTCTTTTTTGCTTCGGAATTAATCTTTTCCAACAAGTTCAAACTGTCTACAGCATGTATTAAACCAACAAAACATGCAATAAATTTAACTTTATTTGTTTGCAAATGACCAATAAAATGCCACTGAATATCATTTGGTAATTCTTCAAATTTTTTAACTAAATCTTGAACTTTATTTTCGCCAAAAATTCTTTGTCCGGCATTGTATGCTTCCAAAATATTTTCGTTTGGTTTAGTTTTTGAAACCGCAACAAGTTTAACATTTTTAGGAATCTCATTTAAAATTTGAATTATATTTTCAGATATCTTCATTTTGTAGAAATTTATTAATGCAAATTTACTTTATTTGAATCAAAATAAAAAAATAGTAATTTTTTCAAGTGTAACTGAATTTTTTACTTTTTTTACAAAATATTCAGGTAGACTTGAATTTTTTACTTTTTTCTCAAAATATTCAGGTAGACTTGAATTTTTTACTTTTTTTGAAAATTATTCTGATAGACTTGAAAAAAATAATATAAAAAATGCAAAAAGTAATTATTACAATAACTGTTGATTGGGAAGGCGAAAATTTTAGAAATCTTAACGAATTACTCGAACTCAGACGAAAAATTGGAAATAAAATTCCGATTACACATTTTATTTGTCCGGCATATTTTACAAAGAATATAAAAAATTCTGTTTCAAAAATCAAAAGTGCATATTTTGATATTGATGAAATAGCTTTACATATTCACAGTTTTAAATCGTTAACAGATTTGGCAGGTGTTGAATTTAGAACAACTCCCGATTTTTTTCACCGTTTTACTCCCGAAATTGAACAATTATTAGAAATTTTGCCCGAAAAATTTCGCCCGAAAAATACCGGAAGAGGAATTCCTTTATCGGCTTATAACCAAGAAGAAATAATTAAAATTTTAAATATTTCGAAAAAACTATTGACAGAAAACCTTGATATTAAAGATGTTTTAAGTTTTAGAGCCGGTGGTTGGATGGCGAACGACGATGTATATAAAGCTTTACAATTAACCGGTTTTTTATATGACTCTACTCCTGCTCCGCCTGAAATTTTATCGCAAAATTATTCCGAATACAACGAAGGAACTTTTTTGGATCAATATGGCGAAAACCACAATGAATTTACCGATTATATAATTAAATTGTGGGGAAAAGATATTCAAACCGAAAAATTTTTAGAAAATTCGCTCACCAAAAAATATTGTCCCGATAATTTTATTTCACGCTACACACAACCTTATAAACTTGAAAATATAACTGTTATGCCAAATAACTCTTCAATGTCCGATTATATTTCGGCAAATACGATGCGAGATGTTTTGGAAAAAGGAATTGCGGAAATAAAATCGGGAAGCGAAAAACCGTTTTTCCTAAACACGGGCTTTCATCAAGAAGGTTCAATAAATTATAAAATTCCAATTTTCGATTTCATAAAATCTATTTCCAACGAAGAAATGGAATTTATTGAATTTAAAACATTGGAACAAGCAGCAAAAATTGCAGAAAATTACTTCACTTTATAAGTAAAACTATTTCAATATATTAAGCAAAAAAATGTTATTAGAATTTAAATATTATAAAAATAAGATTTTGGTATAACACTACCGAAATAATATCTTTGTAATATATTTTATTTTAGAATGAAAAAAGGAAGTAAACAAATAATAAAAACAGCTTTTTTGGCTCGAAACACTGAACGTGAGCTTGATACAATTTACAAAATGGTGAAAATATATTGTAAATCTAACCACAAAACAAGCAAAGTTTTGTGTAGTAATTGTCAAGATTTATTTGATTATGCAAAAGACAGAACTGTAAATTGTATTTTTGGCGACGATAAACCGGAATGTTCTCTTTGCGAAGTTCATTGTTACAAAAAAGAAAAGCGAGAAGAAATTCGCCAAATAATGCGATTTTCCGGACCAAGAATGATTTACAATCACCCGATTTTGGCAATTGTGCATGTTTCCAGAAAATTTACCAGAAAATTTGAAGAAAAATATCTAAAGAAAACTTAAACTTTTCGAGCATCTTTAATCTTTCGAGCGCCTAATCGCATTTTCATCACACCCCAAAAAGCTTCGTTAAAAATTCCGCCGCTCATTTTTGAATTTCCTTGAGTTCTGTCGGTAAAAATAATTGGCACTTCTTTTATTGAAAAACCAAGTTTCCAAGCTTTGAATTTCATTTCAATCTGAAATCCGTAACCTTTCAAATTAATTTTATCGATTCCCAATGCTTCCAAAACTTCTCTTTTGTAGCAAACGAAACCTGCTGTTGTGTCTTGAACAGGCATTCCTGTAACAAAACGAACATAAGCCGATGCAAAATATGAAATCAAAATTCGTCCCAAAGGCCAATTCACAACGCTTATTCCGTTGATATATCTCGAGCCTATTGACAAATTTGCACCACCAACGGCACATGCTGCGTAAAGTTTATTTAAATCTTCGGGCGGATGAGAAAAATCTGCATCCATTTCAAAAATATATTCGTAATTATTTTCCAATGCCCAATGAAAACCGCGAATATAGGCTGTTCCAAGTCCTAATTTTCCTTTTCTTTCAATAATAAAAAGTTTTTGAGAATATTCGGTCATCAAATTTTTAACAATTTCGGCAGTTCCGTCGGGCGAACCGTCGTCAACAATTAAAACATGAAATTCTTTTTCAAAAGAAAAAACTGTTCTAATAATTTTTTCAATGTTTTCTTTTTCGTTAAAAGTCGGAATAATTACTATGCTGTCTGCCACCTAATTAATGTTAATTTAAAAATTTAAACTTTTAAAATTTCTTTTTCTTTTGATAAAATATTCAATAACAATGCTTTTATTATAAATTCCGGAAATTTTAAAACTACTAATTTCTTTTCTTTTTTTATAAATTTTTGAAAAATTTCTGTAAAAAGCAAAATGAGCTTTTAATACTGCTATTAAAAATGAAAATTTTCCTGACGCTAAATAAACAAAACCCGACAATCCGTCCAAAATTAATCTTATAAAAATTGTTAAAAAGAGATTTTTCTTTGGTAAGTTCTTTAAAAGCAAATATAAATTGTTTCTGAAATTAAGATATATTTTAAACGGATTATTGTTTGGCAATGCACCGCCGCCAACATGATAAACTGTAGATTTTGAAGTATATAAAATTTTATAACCTTCATTTTTCAGTCGCCAGCACAAATCAATTTCTTCCATGTGAGCAAAAAAATCTTCGTCAAATCCGCCAATTTCCAAGAATAAATCTGCTTTTACAAAAAAAGCGGCTCCGGAAGCCCAAAAAATTTCGTCGGTAATTTCATATTGAAAATCGTCTTGCTCAATTTCTCCGATAATTCTTCCTCGACAAAAAGGATATCCAAATTTATCAATAAATCCGCCTGCTGCGCCTGCATATTCAAAACTTTTTTTATTATTGAATGATAAAATTTTTGGCATTACCGCTGCAACGTTTGTATTCTCCGAAAGCAATAAAATTGGTTCTTTCAGCCAATTTGGAGTTACCTCTACATCGGAATTTAGCAAAACAAAAATTTCTGCTTCTATTTGTTTTAATGCCAAGTTATAACCTCCTGTAAATCCGTAGTTTTTATCGAAAAGAATTAATTTAATTTGCGGGAAATTTTCTCGAATATATTCGACCGAACCGTCTGTTGAACCGTTATCGGCAACATATAAATCGGTGTTTTCGTCAATTGAATTTTCGGATACATTTGATAAAAATTGTTTTAGATATTTTATTCCGTTCCAATTTAAAATTACTACTGCTATTTTTTTTGATGACATATTATAGAATTAATAGAATTGACTGAATTAACTGAATTGACTGAATTGACTGAATTGACTGAATTGACTGAATTGACTGAATTGACTGAATTATACAAATATACAATTATACAAATATACAATTATACAAATATACAATTATTCAATTTTACAATTATTCAATTTTACAATTAGAAAATTTCCAAATTAGCACATTAGCACATTAGCAAATTAGCACATTATCACATTTTCAAATTGTCACATTTTCAAATTTTCTTCTTGCAAAGTTATAAATTTAGAATTATTATTACATTTTATTTAAAATCTATATAAAAAATGAACAGATTTGACAATGTTGCTGCAGAATGGGACGATTCACCGCGCAGACAAAATATGACAAAAAATATTATTTCGGCTCTAAAATCAAAAATCAATTTAACCGAAAAAATTGAAGCTGCCGATTTTGGAACAGGAACCGGACTTTTACTTATTCAGGTTCAGCCTTTTGTGAAAAACATTACGGGTTTTGATAATTCTAAAGGAATGCTTGATATTCTATCGGAAAAATTAAAAAAATTTGAGATAAATAATGTTGAGACTTCACTTTTTGATGCCGACAAAGACAAAATGCCCGAGAATAAATTTGATTTATTTTTCTCCGGAATGGCTTTTCATCATGTTGTTGATACGCAAAACTTAATAATTCAAGCATTTAGTTCGCTAAAAAAAGGCGGAGAATTTTTTATTGCCGATTTAGTAACAGAAGACGGCTCTTTCCACGGAGAAAGTCCTGATGTACATCATTTGGGATTTGATATGAGTGAATTTTCTAAATTGATGAAAAATGCAGGATTTGAGAATATTGAATGTAAAGTTATTTTTGAAATTGAAAAAGAAAGCGGACATTTTCCCGTTTTTGGTGCTTACGGAAAAAAATAAAAAATTAATAACGAAAAACCTTTCCAAAAGTTAAAAAACCACCGGAAAGGTTTTTTTCATCTGTTTATTTTTTAATTGTTTTTAAAGGTCAGATAGGAACATCCAAAATAATCATTCGTATTTAAGTCGAGAGACTTTCAAGGATGTTTCATAATCGAAAATTTAGTCTTTTACATATCTGACAGACATTCTGTTGTTTTTGCTATAAGTTGCAAAATCCATTGAATTTGAATCATAACTCAAAGTAAGTGCATAAGCATCAACTCCTTCCGATGTTGAACTCTGGAAATAAGCTTTTTCGGTTAAGAAATGAAACGAATTATCGTAAAAAAGAACTGCTCCGGCAGGAAGTGCATTGAAACCGACTAAATTTTTTCCGTTCCCATTTTCGTACCATCCGTTTTGCGATTTGAGTTGAATTCCGGGCGGATAAGGCATAAGACCTTTCGACACTGCTTCGTTTTCAAGTTTTCTTAAACTTCTTTCGAGTTCTTTCCATTCGTCGTAACTCGGAACATGCCAACCTTTCGGGCAAATTTTTTGTGCAGTTTCAAAATTGTATAAATATCCGTATATCTCCACATTTTTTTCATCATCGTCGTAAGCCGAAAAGCCTTCACCATTTGGCTTGTATGCAAAGTTTTGTGCAAACCAAACTTGATTTCCGATTTTCACTGTTTTGTATTCTCTTCCGTCGCGAGTATCTTTAAAAATATCAGATTCTTGAGAATAAATCTTTTGAGATAAATAAAATATCAATATAAAAAAAATTAGCTTTTTCATGTGTTTAGATTTTTTATTGTTCTTAAAGTTCACAACTATTCACGATTTTATTTTCGGGACAGGAACATCCTAAATAATCAATCTTTTGTGTGTAGAAAGACATGCATGAATGTTTCATGTCAGTAACTGTAAATTTTAAAAGTTAATTAATTTGTTTTCAAAATTTAAATAATCATTTTTTAAACTGATTATTAAATAATTATAAATTTATCTATACAAATTTAAAACAATTATTAATGCTGAGATTAAAAAAATCAAAAATTATTTTCAATATTGATAAATTTAAAAAACATTAAATTTCATACAATTACAGATTTGGAGTTAATAATCAAATGTTGTATTAATTTAAAAAAAAAATCAATAAAAAAAGCGTTTCAATTTGCAATAAATTGAAACGCTTTTTATCAATATTTTTATAAAAATCTATTCCTCTAAAACAAATTAACAACTGCTTTTCTTTTCCATTTTCCTGTGTAATAATAAATAATTGAAGCTACAAATCCCATTGCCCAAGCTGTGGGAATTGAAAACCAAATTCCTCTTTCTCCAAAATGATATGAAAGATAAAATGACAACGGAATTCTTATCAGCCAAAGCGAGAAAAGTGTTATAAACATAGGAACAATTGTATCGCCGGCGCCTCTAAAAACTCCCGTGAAAGAAAACATTACCGAAAAAACCACATAAAAAGCTCCAACAATAAGTAAGTATTCTTTACCAATTCTTATTACTTCTAAATCTTTTGTAAACATTTGCATCAAAAGTCTGCCGGCAAAAATTACAACAACACTTATTGTTATTGAAACAATTGAAGACATTATTATTGTAGATTTCAAACCTTTTCGAATTCTTAATATTTTTCCGGCACCAATATTTTGACCAACAAAAGTAGTGAGTGCTTGTGCAAAATTCATTGCAGGCATCGAGGCAAATGAATCTATTCGCATTGCTACGGAATATGCAGCAATTACATTTGTTCCGAATGTATTTACAATACTAAAAATTGCGGTCATTCCCAATGCCACAAAAAGTTGTTGCAATCCTGTGGGTAATCCTATTTTTATACTTTTCTTTAAAATATCTTTATCAAATTTTAAATTGAAAAATTTAATTTTTACTAACTTATGAGTTCTATTTAAATAAATTATTGAACTCACAAAAGCTCCGGTTTGTGCAATTACAGTAGCAATTGCAACTCCTTCGACACCCCAACCGAATTGCAAAACAAAAAGCAAATCGAGAAAAATATTTGAAATTGTTGAAATTATTAAAAAATATAATGGAGTTTTTGAATCGCCCAAACTTCTGTAAACGGCTGCTGTTGCGTTATATCCGAAAGCGGCAAATAATCCGGCAACGGTAATAATCATATATGGTTTTGCATACGGAAGAACTTCTTCGGGAAGTTTCATTAATTTAAAAATATCGTCGACAAAATAAATTCCCAAAAAAGTTAAAACAACGGTTGATGCAATTAGAATAATAAACATTGTATCAACACCTTTCTGAACTTTTTCGTAATCTTTAGCTCCAAAATATTGCGAAATTACAATTGCCGAACCCGAAGAAATTCCGATTATTAAAGATATTAATGCAAAGAATACCGGAAACGAAGCCCCAACACCCGAAAGAGCTTCTTTACCAATATAATTTCCGACAACAATACTGTCAACAACATTGTAAAGTTGCATAAACACATTACCAATTAACATTGGCATTGCAAATTTCAAAATTACCGAGCTTTCTTTTCCTATTGTTAAATCTTTCAAATTTTAATAATTTAATTTTATAATTTCTTTTATCACAAATCTTATTTTAAAAGTATTTTAGTTTAAACCATCAGACCGCTTTGAGCGGTCTGACGGATTCATTTAAATTTTAAAATATCTTTCATCTAAAATCTAATATCTCAAATCTATATTTTTTCCAATTCAACAGTAAAATGTCGCATTATTGGGGCTTCATACGAAATTGAATATCCTTTTGTTATTTCATTTCTTCTGTCGAAAACGTTTTTAAGAACTGCCGCAACATATTCAATATGGTTGTTTGTATACGTTCTTCGCGGAATTGCCAAGCGAACAAACTCTAATTCCGGATATCTGTTTTCGCGAGTTTCGGGGTCGCGGTCGGCAAGAATTGTTCCAATTTCAACGCCTCTAATTCCGCCTTCGATATAAAGTTCTATTGCCAAAGTTTGAGCAATATATTGTTCTTTAGGCAATTGAGGAAGAAATTTTTTGCAATCGATAAAAATTGCATGTCCGCCGAAAGGTTTTTGAATTTGAATTCCAAACTCAACACATCTTTTTCCCAATAAAGCAACTTGCTCAACACGCGATTCCAAATAATCAAATTCCGTAGCTTCGTCAAGTCCTTGAGCAAGAGCGTTCATGTCTCTTCCCGACATTCCGCCGTATGTTACAAAACCTTCGAACATTATATTAAAAACGCTTGCCTTTTTGTATAATTCTTCGCTGCGCATTGCAATAAATCCGCCCATATTCACAATTGCATCTTTTTTGCTGCTCATTGTCATTCCGTCGGAATATTTGAACATTTTTGTAACAATTTCTTTAATTGTTTTGTCGGCAAATTCTTTTTCGCGAAGCTTTATAAAATAGGCATTTTCGGCAAATCTTGCAGAATCAAAAAATACCGGAATTTCATATTTTTCGGCCAATTCTTTAACATCTTTCATGTTTTGGATTGAAACAGGTTGTCCGCCCGACGAATTGCAAGTAATTGTAACAATAATCATCGGTATTTTTTCCTTCGGATATTTTTTTAGAACATTTTCGAGTTTTTGTAAATCCAAATTTCCTTTAAAAGGATGTTCAATTGTTGTATCAAAAGCTTCGTCGATTGTGCAATCCACAGCTTTTGCTTTTCTAAATTCAATATGTCCTTTTGTTGTATCAAAATGTGAGTTTCCGGGAACAATATCACCTTCTTTTATCATTGCCGAAAAAAGCACATTTTCGGCTGCACGACCTTGATGTGTGGGCAAAAAATAATCGAAACCGAATATTTTCTTAATTGCGTCTTTCATTTTATAGAAAGAAGATGCGCCGGCGTAACTTTCGTCGCCAATCATCATTTCCGACCATTGTTTGTCGGACATTGCTCCTGTTCCGGAATCTGTTAACAAATCGATAAAAACTTGTGAACTTTTTAAATTAAAAAGATTATATTTTGCTTCTTTAATCCACTCCAACCGTTGTTTTTTGGTGCTTTTGGTTATTTGTTCAACCATTTTTATTTTGTAGGGTTCAGCATAAGGTAAATTCATCTGTTTATTTTTTAAAATGATAAATATTTAGATTGATTTTGCCTGAAAAAATTAGGCGTTTTGAAAAGGAAATATTTTCAAAAGTTAGAACCTGTCTCGCTCCTTTATGCAGATATACAGCATTTTTTTGCTTATTTTTAAAGAGAAATTTGACATAAGCCGATTTTTTACAAATCTATCAATATTAATTCAATTTACAATTAATTGATTTTAATAATTAATATTTTGAAGTTGAAGCTTTTTTACAATTTTTTTTAATAGATTAGCATTTGACTATAATTGTAAAATGGTTTATATACAAACACAGGAAAAATTGCTTCAACAATTTAATGACATAAAAGCATAACTATTGGTCATTATAATATTTATTTGTATCTTTGAAATAAAAAAATGTTTGACAGAACAATAGAAAACACAATAAAAGAGAA
>DZBS01000103.1 GCA_022729995.1 Draconibacterium orientale | reverse complement strand
AACCAAATATCAAAGCTAAAGCTCCCGTTATGGTTGAACTTGAAGCTAACAAACAATATGCTTGGTGTGCATGCGGACATTCAAAAAACGAATCGGGTTTGTGCGACGGTTCACATAAAGTTACAAGTTTTAAACCAATAATGTTTTCGGTTGAAGAAAACAAAAAAGTGGCTATTTGTATGTGCAAACATTCAGGAAAAAAACCTTTTTGCGACGGAACTCACAAAACATTATAGAATCTAAAGAATTCTAAAACCCAAATCCCAAAAGTTTACTATTTTTGGGAAGTTTTTTTTTGAATCATTTTACAATAAAATTTATTATGAAAATTTTCAATTTAATAATTATTACATTTTCGGTATTAATTCTTTCATGTAATAATACTGCAAAACCTTTAAATTCAGACCAAAAATCAAAAAAAAATACACTTAGAATTACTATTGATACAACAAATAATTATTTAAATACGATTGCCGAACTTGGAAAAATTGTTGATACAGCAAACATTACAAAATACAACATAGAAATAGAAAAATATTTAAAGGAAGATTCAATAAACGGAATAAAATTCGGACAAATACTTTTTGTCGGCAGTTCGAGCATACGAAAATGGAAAACTTTAGAACAAGATTTTTCACCATTTCAGGTAATAAACAGAGGTTTTGGCGGTTCATCTGTTCCGGAAGTAATATTTTATTCTCCTAAAATAGTATTACCATACAAACCCAAAAAAATATTTTTTTATGCAGGAGAAAACGATATTGCATGGAATAAAAATTCGCCTGAAACTGTAAAACAAACTTTTATTCTTTTTTCAAAAATGATACATTTTTATTTGCCCAAAACTAAAATATACTTCATTTCTATAAAACCTTCATTGGCAAGAGAAGAATATAATCAACAATTTATTGAAACAAATAAAATGCTGAAATCATATATAGAAAATTATGATTATATTAAATATATTGATGTTTACTCAAAAATGTTGACTTCGGAAGGAAAAATTATTGATGATATTTTTATTAAAGATAAATTGCATTTAAACGAAAAAGGTTATTCGATTTGGAAAAATGAAATTTTAAAATATTTGTAAAATTAAAAGCTGTCATTTCATAAATATTGGAAATGACAGCTTTTATATAATTGTTATATTTTTTAAACAGATAAAATTAACCTTTTGTTTTGTTTTCTTTAATTTCTTCTACGGTTGTTATTTCATCTTTTTCACCTTTCAAATAAGAAGGAAGTTGCATTCCGGCCATTTTGAATAAATCTTCCAACGGCGGAATGGAACCTGCCATTCCTTTCAAGAAATTTGAAGTTGACGAACCTTGTCCGTTTCCGTTTCCCGAATCCCAAACTGTAACTTTATCAATTTTAATATTTTTTATTGCATCTACTTGAAGTTTAACAAGTTCAGGTAATTTGTCGGCAATCATCATAAGAACGGCATCTCTTGAATTATTTCCGGCAGAATCAACCATACGTTTGAAACCTTCTGCTTGTTTCGATAATATTTCAAACAAACCTTTTGCTTCTGCTTCCATTTTCATAAAAATAGCATCAGCTTCACCTCTTGCAATTCTTCTAAGTTTTTCGGCTTGAGCTTCTGCGTCAATTTCAATTCTTGTTTTTTCTATTTCGGCAGGAACAATAATATTTGCTTTTTGAGTTGCCGATTCACGTTCTGCACGTTGAAGTTCTGCTGCTTTTTCGGCAATGTATGAGGCTTCTTTTGCTTGTGCTTCATTTACTTTTTCGGCAGTTATAGAAATTTTCAAAGCTTCAGCTTCTTTTTTCATTCTTTCTGCATTTGTAATTGCAATTTGAACTTTTGCTTGATTTTCTCCTTCAATTGCAGTTGCATTCAAATTTGCAATACTAACTCTTCTTCTTTGGTCGGCATCTGCTTCTCCAATTTGAGCTTTTGAATTTGCTTCTGCAACATTTGACCTTTTTCTTTGTTCGGCTTCTGCTTCTCCGATTTCGGCTTTTGAATTTGCTTCTGCAACCTGAATTCTTTGATCTTGTTCGGCATTAGCTCTTCCGATTTCACCGTCGCGGTTTTTCTCGGCTACAAGTTTTTTGGCTTGGTTAACTGCTTGTGAAGTTGCTTCTTTTCCGAGAGCTTCAATATATCCGGCGTCATCTGTAATATCGGTAACGTTTACGTTTATTAATTTTAGACCTAATTTTCTTAACTCGTGCTCAACACTTGCCGAAACATTTGTAAGAAATTTTTCACGGTCGGCATTAATTTCTTCAATATCCATTGTGGCAATAACAACACGCAATTGTCCGAAAATAATATCGGCAGCTAAATGTCGAATTTCTTGTTGAGTTAAACCAAGCAATCTTTCTGCAGCATTTTGCATAACTCCGGGTTCGGTAGAAATTGCAACCATAAATCTTGAAGGAACATTTACACGAATATTCTGACGACTTAATGCGTTTTCGAGCGGAACTTCAATAGGTATGGGCGTTAAATCCAAAAATTCATAATCCTGAATAACGGGAATTATGAAAGCAGCACCGCCGTGAATACATTTTGCGGTTTTATCTGTACCGCCGACTTTTCCGTATACAACAAGAATTTTATCCGAAGGGCATCTTTTATATCTTTTAACAAGAAAAGCGAAAAATCCTAAAAATAGGAGGACTACAATTAATCCTATTACAACAAAAAATTCCATAATTAAAGTTTTTTAGAGTTTATTTTAGATTTAATTTTTTTTATACAGAAAGAATAACAACCAAAGTGTCTCCTTCAACATCAATGACTTGCACCATTGAATTTATTTTGATTTCTTGAGATTCTCTTGTTACTGCATCAAGAGTTTTGTAAGAACCGTTCAATAAAATTTCAACTTTACCTTGTCCTTGCATTTTTGGGGGAATTGAAATATAAACCTCGCCGGTTAATCCAACAGCTTTATTAATTTTCATTGTTCCGTCTTGTTGCAAACTATACAAAAGCATAATTACCCAAGCTGTAAAAAACATCATAATAAAACCAATAACAAATGAAATTCCGAGCGAAAACCACCAAAATTTCATTCCTAAAGAAATTGCGGCTAAACCGCTCCAACCGAAAAACATTAAAAATGCAAGAATAGATTTTAGAGAGAAAAGATCTATACTGTCTGCATGAGCCAAACTAACATCGCCGTCGTGATCAAAATCAACACCCTCTGAATCTCCGCCAATAAACATTAAGCCTAATAAAATGACAAAAATTAGAGTTGAAACAGATGCAATTAACCAGTATACTTTTTGAAGCAGACTTAATGCTTCCCACCAATCAGTTAAATTCATAATATTATTTTCTTATATTTTAGTTTATTCAAATATAAGAAAAAATATTGTTAATTGCTATTAAACCGAAATAATTAAAGAAATAAATTAGGATAAAAAAAACTCGTGTTTTACGAGTTTTTTATAAATTTTCTTTTTTTTGATCTTTATAAATTCTTGAAGCGCCATAAGTTGCTCCGGCAATAATAAGAAATGTTAAACCGCCGTCAATCGGAATCGGTTCATTCGCCGGCGGTCCGGGTTGAGCACTTGCGCTTATATACAAGGCCGGAATAAAAATGAATATGGAAAAAATAATAATTTTTAGTACAGTTTTCTTCATAATGATAATAAGTTTATTCTAAATCTTTTCTTAATAAACGAACAATGTCTTTAAATATTTTAATAATTACACTCATTGCAAATAAAATTCTTTTTTTCCAAAAAAAAAAAACAATCTCAATAATATATGTTTTAGATATTTAAATTGTTATTTTTCAATTACTTGCAAAACGATATAAAAGTCCTTTATCTTTCAAATAACAAATTTTAAACTACAAAACAACTTATTTAACTCTATAAAAATGCAATTTATCAAAAATTGACAGATAAATTTACGAAATTTTTTGTAAATTAAATGAAAAATGGCTCACGAAAAATCTATTTACACAAAAATTGCATATAAAGCTATAAAAGAAAAACTTCAAACAGGAAAAACTTCAAAAATTGAAAAAGCTGATGTTCCTGAAGAGTTACAAATAAAAAAAGCATGTTTTGTTACTTTAAAAAAAAGCAACAATGAATTACGCGGATGTATTGGAACTTTAATACCTTCGTATAAAAATTTGATGTTAGAAATAATTCATAATGCTGTTTCTTCTGCTTTAAACGACAACAGATTTTTTAGTTTGAAAGAAAGTGAATTGGAAAATATTATAATTTCTGTTGAAGTGCTTGAAAATCCTGAAAATATTGAATCAATTGATGAACTCGACCCAAAAAAATACGGAATAATTGTAACCGGAAATAATTTCCGAAGAGCAGTTCTTTTGCCCGATATCGAAGGTGTTGACACTGTTGAACAACAAATATCAATTTGCAAAAGAAAAGGCGGAATTATTGATGATAATATTAAAATTCAAAAATTTACAACTCAAAAATATTATTGAAAATGCTAAAAGAAACCGATTTTTATATTTCTAAAAATAATTTGAGAGTGCAATGCACACTTTGTCCTCATTTATGTAAACTAAAAGTCGGACAAACAGGTATTTGTTTAGTAAGAAAAAATATTGAAGGGAAATTATTTTCGGAAAATTATGGAATCGTAACTGCTCTAAATCTCGACCCGATTGAGAAAAAACCGCTTTATCATTTTTATCCGGGAAAAAACATTCTTTCTTTAGGAAGTTTTGGTTGTAATTTAAAATGCAATTTTTGTCAAAATCACGGAATTTCACAAAACGGTATTAACGACTTTTCTTTTCTGAATAAAACTTCATCGGCAAAAATTATTGAAAAAGCAATTATCGCAAAAAATAATATCGGAATAGCTTATACATACAACGAACCTGTAATTTTTTATGAGTTTATGTATGAAACTGCTATTCTTGCAAAAGAAAATAATTTGAAAAACATTATGGTTTCAAACGGATACATTAATTCTGAACCTTTAGATAAAATTATTAATTATATTGATGCTTTTAATATTGATTTGAAAGCATTTACCGAAGATTTCTATATAAAACAAACACAATCGAATTTAAGATTTGTAAAGAAAACAATCGAAAAAATAATTTTATCGGGCAAACATCTTGAAATTACAAATCTTATAATTCAGGGATTGAACGATAATGAAAACGATTTTATAAATATGATAAATTATTTGAATGAAATTGGCGGCGATTCAATAATATTACACATTTCGGCATATTTTCCAAAATTTAAAAGTCAGATTCCTGCAACAAACTCGAAATTAATAAATAAGTTATTCGACATTGCAAAATCCAAATTAAAATATGTTTACGAAGGCAACGTTACTCACTCTTCAAATCAAAATACATATTGCAAATTTTGCGGAAATAAACTTATTGAAAGAAACGGTTTTCAAACTAAAATAATTGGGATTGATTTAAATAAATGTAATAAATGCTTATCTAAAATTGAAAATATAATAATGTAAAAGGAACAGACCTGACAGGTTTTAAATTTAAAAACAAATATTTGAAAAAAACAAGTTCAAATAAACTATTGAAACCTGTCAGGTCTTTAAAGTTTAAAACCCCAATAAAAAAAATTATTGCTTTTATGTAATATTATAAAATTTGACATGAACACTTCAACAACAAGAAAATCGGCTGTTTCCGGAACTTTTTATCCGAATAAAAAATCGGAAATAGAAAATTTATTGAATAAAATTCTGGAAAAAGAAGAAAGTTTTATTGATAAAAAATTATCCGGAAAAGAAATAATCGGCGGAATTGTTCCGCATGCAGGTTATATTTATTCAGCATATCAGGCAATTCATTTTTTTGAAATTTTAAAATTATCTAAACAAAAATTCGACACCGTAATTATAATAAATCCAAATCACACAGGCTACGGAAAACCAATAAGTTTGGATAATAATAATTTTTGGGAAACTCCTTTCGGGAATATTGAAATTGATAAAGAATTTTCCGACTTAACAAATTTTTCTATTTCGCCCGAAGCTCATATAAAAGAGCATTCCGGAGAAGTAATGTTGCCCTTTTTACAACATTTTTTTAAATTCGATTTTAAAATTTTGCCAATAACAATGTCGGTTCAAAATATTGAAAATGCTAAAATTATAGCGAATAAAATATTTGAAATTGAAAATAAATTGAACCGGAAAATAATTGTGATTGCTTCAACAGATTTTTCGCATTATGTGAATGCCGAAACAGGTAAAAATGCCGATATGGAAATTATAAAATATATTGAAGAAATAAACCCTGAACTATTGATTCAAACCGTCAAAAGCAAACGAATTACAATGTGCGGATTTGGACCTGTTGCAACAATTTTGGAATATTCAAAACTTAAAAGCAAAAATCCGAAAGCAAAATTGTTAAAATTCGGAAATTCAGGCGAAATAAATAATTCCGACAAAGTTGTAGATTATGCTTCAATTCTTGTTTTCAAATAAAACTTATAATATATTTGAAAAATGAAATTTTAAAACCAAAAAAATCGTTATTCATAAAAACCTTAAATTTAAAACAAATGAACACACTAAAACTTTTAGCATTATTATTTATATCGACCACATTTTTTTCGTGTATCGATGAACCAACACCGCCTGTAACAGATTTGCGTGCAGAAATTTCAAGAGAATGGGATGTTACCGAAAACGACGGAAATTTCACTTTAGATTTTAAAGCAACAATTACAAAAGATGCTTCGGACGAAACAAAAATATTAATCTCCAATTTTCATAATTTGGGAAATGATATAACTGCTTATGCAATTGTATATTCAACAAATTCGTTAGAAATACCTACTCAAACAATTGGTAATACAATTATTCAGGGAACAGGAGAAATTTCGGCAACTTATGAAAAAATTGTTTGGACATATACTGCTGAAGAAGAAAACATTGTGAACGTAACAGGAACTTTTACAATTGCAAATATTTCCAAAAAATTGCAATAAAAATTATTTCAATTCATCAATTGCCGAAAATCAATATTAAAAAAATTGAATTTTGGCAATTTTAATTTATCTAATTTAAACATACAAAAATTTGTCAAACAATTCAAGCTAAAAGCATGAAAATATGTTAATTAATTTAGTTATTTAAGAAATAAATATGAATATTATAAATTTTTAAAATCGATTTAAAGTCTTGTAGAGACGACATTATGGTAGAAAATATGACATCACAGTTTTAAAGTCTCGTAGAGACGATATTATGGTAGAAAATATGAAATATCAGTTTAAAGTCTCGTAGAGTCGACATTATTTATTTAAAAATAGTAAATGAATTGATTAGAAAATTTGAAATTGATTTTTATGATGTAAAATATTTATTTGATTTTTACTAAGATAATTAATGTCACCACTACGTGGTTTTTGATTTTCTCGGCAAGCTTTTTCTACCATAATATCGTCTCTACGAGACTTTTAATCGAATATTTTATTATTCAAAAAGCAATTGCCAAAAGCCAATATAGAATTATATATATTTCTTAAATGCTAATTAAAAAAGTTAAATACTAAATTATTCAATATGAAAAAACTATTTTTTATATTTATTCTGATAATTTCATTCTCTGTAACATTTTCGCAAACGTTGGAAAATGAAGAACAAAATTTGCAAAACTTGTTTGAAAAACTAAAATTTGCAAAAATCGATATTTCAAAAGACTCGATAAATAAAATTATAGTTTTAAATTTCAAAACATTTTTGGAAAATGAAAACTCTTTTGAATATAAATTTTCAAAACTTCAAAACGTTTCTATTCTACAAAGCGAAGACGAAAAACTAAAAATTTTTAATTGGAATTTGTCATACCAAAAAGGCGATTTTAAATACTTTGGTTTTATTCAATATTTCGATAAAAAAGGTAAAACCTACAAAATATCGGAACTGAAAGACAATTCGGACAAAATTTCAAACCCCGAATCAAAATCTTTAAATCCCGAAAATTGGTTTGGTGCATTATATTATAAAATTTTAGAAACCGGAAGCAAGAAAAATCCCGATTACATTCTTTTGGCTTGGGACGGCAACAACAATTTTACAAACAAAAAAATTATTGATGTTTTATATTTTGATGAAGAAAACTCTCCCGTTTTCGGAAAACAAATTTTCAATTTAGAAAACAAAACTGTTTCGCGAATAATTTTTGAATATTCGGAACAAGCTAAAAT
Source organism: Draconibacterium orientale (assembly GCA_022729995.1). Taxonomy (GTDB): domain Bacteria; phylum Bacteroidota; class Bacteroidia; order Bacteroidales; family JAADGE01; genus DZBS01. The sequence continues at coordinate 3,140 of DZBS01000103.1, read as the reverse complement.
GCTTCTAAAATATGATGAATTCTACAAAATGATTATTTGGGATCACCTCTCGCCTTCTCGTCCGGAACTTAAAGGACAATTTCAATATTACGGACCTGATTTTTCTTACGACGGATTATTTTTTGAAAAAGGAATTTGGGAATTTCAGTCGAATGTAAAAGTTCAAAACGAGAATTAATAATTGTATGTGTTTCTTAAATGACTAATTCAATGAAATTAGTGCAAAATGCCTGATTCCAAAAAAAATCATTATATTTATAATTTAAAACAGTAAAATTAATTTCCTAAAAAAAAATGAACACTAAACCTTCGTATCAAGAATTAGAAAATGAACTTGCTGAATTAAAAGAGAAATTAGTTTTTCTCACAAATTTCAATAATAATATATATCAAAATTCACAACCAAAACGCCACAGTTGTATTTTTGACGAATCGCCTTTTGCATTAGAACATTACAACGAACAAGGTAAATTGGTAGACGTAAATTCAAAATGTTTAGAGATTTTCGGAATTACAAATTTTGAAGAAATAAAAGATTTTGAACTATTTGAAAATCCTAATATTAGCGATGAAGTAAAAGAAACAATTAAAAAAGGTATTCCTTATAATTACGAAACAGTTTTTGACTTTGAATTGGTAAAAAAACATAAACTTTATAAAACCACAAAATCCGGAATCTCTTATTTAAAACTATGGATAACTCCAATAATGAACAATCTATTAAAAAAATATGAATATATAATTCATATTGAAGATATTACGGAATGGAAGAAAAATGAAGAAAAATCACAAATTCTTACAGAAATAAACAATGCAATTATAGCAAATTCGCCAATCGGAATATCTATTTTCAATTCAAAAGGAGATTGTATTCAAGCAAACGAATCAATAGCTTTTATGATTGGAGGAACAAAAGAATCTATTCAAACACAAAATTATTTTAAATTAAAATCGTGGAAAGAAACCGGACTTTTAGAAATTGCATTGACAACAATAAAAGAAAATAAAATAAATAAAATTGAACTGAATACAGGTTCTTCATTCGGTAAAAAAATTAATTTAGAAATAATTTTAACACCAATAACACTTTTAAACGAAAAACATCTTTTGCTGATGACAAAAGACAATAGCAAGCAGAAAGATGCAGAAAATAAACTTATTGAAGAACATCAAAAATTAACAAATATACTTAACGCATTTGACGATTCAATTTACAAATGCTCGCCCGATTTTGATATAACATATCTTAACCCGTCAATGATAAAAGAAATTGGACGAAATGCAATTGGCGAGAAATGTTATAAAGCAATTTTTAATCAAGATTCGCCTTGCAGTTGGTGCTATTTTGATAAGCTTAAAAACGAAAAAACAAAAATTACATTAGAAGTAAAAAGGGAGAAAAAGAATTATTTAATTTCGGCAATTCTTCTTGAAAACAACTCAAAATTAACAATTTATCATGATATTACCGAACTTAAAAAAAATGAAATAAAATTAAAAACACAAAATGAAGAATATGCAACTGTTAACGAAGAACTCTTAGCATCTGCCGACGAATTAAAAGATTTGAACACCGAATTAATAAAAGCCAAAGATAAAGCACAAGAAAGCGACAAACTAAAAACAGAGTTTTTGCAAAACATGTCGCACGAAATAAGAACACCGATGAACGGAATTTTGGGATTTTCAAAATTGCTTAAAAATTCGGATAAACCGGAAGAAAAAAAACAACAATATACAAATATTATAATAAGCTGCGGAAATCAATTAATGAGAATTGTTGACGATATTTTGGAAATATCGAGGCTCGAAACAAAACAAATTTCAATAATTAATAATAAAATTTGTATCAACAGCACATTATTCGATTTATTTCACATTTTCCGTTCAATAGTAAAAGAAAGAAACCTTGAATTATATGTCAAAAACGGTCTTTCAGATGAAAAATGCAGAATAATTACAGACGAAAGTAAAATAATAAAAATTATAAGCAATTTGATTGAAAACGCCATAAAATTCACACACGAAGGCTATATAGAATTTGGTTATAAATTAAAAAATAAAAAAAATAAATTAGAATTCTATATAAAAGACACAGGAATTGGAATTGCTAAAGACAAACATCGAACAATTTTTGATAGATTTTCTCAAGAAGAAAAAGAACTTTCAAAAAATGTAGGAGGTTTAGGACTCGGACTTTCAATAGCCAAAGAAAATGCCAAACTATTAGGCGGAAAAATTTGGGTTGAATCAGAAAAAGGAAAAGGTTCAACATTCTTTTTCACAATTCCATATAAGCCTATTATTGATAATTCATTACAAAAAGAAACCGAAAATTTTGAAACTCAAAAGAGAAAACACAAAATTTTAATTGTTGAAGACGACGAAATAAATTTTTTATATTTGGAAACACTTTTAGTAGAAGAAAAAGATTTTCTTTTTGATATATATCACGCAAAAAACGGAAATGAAGCATTAGAAATTTTCGATAAAACAAAAAATATTGAATTGATACTAATGGATTTAAAACTGCCGATAATGAGCGGAATTGAAGCAACAAAAAAACTAAGAAAAAAAAATGCCGAAATTCCGATAATTGCACAATCGGCATACACAATGAAAAAAGATATTGAAGAAGCATTAAATGCCGGATGTAACGATTTTATTTCAAAACCGATTAACGAAAAAATATTCCGTGAAATGATAAACAAACACTTATAACCACAATCTGCTCAAAAAAAACCAAAAAAAAATGTTATGAATCCGAATTATTCATCTGACAAATCCGATAATTCTTTAAGAAATATCGGAACAAAAAAGGACAAACTCCCGTTTTTCGATATTGCCGGAGTAATGTTTATAGAAATAAATAAGTCCGGGATAGTTACACTCATAAATAAGAAAGTTTGCGATATTTTAGAATACAATGAAAATGAAATTATAGGAAAAAATTGGTTCGAGAATTTTATTCCTGAAGAAGAAAAAGAAAATGTTACTAAAACTGCCGAAAAATTGTTTAAAGGAGAAAATAAAGAAGTAGAATATTATGAAAATCCTATATTGACAAAATCCGGAAGCAAAAAAATTATTCTATGGCACAATGCAATTAAAAAAAATAAAAACGGTGAGATAATCGGACT
>DZBS01000102.1 GCA_022729995.1 Draconibacterium orientale | reverse complement strand
CGAAAAATTTTCGTGCATATATTTATGTTTCCAATATTTGCTGCTTTTAACATGATATTTATGAAACCGGTGCTTGGTAATTGCCATTAAACCTGCTAAAATCAAAATTACCGGCCAAAATACTTGGTTTAAATGAAAAGGCACATTTAAAAATTCCGGAACAAGAAAAAATGAACCTGTTGTTAGTAAAATTGCTCCAATTACAATACTGTCTCTGTCAAAAATATTTACCAGTCCGATTGCAATCAAAAGCATTTGCCACGAAAAAATAATATGTTTTATTTCGGGATTAATTAAATTCAAATTGAAACCGAGTAATAAAACTCCTGCGGCAACAGCCAAAATTCCAAAAATTGTTTTTTTCATTTTACGAGTCTTTCTGTATTTTACACTTAACTCTTCAAAATTAACTAAAGTTTCCATAATCAAAAAATATTTAGATTTGTTAATAATTTTGTTCAAATGTATGAGCAGAATTATTATTTCTAAATCAATTATCGACCAACTGCCGAAATTTACCCGATGAAACCGATTTTTTTAGTTATAGAATTTTAATTTGAAGGTTGAAACGGGGTGAGTTCAGGATATTTAAACTGCAGCGGATCAACGTTTATAAAGCATATAGCCTGCTTGGCATTGCTTAACTCGCCGAGGTTTTTATATTCGTATTTTATTAAATAGGTTTTCATTTATCCATATTAAATCAAAATTTGAAGAAAAAGATTTATGTTATATTTTCTGTAATTTGAAAATATATGTTATTTCAATTCGTTTTCAATCTCTTCAATTGTAGGTAAGCTACTTTTTAGATTTTCGGGAATTATTTCGGTAAAGACAAATTCACTAACTCCCATTGGTTTACTAATGTCACGCAGCGCAAATTCTGCTTCGATATTATTTTTATCTCTGCAAAGCAGAATTCCTATTGTTGGCTTATCATCTTCTTTTTTTAAAATGGTGTCAACTGCAGATAAATAGAAATTCATTTTACCTGCATATTCAGGAATAAACTTCGTATTTTTCAATTCTACAACTACATAACATTTTAGTTTGATGTGATAAAAAAGTAGATCTAAATAGTAGTCGTTTTCTGCAACCTCAATATGATATTGTTTACCTACAAAGGCAAAACCTTTGCCGAGTTCAAGTAAAAATTTACTTATATGTGATACAAGTTGGTTTTCAATATCTCTTTCGTTAAAAGGTTTAGCTAACGTAAAGAAATCAAAAGTGTATGGGTCTTTTAGCGTTTGATTTGCCAAATCGGAATCATTTGCCGGAAGCGTATTTTTGAAATTGTTTATGGATTTTCCTTGTCTATTATACAAATCGGTTTTAATTTGTAGAGCCAGAGTTTCTCTTCCCCAATTGTTTTCAATTGTTTGTGAAATATAAAAACCGGCTTCATTCATATTTGATGTTTTAGTGAATATCAATATGTTATGACTCCAAGGAATGAGAAATGTTTTACTAATGTCAAATAGGTCAACAGGCTGTTGACCTATTTGATTTTTGAAATTTTGGTCAACACCTTGTTGACCGATTAAATCTTTATAAAATTCGTAATATTTTCTACAATATTTTAAGTTTGTTGATGAGAATCCTTTAATTTCGGGGAATTCATTTTTAAGGTCTGTGGAGAGTTGCGAAATTAATTTATCACCCCAATCTGTTTGTTTTTGTTTTTCAAATATTTGTCTACCCAAATCGAAATAAAACTCTGTAAGAATTCGGTTTACAGACAAAGCTGCTTTAATTTGACTTGTTTTTATATGAGATTTTATATTTTTAACCCAGTCGTAGTATTCAATACTTTTTATCAAGTTTTGCATTATATATAGTTGTTTAGTTCCGATAAATATTAGATTCAAGACACAAAAATGTTTGAATTTATCGGACTAAATTATAAAAAAGTAATTTATGTATAGAATTTTATTTTTCCTTACCAAACAATTTTTCAAACTCCTCCGGACTTCAACCGATAGGAGGAGATTTTTTTATACTGTCCGGAACGTGCTTTTCAATTAACAATTTACAATTAGATGGGTCTTTTGATGAATATTTAACAAAGAAATATTTATTTGTGTGTAAATTATTTTCGGATTTATTCAACCATAATTCTGACTTGTAGTCTATTCTGTTTACACTAAATTCATAAAATAATTTTGAAATATAGTCATTTGCTTCATTTGTAGTATAACCTATTGTATATCTTTTATTTTGCTCCAACAATAAATCTTTATGAGATGTATTCAATATAAAATTATTTAAGATATTTTCATCTACAAAAGTTTTTAAAGAAAAAATTCTAATTGGAGAATGATTTGGATCATTCTGATCATAAAAACATATAATATATGGATATTTTCTATATATTCTTAAAAATCCTTTACCTTGAGAATTTAATATATATAATAAAGTCATCTTATCTTCTCCTTTCAATGGCTTAGCTATAATTACTTTCTCTCCAACAAAATGAGAATTATTCATAAAAAAGAGTCTGGTATATTTGTCTTCAGTTGAAGTATATTCTTCTAATTTAATATAATCTCCAATTATTTTATGAACATCTTCGTCAACCCAGCCTGTCGTAATATATGCATCTGTCCATGGAAAATCATAATGATAACTTAAGTCTATTATTTCAAATGGATTATCAGCATTAACTTCATAAATTTTCTCATTTATATTTTTGTCTTCATAACAAGAAAAAATTACAAGTATTATTAAAAAAAAAGTTTTAAATCTATATTTTAGTTTAATCATTTTGTTTTTTAATTAGAGATGTATGTAATGGAATTGCTAAATTTCCTTCATTCTGATCTTTATTCTTATAAAACTCATTAACCTGATTAACCATTGACTTATATTCTGAGTTTGAACAAATTGATTTTATTACAATATATATTTTATTCACTTCACTATCATTTGAAGTTTTTCTTTCAAATAACTTTCCAATATAAAAATTTTCATCAATTGATAATGCTAAATCTTTTTCTGATAAATTTTTAACACTACCTAATTTTTGGCCTTCTTCATTATTCAGAAAATCAACAAATGCATCGGCTTCATTGAAATCAGAAAAAATAGGTGTGCTTTTTCCTAACTCTTGGAATTTTTTTTCTAAAGACTCTCTACTGTGATCTTCGTGCGCATTTCCCGATATTATAGCTGCATTTTTGTCTATTTTTCTTGTAACTAATGCTTGTGCAAAAACATGTCGAAAAGTATTGGTTACAGATTCATTAGTTATTATTTTATTTTCATATTTTTCTGTCACAAAGTTTGAAAATTCCGAGCTATAATTGACAATGCTTGAAATTTCTTTTATTTCTGCATAGCTGTATCCACTATTCAATAATTCCGAAGTGACTTTATAATAATTATCTTTTCTATTATAATATGCATTATTCAAATAGTTGTAGTTTTTGCTATTTCTAAAATAAATTTCACTTTCAATTTTTGTTAATTCGAACAATGTATTTATTGGTAATCCTTCAGCACCGTCAAAGTCAATATTACTTATCGGAGCATTTGAAGCATATTGAAAGGGCGTGTAAATAGGATATTTAAACTGTAGCGGATCAACGCTTATAAATCGTGCAATGTTTGTGTTGATAATTTTTTTAATAATTTCTATTTTCATATAACCGTAAATATATATTTTTTGTTTTTTTAATTTGCCTTGATTAAAAATATTTCTCTGTATTCACTACTTAAATCGCTTTTCATACTAAAAAGTCCGCTTTTTGTATTTTCATAATAAATTTGCATTTTTTTTAATTTAAAAACATTAAATTTGTAAACTAAAGAATTTATTATCAGAAAAAAAGAGAGAAAGAGGAAAAGATGGAAATTAAGAAATACATGAGTTCCGACGAAAAAATTGCACTTGCAAATCTAAATCCCGGAGCCAAAAAAATATTTATCGAAACTTACGGCTGTCAAATGAACGTTGCCGACAGCGAACTTGTTTATTCTATTATGATTGAAGACGGTTTTGCCGTTACCGACGATTATAATATTGCCGATTTAATTTTGATAAACACTTGTTCTGTTAGAGATAACGCCGAACAAAAAATAAGAAACCGTTTAAAAGTTCTTGGCTTGGTAAAACGCTCGCGTCCGGGAGTTTTAATCGGAATTTTGGGTTGTATGGCCGAAAGATTAAAAGAGCAATTAATTGAAGAAGAAAAACTTGTTGATATTATTGCCGGACCCGATTCTTACCGTGCACTTCCAAAACTTGTTGCTGAAGCCGAAAGCGGACAAAAAGCAATTAATGTTTTGTTGTCGCGAGAAGAAACTTATGCAGAAATTAGCCCTGTGAGAAAAAGCAAAAATAAAGTAACTGCTTTTGTATCAATAACAAGAGGCTGCGACAATATGTGCGCTTTTTGTGTTGTTCCTTTCACACGAGGAAGAGAAAGAAGCAGAAATCCGGAAACAATTTTGAGAGAAGTTGACGAAATAATTTCCGAAGGATTTAAAGAAATTACCCTTTTGGGACAAAATGTTGATAAATATAATTGGAATAACGGCGAAGTAAATTTTGCAGGATTGTTACGAATGGTTGCAATAAAAAATCCCAATTTAAGAGTAAGATTTTCAACTTCATATCCGCAAGATTTTACCGATGAAGTAATAAAAGTAATGTCGGAGCATGAAAATATTTGCAAATATATTCATTTGCCGGTTCAAGCCGGAAGTAATAATATGCTCGAAAAAATGCGACGAGGTTACACTCGCGAATGGTATTTAGGCAGAATAAAAGCTATAAAAACAATGATTCCCGATTGTGCAATTTCTACCGATATTATTGCCGGTTATTGTTCGGAAACAGAAGAAGATCATAAGGAAACTCTTTCTTTAATGGAAGAAGTCGGTTACGATTATGCGTATATGTTTAAATATTCACCTCGTCCCGGAACTTACGCAGCAAATAATTTCCCCGACGATGTGAGTGAAGAAGACAAATCTCGCAGACTTTCAGAAATTATCGAAATTCAGCATAAACTTTCTTTGGAAAGCAATTTGAAAGATTTAAATAAAATATTTTCGGTGTTAGTTGAAGGAATATCAAAAAAATCCGACGAAAGATTATTCGGAAGAAATTCACAAAATAAAGTTATTGTTTTTCCCGGAAAAGATTTTAGAATAGGCACTTATGTTAATGTTTTGGTAACAGATTGCACCTCTGCAACATTACTTGGACATATTACCAGCGAAGACGATTTAATTTCAAAAATAAATAAAAAAATTTAGTTATGAAAAGAACAATAATTTATCCGATTTTTATTTATGTTTTAACATTTCTAAACTTCTCGGCTTTTTCTCAAAAAACGCCCGAAGGTTTTACTATAAAATACAAAATCCCGACGAGTTCGGTGAAAAATCAAAACAGAACCGGAACATGTTGGTCGTTCACAACAGTTTCGTATTTGGAAACAGAAGCAATGAGAAACGGAAAACCCGAATATGATTTATCCGAAATGTTTATTGTTTACAAAGCATATAAAATTAAAGCCGATTTATATGTGAGACTTCACGGAAACGCTAACTTTTCGGAAGGCGGACAAGCTCACGACGTTTTAAACATGATGCGAGAATTTGGTGTTGTTCCGGAAGAAATTTTCAAAGGAAATAACTACGGAACTGTTCATAATCACGAAAATTTGGTTGCGGCAATGGAAAAATTTGTGAAAAAAGCTGCCAAAGAAGAAATTGTTTCTTTTGATTGGGAAACTCCGCTCGACAGTGTTTTAAATTATTATTTGGGAAAAACTCCTGCAACTTTCAAATACAAAAATATAGAATACACTCCTCAAAGTTTTGTAAAAGACGCACTTGCATTAAATCCTGACGATTATATCGAATTTACTTCATACACACATCATCCGTTTTATACAAAATTTGATTTGGAAGTTCCCGATAATTGGGCTCACGGATTTTACTATAATTTACCTGTCGACGATTTAATTCAAATAATGGACAGCGCAATAATCAAAGGCTATTCAATTGCTTGGGACGGAGATGTTAGCGGAAGCGGTTTCGATACACAAACTTCTTTTGCTTTATTGACAGAAAATGATAAAATGTCATTAAAAACAATGAGTATGCAAGATTATCGACAAAAAACTTTCGATAATTTTACAACAACCGACGACCATTTGATGCACATTGTTGGAATTGTTTACGATAAAGACGGAAAAAAATATTATCTCACAAAAAATTCGTGGGGAATTTATAATAATTACGACGGATATTTATTTATGAGCGAAGATTATGTGAAAGTTAACACAATTGCTTTTATGGTAAATAAAAATGCTGTTCCAAAATCTTATAAAGAAAAAATTTGTAAGAAATAGTTTTTATTATTGGCTTTTGGCAGTTAGCTGTTAGGAAAAATGACATTTCGGTTTAAAGTCCTGTTGGGACGACATTATTGTAGAAATGATTAGTAAATTTGTTAAAAGTCATGTAGGGACGACATTAAATATCTTAGTAAACTAAAATAAATAACTAAGTATAGTAAAATTCAATTTCAAATTTTACCGGTAAATTCTATTTTTAAAAAAATAATGTCGTCTCTATGAGACTTTAAACTGAAATATCATATTTTCTACCATAATGTCGTCTCTACGAGACTTTAAAGTGATATTATAAATTTATAATATTATTTGGGATTTCATAAATGCCTGATTCAATATAAAAAATGTAAAATTGGATCTCTGCGAAATTTTTTTCTTTTGATTTAATAAAAAAGTCTTCAATTTACAGTATTTTAAAATAATTTCCTGTAAACTGAAGACTGTAGACTGAAGACTGTAGACTGTAGACTGTAGACTGAAGACTGTAGACTGTAGACTGTAGACTGTAGACTTTATTACTGACTGTTAATTGCTTTAAAATCGTCGGGCAGAAAAGTTCCCGGAGCTTTATTCTTTTTAATTTTGTGAAAATCAAAATAATAAAGTTTAGCATCTGCAGCACCTACAATCATTTTTAAAGTAAGATATCCGTCAACATCTTTTGGCGGAGCAACAAGATGAAGCAAAAGAACATTTTCGTCTTTGTCGGCAATTGCTTTTTCAATTTCTTCTTGCGACACAATTTTTACTTTTCCAGAATAAACTTTTTTGATATTTTCCAATGTCAGTAGAGTGGGAGCAAGCTCTTTTTTTTGCAAATAAAGAACTTTATCTTTTGTTGGTTCTTTAGTGTTTTTATAATGATTAAAAACTGCCATATCGGCATTTCCCGGATTTGCTTTCACCCAATTTAAGTGGTTTTGAATAAATATAAGTGCTATCCCGAGTTTGTAATAATATTCGTCATATTCGGTTTCTGCATAAGCAAGAGGAAACTCGGCAATGTCGGGCATTGTGTTAATATTTCCGCCTTTCAATCCGAGTAATACGCTAATATTTGTAAAAGTTCCCAATTCTGCTTGTCCGTCGAAATAAGCATCTGTAAGCATAACAAATGAAGCTCCGGTGTTTCCTTTTTTTGCTTCAAATTCATCGGGATTTATGAAAGCATATTCGGTGATTTTCCAATATTCGTCTGCTGCTTCTTTAATTGCTCCGTTCCACATTCCGAATAAGTTATTGTCGAGCACAAAATATGTTTTCGATTTAAAAAATGTGTTTACTTGTTCGGTTGTCGGCAATTTTTGTTGAGCAAAAATGCTCATAGTAAAAATTGAAAGACTAATTGCTAAGATTACTTTTTTCATATATAGATGTTTTTATTTTGGAAAATAAATTGGATTGGTTTCGTTAAATCTTCTCAAAAAAATAAATTTTTGTTTATCTTTTTTCCTTGCTGATAAACTAACGAATTCGTCATACAAATTATTATCTGTTACAATTAATGCCTCAATACTTTTAGAAGAAAAATCCATAATTTTTCCCGACTCAAAGTCTATTACATACTGCCTTAGCTCTGTTCTGTAATTATTTGAATTTGCATAATAATTATTATATGAATTGTATGAATATGGCTGTGTTTCAATATATGTAAAATTTGAAACAAAATGCGAAATATTTCCAATTACAGGAATTCGGTTAAATTCATCGTTGTAATTTATGTAAATTACAGAACGGTTTGAAAATCCCCAAATTTTATCCGACTCAATTTCAATAAGTTCTCCTGTGTTTGAAAAATATTTTATTGTTTTTTTCTGAAATAAAGTTTCAAAAAAATCAATTCGATTTACATCAATATCTGTAACAATTTTTGATTTTGCGACCGGTGAATTTGTTTTAAATTGAATGTAACTTACATAAATTCCTTCTTTAAATTTGAATCCGACAGCATATTTTTGGGAGTTTGAATTTATAGAATCGTTTTGCGAAAAAGCATAAGAATTTATGATTATAATTATAAAAATTAATTTTAATTTCTTCATTTTTTTTAATTTTAAATCAGAAAATTTAATAAAAAATATCAATATAAAAATACATTTTTTTTGGATTTACAAAAAATCAAAATTAAGAATTGATTTTTTCATTTTGGGTATTCAATTCTTGTGTGATAAATATTTTTAAGTTTTTCTTTAATAACTGCTTTCACTTTTGTTATTTCGTTAAAAGTGAGATCTGCATTGTCGAATTGTTTTTCAGAGAATTTGTAGTTCACAATGTTTTCAACAAGTGTATCAATGGCCTCACGACTGTGGTCTTTTAAACTTCTTGATGCTGCTTCCAATGAATCGCACATTAATAAAACGGCTGTTTCTTTGCTGTATGGTTTTGGTCCGGGATATCTGAAAAGTTCGTCGTTAATTTCAGCATCGGGATGTTTTTGTCTGTATGAATTTAAAAACCAGCTAACTTTTCCTGTTCCTTGGTGGGTAACAATAAAATCTATAATTTCTTTTGGTATATTGTATTTCTTGGCAATTTCGACACCATAAGTTATGTGGTTCAGAATTATTTCGGCACTCAAAAGCGGGTCGATATTATCATGCGGATTTTTACCGGATAATTGATTTTCTGTAAAGAATGCAGGATTTTTCAGTTTTCCTATGTCGTGATAAAGTGCTCCGGTTCTTACTAATAAAGAGTTTCCTCCAATTTCTCGCACAGCAGCTTCTGCAATATTTGCAACTTGAACCGAATGTTGAAATGTTCCGGGAGCTTTTTCGGCTAATTGACGTAAAAGCGGCTTGTTTGAATTTGAAAGTTCTATGAGTGTTACGTCGGAAATGAAACCGAAAATTCTCTCGAAAAGATATATTAAAGGATAAGCCATTAGCACAAAAACGCTGTTTGCAGCAAACCAAACAAACACCTGAATATCAATTTCATAAAGCTGTCCGGAATGTATTAATGTGAAAGCCGTGTAACTTATTATGTATGATAAAAATGTTATTAATGTAGTTTTCAAAATCTGACTTCTTGAGTTTAACTCTGTGAGCCACGAAATTGCTGCAAATCCGGCAATAAATTGAACTACAATGTATTCAAAACTGTTTTCAACAAAAAAAGAAATTATAAATAGTGTAATTGTATGATGAACAAGTGCAAGTCTGGGTTTATAGAAAGTTACGGTAATTATGGGTAAAATTATTTCCGGAATAAGGTAAATATTTAATATTTTGTATTTTAGAAAGAAAGCAAACATTGTAATGGGCAGCATCATAATTACTAAAATGAATAATATTTGCCTGTTGCTTTTTAAAATTTCGTTATTGAAAAAATAAATGTAAAGAAAAAGTATTCCTATAAACATCGAAAACAATATAAATTCTCCCAAAAACAGTCCGTATTTTGTAAAAGAATTATTGCCTCTAATCAAAAATTCTTGTCGATAGGATTCAAGAATTCTAAATTTTTCGGGTGTTATAAGTTCTCCTTTATAAATAACGGCTTCACCTGCTTGAACCATTCCTCTTGCGGGCGAAATTTGGCTTATTTGTTGGGATATTTCGTTATCGGTAGTTTTTTTATCGAAAATAATATTGGGTTTTGTATATTTTTCTATTTGTATTTCCGGAGTCGGAATATTACTTTCGATTCTAAAATTATTGAATAATTCGTTTATTTTGTAGTATGCATCTTTTTGAGTTAAAAGAGTTGAATTTGAATGTTTTTCAACAATTTTATTTTTTATTATGCTGATATTTTGATTATTGTTTATTTGGTCGTTGTAAACAGATTCAACAATTCCGCCGTTATACATTTCGTTGATAAGAAAAATGATTTCTTTTTTGAGTGCATTTAATGATGATTGAACAAATTTTTTGTTGAGTGATTTTACCGAATCGGAAAAAATTATTTCTTGAGCTTTTATATCAAAATCCACGGTAAAATTATTTATAGCATCTTCTTTTGCTTTAAAATCGTAAATGTAATACTGTGTATAATTTTTATAAATACTGTCTTTCTCGTGTTTAATTTCACTCGGTTGTTTGTTAATGGGAAAACTGTTTTTTGCAATTAGGTTTTCATATTTCCACGGACTTCCGGCTTTATATTCATAAATAAATTTTCCGCCGTGAGGGAATATAATAATAATTACAATAACAGTTGCAACAATGTATGCTACAGTTGAATATAGTATTTTTTGACGAGAAAATATTTTATTTAGAAAACTCATTCTTGTTTTTTAACGGTGGTTTTTTGTTTAATGTTTTTTGTTTATAATTGGTTTTATCGTCAGTTTTTTTATTTTCTGTTTTTTTAATCGGAAACATTACATCATCATTTTCATCGCCCGAAAGTAATTCGTCTGTTGTATCTTGAATTATAATTCCGGAAACGTCGGTGAATCTGTAAACTGTAAAATCAAAATTTGAAATAAATCCGCCGGCTCCTTCAATTGTAAACCCGTTTGTTTCGGTTATTTTAACCTTTTTTTGGGTATAAATTTGCTCTTTTTTTTCGTCAAAAAATAACTCTTCAGTTTCAAGTTTTGTTCCGTTAGTATTTGTCAAAATTACATGTTGTTCAACTTTTGCATATTTTTTTCCTTCCTCATAAATACCGTAATCTGCAATAAGTTCCGAATGTTTTTTTCCTGTTAAATCGAAAAAAGTAAGTTTTAATCCTTTGGGAAATTCGGTGTAATCTTTAGCATTTTTTACAAATTTTAGTGCCGACGGAGTATTTAATTTTATTTTCATTTGTCCGCCGGAATTATATGAAGTATTCAAATTTGAAATTTCAATATCGGGTAAATCGCTGGATTTTGTAAGTGCGTTAATTTCTTCAAGTTTATTGGAGCATGAGTTAATTACGGAAACAAAAAATATTGTCGCAATAAAAAATAAAATTCGGAATTTAAATATTGAATTATTCATGAAGCAAATTTAAAGAAATTTTAATAGAAACAGAGAAATAAATTCAAATAGGTTTAAAATGAACGAGAAAATAGTTTTCAGTCTTCAGTCTTCAGTCTTCAGTCTTCAGTTCTATGCGAACTGCCAACAATAAATTTTATGTATTTCTTAAAAACCTAATTTAATATTACTCA
>DZBS01000101.1 GCA_022729995.1 Draconibacterium orientale | reverse complement strand
AAAGGAGATTTATTATTTTTCGCAATTCTAAAATCTTATGATAATCATATTGATAATAAAAACAAAAAAAGATTACCTTAATTTATGTTAGAACGTCTAAAACACATATTCTATTTCAACCAAGAAGCTCCGTTAATATTCACACAATTCTATTTTTGGGCATTCTTCGCAATAATAATGGCAGGATATGCTATTATTTATCAGAAAAAGAAACCTAAGAATACTTATCTTTTTCTGGTAAGTATCTTTTTCTATTATAAAACAAGCGGAGTTTTTGTTATTTTGCTTATTTTATCAATAATTGCAGGATATTATATCGGAAAAAAATTAACGGAAACTGAAGACCAAAAACGAAGGAAGTTTCTTATTGCATCAAGTATATTTGTAAACTTATTTGTATTAGCATATTACAAATATACAAAGTTTTTTATTGAAAGTATAAATTCAATTTTTGGCTCTAAATTCGAAGCCGTTGATTTATTTGCAAAATGGACAAATTTCTTCACGGGAACACATTTTTCAATTGATAAAATAATTTTACCTGTCGGAATTTCATTTTTCACATTTCAAGTACTCAGTTATACAATAGATGTTTACCGAAAAAAATTAAAAGCTGTTGATAATTTAATCGATTTTGGTTTTTATGTTTCATTTTTTCCTCAACTTGTTGCAGGTCCAATTGTTAGAGCATCGGAATTTATACCTCAAATTTACGAAAAATATAAAGTTTCAAAACAAGAGTTTGGAATTGCTACATTTATGATTCTTAACGGATTGTTTAAAAAACTTGTAATTGCCGATTTTATTGCAGTTAATTTTGTCGACAGAGTTTTTTCAAACCCAAAAACATTTTCGGGTTTTGAAAACCTTATGGCTCTTTACGGATATTCTCTTCAAGTTTATGCCGATTTTTCGGGATATACAGATGTTGCAATTGGAGTGGCTCTATTGATGGGATATAGATTATCCGCCAATTTTAATTCACCTTACAAAGCTACAAGCACAGGAGAATTCTGGAAACGTTGGCATATTTCACTTTCAACATGGTTAAAAGATTATTTATATATTCCGTTGGGAGGAAATCAAAAAAGTGCAACAAGAACAAATATCAATTTAATGATAACAATGCTTTTGGGCGGTTTGTGGCACGGAGCAAGTTGGCAATTTGTAATTTGGGGCGGTTTAAACGGTATTGGAATTGTAGTTTATAAACTTTGGCGAAAAATTAGTCCGATTAAAGACGAAAATACTTGGTCGAACAGATTTTATGCAATATTTCTGACATTTAATTTTATTACAATAACACGAATTTGGTTTCGATCCGAAACAATGGAAACAGCAAATAATATAATGTATCAAATAGTAAATTCGTTTTATTTTAATCAAATATTGGAAGTTTTAGTTGCTTATAAAAATATTTTTGCGATTATGCTTTTTGGTTACATAATTCATTGGTTGCCTGCAACCGTAAAAAAATCTTATCGCGAAGCTTTTGTAGCGTTTCCGCAATGGGTAAAGGCAGCAAGTATTGTTGTAATTGTTTTTGTTATTTGGCAGGCAAGATCTGCAGGTTTGCAACCGTTTATTTATTTTCAGTTTTAATTTTATATAATTGGAAATATAATTTTTTAATATAAAGAAAATATGAAAGAAGATATTTTAAACGAAAGTCAAAATTTTAACGATTCGGTTTATTCACAAAATGTTGTTCAGTTTGTTGCAGTTTCAAATATGTTTTGTGTTTTGGCTGAAACTGTTTCGGAATTTGAAAAGAAAAGTTTTGTAGAACAATCAATAAAACTTTTGAGTATTTTATATGTAAAAGCATTGTCTGTTGAAAAACCGCTAACTGTTGAAGGAGCCGATGTAGAAAAGTTTGTGAATGAAGCGGATTGGACAATTTTGAGCAATAAAATTGCCGAAAAACTTGGCGAGCACGATAATTACACAGATGTTACAGAACCAATGAATCCGGCAGAAAATCTTAATTTAAGTTTGTCGGAATGTTATGCCGATATTTATCAGGATTTAAAAGATTTTACTTCAATTTATAAAGTTTCAGGAGCCGAAAGTATTAATGAAGCACTTTGGGAATGTATTGATAATTTTGAACAAATTTGGGGTCCGAGAATTTTATCTCTTTTGAAAGAATTGCATAATATTTTTTACGGAGAAACAGATTTTGAAAGCAAAAAATCACCCGAAAAAACAGAATCGGCAAACAATAAATGGCTTGATAAATTTTTTGAGAATTAATTCATTTTTATATAAAAATACTGCAACAAACAATGCAATGATTTGAATCCGGTGCGTTTTCGGCACCGCAAACAGGACAAATTCTTGAAGAAGTTTCACCTTCAATATTATCTTTTTGAGGCTGACCGCAATAAGCGCAATAAATATCTTCGAAATCAATTTCTTCGCCGCAAAAAATACAATTTGTCTTCATTTTATTTATTTTAATTATTATTCATATTAACAAATTTATAAAATATCTTTGTAAAATTAATAATATAAAACCAATTTAGTTAAAATTTTTTATTTATGGAAATATTTGAAAATCAATTTTTTCTTGTTTATTTATTACCTGTTGTAATATTTTTTGCCCGTATTTTAGATGTAACTATTGGCACAATCAGAATAATAATGCTGTCAAAAGGCATGAAATATCTTGCTCCGATTCTTGGTTTTTTTGAAGTTTTAGTTTGGATAATAGTTATAAGCAACGTAATGAAATATGCCAATGGATTTATTCCGTATATTGCTTATTCTCTTGGTTTTGCCGCCGGAAATTTTATTGGAATGATTTTAGAAGAGAAAGTTGCAATAGGATTTGTTGTTTTACGTGTTATAACTTCCAAAAAAGCCGATAAATTAATTAATTCATTAAATGAAAACGGAATTGGTGCCACTTATATTGATGCTTTTGGAGGGAACAACGAACCTGTAAATATTATTTTTAGTATTGTGAAAAGAAATAATTTAGATTATGTTTTGAGTATTGTTCAAACATTTAATCCAAATGCTTTTTATACAATAGAAGATGTTAGAAATGTTAATAAAGGCATTTTTCCTGCAACCGACAGCAGAAAGTTGGCTATTTTTTCAAATTGGAAAAGGAGAGGAAAATAAAATTTTACAAAAGAATTATAACTTTATACACATTAGAGTAATGTCATCTCGTTGATATTCAGTATCTTTATGGCGATTTAGAAAATTAAGAAAAATTTCTTTTTGTAGCTCCATAGATTTATCGAAGTTTTGAATAATCAAATCTTTTACTTTTTTTATTCCTATTTTTTTTCCTGCCGAATTATTTTGGTCTGTGTAACCATCAGTAAGTAAATAAATTAAGTCGCCTTTATTAAGTTGTGAGTGCTGAGCCGTAAACGGGTTATCAACTTGATAATAACCTCCAACGCTTTTGCTGTTTCCTCGTAAATAAATAAGTTCCTTTTTTTGTGAAGAATATATTAAAAGCGGTCTTTTTGCACCCGAAAAATATAAATCAATTTTTTCGGGATTATTTAAGTGATTAACAATTTTAATAAGAGCCAAATCCATTCCGTCGTGGTTTTTTGTTTGTTGCTGGCGGAGTAATCGGATTATATTTTCGTTCATTTTTGATAGAACTTTTTCCGGCTCTAATGTTTTTTCTTTGTTAATTATATTGTCGAGCAAACTATTACCCAACATGCTCATGAATGAACCCGGAATTCCGTGTCCTGTACAATCAGAAACCGAAATAAAAGAAGTTGCGGTGTTATGTGTATTTTGATGTGAAAACCAGTAAAAATCACCGGAAACAATATCTTTAGGAATGTGAATAACAAAGTGTTCAAATTTATTTTTCAGATAATTGCAATCGGGCAAAATTGCAGTTTGAATTGTTTTTGCGTATCTTATTGCAGAATCAATTTCGTCTTGTTTAATTTCAAGAATTTCGAAATTCGTTTTAATTAAATCTTTTTGAATAGAAATTTGCTCTTTTTGAGATATTATTTCTTCGTTTTGCTGTTTCAACTCTTTATTTCTGCTAATAAGCAAATTGTTTTGTTTACTTATTTCTTCTGTTCTTTTTTCAACAATTTTATGTAAATCTTTGTTTTGAGTAAATAATTTTTTATTCAAATTATAAATTCTTTTATTGTCATTATTTGAGCGTTTTAGGGCTGTTTGAAATAATGTATTTTGCATATACATAAATAAAACCGACAATGCGATTGCTAAAAAATAGTAAGTAACAACCATTACAAATCTTTTTTCGTAATTAAGAAAATTTGCTTGATGGTTAATTATAATGTTAATAATCAAACTAATGGTTATTATTAAAATTATTGGCAAAAATAGTTTTGGTGATGCAAAAAGTGTTGTGAATGAAAATACTACAAAAATGAAATAAAAAGTTGAGGTGTAATCTCCTAATTCGTATTGAGGTTTAACTATAAACAATTGAAGTGAAATTGCCAAAGTAATTGATATTGTAAGAAAATTTGCAGCCTTTTTAAATGAATAAAATTTAAGTATAAATAAATCAAAAGTTATTAAAATAATAATAATGCTTGGCGTAATTATATGTATAAGATCGTTTTTATAATTATTTGAGCTAATCATAAAAATAATTAGTATTATCAAAAATAGATATGCAAAAAAAATAGAATATAAAAGAGCAACGGCTTTTCTTTGAATTAAAAAAGTTTCGTTTTTGGTATTGGATAAAAAGTAATTAAATAAATTCATATTCTCAATCATATTTTAAGCATCTTGCTCACTTGTTTTTAAAATTTCGCTTAAATTTTGAGAATGTAACATTAGCGTTTTAACCAATGATGCCAATTCTTCCGAAATAGTTGCATTTCTTTGAGAGCCTGTATTTATTTGAATAACGGAATTGTTAATTTGTTCAATACTATTTCTTTGCTCAATTGAAGAATTTGCTAAATTACCAATGTGTATATTAATTTTCTCAATATCTGTTGTTATATTTTTGATATAATCATTTGCGTGTTTAGATTCTGTAATGCTGGAATCAACTAAATTAATTATTTCCGCTGCTCCCAAACTACTTTTGTTTGCTAAATTTTTTATTTCTTGTGCAACAACCGAAAAACCTTTTCCGGCTGTTCCGGCCTTTGCTGCTTCTATTGCCGCATTAAGCGACAAAATGTTTGTTTGAAATGTAATATCTTGAATAATTCCAATTTTTTTACTGATATTTTTAACTGCCGACAATGAATTTGAAATTACTGCTTCACTTTTTTTAGCAAAATCGGTTGTTTTGTTCACAGTTTCAGCTGTTTTTTGGGTATCGTCGGTATTTTCAATTATTGAGCTTGTTATTTCTTCAATTGTTGCAGATATTTCTTCTACATTTGCTGCTTGCTCGCTTGAGTTTTCGCTTAGTATATTTGCTTTTTGTGATATTTCTCCTGAGAAATTCTTTAATTTATCCGATGTTGTTTTTACTAAATCGAAAACCGATTTGAGTTGATTATTTTGTTTTTCCTTAATTTTTGCATCTTCATTTGCCGAGTTTATTGCCTTTTCGGCAAACAGAATAGCAAAATAACTTACAAGTCCTAATATTACTAATGTTGCGGTGTGGTTTATAAAAGCAGTTTTGAGTATTTCCTTGTCTTCGGGCATTTGTGATATTGCAAATAAGTAAACTCTGCTTGTTGAAATTATAATTAAAACAGTGTTTAAAATTATTACTCTTTTGCTTGCAAAAAGAATTCCTACAGCCAAGATTCCCAGAATAGTGTAAAATCCTTGAAAGAATTTGAATAGTGCAGAAATGTCTTCTTTTAAAATATTTAGCGATAAAAGTTGTATTACAACAAGCCCTATTGAGAAGATGTTTCCTGCTGTTTTAATACCTGATTTTTTTAGTATAAATAAATTTAATGGGATAAAAATTCCAATTGCTAATGATGAAATAAGTGTTACAATAAAATTCTTTGTAGGATTTAAAAGTGATGAAATTACAATTATTGTTACCATTAATGTTCCAATAACTCCAAGAATAATGAATGCAGTAGTTTTTTGTTTCTCAAACAAATTCATTTCTACTTTCGGACTAAAAAATTTTATTATTTTACTCATAAATAAACTTTTATTTATTAATATCTGGAATATTCAAAATAGAAAATACATTCTTCCGACGTATTTTTTTCTCTAAATTGTCAAAGAATTTAAAATTTGTTCTTTAAAGGTAAGCAAAATTTTAATAATAAGTATATTTTGATATAGTTTTAATTTTCAAACTGTATAAGATATTACAGAATAGTCGTATTTCATTGAAAATAAACTAATTTAGACTAAAAGATATTTTCATGTATTTATATTTTTATTTTTAAAGGTTTCATAGGAACATCCTGAATAAAAATTCTTCTGTGTGTCAAGATATATACATGGATGTTTCATTATAATATCCGTTAGTCTAAATTCAAATATGAGATTTATGAGGTTTTTTTTAGTTTTAATTTTTTTGATAAATAGCCATTTCAAGTCCTATTTCCAATCTTGGCAGTTCGGCTGTAGAAATTCCTGTTTTAAAATCTTTAGTGAATAAGTCGCTAAGTCGGTATTTTCCGTATAAACCAAATTTGTCAAAACCAATTCTGCATATTGCACCGTAGTTAAGTTTTTCAAAATATTGCAAATTTTTTTCTTCAAAAATTGTAAATTCGTGGTCAAGAATCGGGTTTGTTGCCTGAAACACATCATAATATTGTCTTATTGCAGAATAAGTGTAACTTCCAAATGCACCTAAATCAATATATTTACCAAGAATGTCGCCTCTTTTGTCATAATTAATTCTGAAAAATAAAGTAGATGTTGCTTTATGAAATTTGAATTTTTCTTTTTCGTGTAATTCGGGTGTAGGAATTAATTTTCCGGGTTCTTGTTTTAGATAAAAAACTTCGTAATTGTATGCAATATCAAAGCCGAGAGCAAGAAATTCGGCAAGTTTAAGTTTATATCTTAATCCGTAATTAATTGAATGAGATGCACCAAAAAGAATATTTGCACCTGAACCTTCGGATTTGTTTGCTGCAAATCCTAAATTGATAAATGAATGAACAAAATGAGTTTTATTAGCACCGAAAGTTCTTTCATCACCGTAATTTTCTTGCGGATTTTCATCAATTATTACATCTTGAGCCGATAAATAATTTATTGATAAAAATATAATTGCTGTAAATATTAATGTTTTTTTCATGTGTTTATTTTTATTTGTTTTTAAAGGTTACATAGGAACATCCTAAATAATCATTCTCTTCCCGCCGCGGCGGGAAGAGATACATGGATGTTTCATGTGTAAATAATTTTGTAGTTTACTTATTTTCATTCTTTTAGTTTGAACCGTCATACGGATTCACATAAATTTCAGATGTTTAAATTTCAATTATTCATTCAATTCAATTATTCAGTGAATTCAGTGAATTCAGTAAATTCTAACATTCAGTCAATTCAGTCAATTAAATTATTTGATTATTTTTAAATCTTGCAAACAAGATTTTATTACTTCAAAAGTATGAGTGATGTCGTTATCTAAACCAACAGAAAATCTAACTAATCCGGGCGACATTCCCATTTCTTTTTGAATATCTGCGGGAATTTCCGATGAAGTGCTGCTTCCGGAGTTGCTGAAAAGTGTTTTAAAATATCCTAAACTTACTGCCAAATATCCAACGCCTCTTTTTTGCATTTCTTCCATTACCAAATAAGCATTTTCGGTAGTTTCCATGTCAATTGCCATCATTCCGCCGTATCCGAATTGTTCGTTCATCATTTTTGTCATCAAAGGTTTTTCTTTGTGAGAATTAAGTCCGGGATAAATTACTTTTATTCCCAATTTTTCCAAGTTTTCGGCCACATACATTGCATTTAACGAATGTTGTTTCATTCTGATATGCAAAGTATGTAAGTTTTTTAGAATTCCCGATGAACGAAGCGGATCTAAAACCGGACCTAAAAGCATTGCAGTACCGTTATTTACGTCTATAAGCGAATTAATAAAATCTTTATCGGCACAAATTGCACCGGCAACAAGGTCGTTTTTTCCGTTAATAAATTTTGTCATACTGTAAACTACAATGTCGGCGCCTAATTGATAAGGAGCAAAAATCATAGGTGTGAATGTGTTGTCAACAACAAGTTTTGCACCTGCAGCTTTTGCAATTTTTGCCATTTCCGGAATGTTTGCAACTTGCAAAAGCGGATTTGAAAGAGTTTCTGTATAAATGATTTTTGTATTATGTCTTACAGCTTTTTTAACAGCTTCAAGGTCGGATTGGTTTACAAATGTTACTTCGATATTAAATTTAGGTAACCAATTTTTCAAAAATGCGTAAGTTCCTCCGTAAGTTGTAACGCTTGAAACAATGTGGTCGCCGGAATTGCAAATTTGCAAAATAGTTGCTGTAATTGCACCCATTCCCGAACCTGTAACCCAACCTGCTTCTGTTCCTTCCATTGCCGCAATTGCTTCAGAAAGAAAGAAATTTGACGGACTCCAATGTCGCGAATAAAGAAAGCAACCTTCGGTTTCGCCGTGAAATGTGTCAACCATTGTTTTTGCTCCCAAAAATGTAAATGTTGAAGAGTCTGTAATTGAAGGATTTACTCCTCCAAATTCTCCAAATTGTTCTAATGAACTTATTGCTAATGCCGGATCAAATTTTTTCATATACCTTAATCTTTTAAATTGATTTTTTTACAAACTTAATTCTTTTTAAATGCTTTAAATATGTTTTTTGTCAGTTTCCTTTAATAAAATTTTTTATTTTGTGATATAGTCTTTTTGTTTTATAATTTTCATCTTCATCATAATATCCTTGTCCGAAACCGTAGCCGTATCCGTAACCGTATCCGTAGCTGTATCCGTAAGCTTTTTTATATGTTACGTCGTTAAGAACAATTGAAATGTTTTTAATATTTGCTTCTTTTTTTAGGTCGTTCACAAGTTTAAGAACATTTTTTCCCGAATAGTTTTGTCGCATTACATAAAGATAAGTATCGGCAATTTCCGAAAGCAAAAGAGCGTCGGTAACAACTGCCACCGGCGGAGTATCAATTATAATGTAATCGTATTTTGATTTTGCAATTTCAATAAACTCGGTCATTTTGTGCGATTCTATTAATTCTGCCGGATTTGGCGGAACCGGACCGGAAAGAGCAACGTCGAGATTGGCTATTTCTGTTGGTTTTATAATTTCGTCAAACGAATTTATTCCAATTAAAAATGTGCTAATTCCTTTTTCTTTATAATATTCAAAATCATTTTGAAGTTTTGGTTTTCTTAAATCCAAACCAATAAGTAATGTTTTCTTTTCCGATATTGCTATAACTGCTGCTAAGTTTGAAGAAATAAATGATTTTCCTTCTCCGCTTATTGAAGATGTAACAGCAATAATTTTTCTGGAATTATCTTTTAACATGTATTGTAAGTTTGTCCTTACCGACCTAAATGCTTCGGAAATTGGTGATTTTGGATTTGTATGAACCGGAATTGATGATTTTTGTCCGTTTTTTCCTATTGTGCCTATTATAGGAATTGAAGTTCCTCTTTCAATTTCGTGTTTGTCTTGAATTTTGTTATTAAAAAATTCAAGAATAACAATAATAAGAATAGGAATTATAAATCCAATAATTAGAGCTTTTCTTTTATTTCCCGATGAGTCAGGACTTTTGTGTGTTGCATTTTCAGGGCGTGCAGGGTCAAGTTCTTTTGTGTCGGCTTTGTTAGATGCCTGTGTAATTGCAGCTTCCATTCTTCTTTTAAGCAGAATGGTATATATTTCATCGTTAATATCAAATTTTCGTTGAATATTTATAATTTTTCTTTCAGAAATCGGGAGATTATTTATTTTAAAATTAATATCAGACAATTCACTCTGCGAAATTTGAATTTGCTTTTTCGTAACTTCTATATTTTTTAAAGCATGCGAATATATTTGCTCTCTAATTTTACTTATTTTAATATCATTTTCTTTTGAAATAGGGAAATTTGTTTCGTTTTTTATATTGATATTTAAAATATCTTTACTTGTGAGTGCTTCTGTATATTTTGTAAGATAATTTACAAGTGCAACATCTTCAATATCAACTACCGAAGGTGATGCAATAACAGAATTATCTTTGTTTGTTTCAATTTCTTTCTTGATATATTCGTAGTAATTCAGCTTGTTTTTTTGAAGCTTTATTAATTTATTTATTTCGTTCAAATTTTCCAATAATAATGAGCCTTCATCGCTAATATTCATTGTATTATTTTGTTGTTTAAATATTTGCAAATTTGTTTCCGAATTAAACAGTGAATCGGAAACTCCTTCGAGCTGTTTGTCGATGAATTCTATAATACTTTCGGCTTTTGCATTTTTTTCTTCAAGACCTTGACGAATGTAGACTTCTATAAGTTTATTTAAGTAATTCGATTCTTTTTCCGGAACTGTTCCAATAATCCAAAGCCATAAAATTGCACTTTGTTCGGGACTAACGTCAACATTAAGTCTTTCGGAATAATCTCTTACCAACGATTTTTCATTGTTTTTAATAAAAAAATATTTTTCTCCTTCAATATCACTACTGTATTTTGTGTTTGGCGATAAAGTAATATTGAAATTAAAATTATTGTAAATAAATTGTTCTCCAAATTTCAGCGTTTTTCCAAATTCAAATTCTTCAATAAAAATTTTATATTTTGTGCTGTCGATTGGTGTAATATAAACAGGCAGATACTCGTATTGCTGATATGTTGTATCGAAATTCACAATAAAAGGTGTTTGTCGATAAATTTCGTGATTGCTTCTCATTCTTTCATATTTGAAATACGAAACATCAAAATCAAGCTCTTTTATTGCCTTTAAAGTTAATGAATATGATTTTAAAATTCCTTTTTGGGTTTGAAGATTTTTTCTTCTTGTAAAAAGTTGAAGTCCGCCGGCTACTTCATCTTCGTTGCTTTCTTCTTTTATCATTACAGTGCTGCTCAAACCATAAGTAGGAACAGCAAATTTATTCATATAGTGTGAAATTATATATGCAGATAATATTGAAAATACAAATAAATACCAATATGAAACAGCTTTTAAAAGATATTTTTTTATATCTAAATTTGATTGATTTTCATTATCGTAAACTACCGGATTGTCCATTAAAAATTTTGTTTAAGGATTTGATTTTAGTTGTAAAATTAAAACTATTGTTGATACAGACGTTGTTAAAGCAGAAAGAATATACATGTATTCTTGAAGATTCATTCTGAAAGATTTTGATTTTAATGAACCTGCAATAATTATGTCGTTTGGGTAAATATAAAATTTATTTGAAATCAAAAGGCTTTGATTTGTTAAATCTACATTAAAAAGTTCTTTACCGTTTTCATTTTCTCTCAGAATCTGAATTTTTCTTAAATCAGCATATTGTGTTAAACCACCGGCTGTTGAAATTGCTTCCAAAATATTAATTTTTTCTTGATAAATATAAACGGTTT
>DZBS01000100.1 GCA_022729995.1 Draconibacterium orientale | reverse complement strand
CACATTTTCAAATTAGCACATCATCAAATCACTTCGGCAACAACAAAAGTGCTTCCGCCCACAAAAATAAAATCGTCGGGTTCGGCAGCTTTTTTTGCAGCTTCAAAAGCTTCTTTCACGGTTGGATATGAATCTCCAAATAATTTAAAATCCGATGCTTGGGCTTGTAATATTTTTTCGCTTAAAGCACGCGGAATATCAGCTTTTGTAAAATAATATATTGCATTTTTTGGAAGTAAACTTAATATTTTATCAATATCTTTATCGTTAACGGTTCCAATTACAAAATGAAGTTTTTTATATGAAATTAATTGCATTTGCTTCACAACTTCCGAAATTCCGTCTTCGTTATGTCCTGTATCGCAAATAATTAACGGCGTTTTTTGAAGAACTTCCCATCTTCCTCTTAATCCTGTATTTTTTTTCACGTTTAGAATTCCTTCGTAAATAATTTCCGATGTTAAATCGTAAGCATCTTTCATTATTTCAATTGCTTGAATTGCCGTAACAATATTTTTCTTTTGATAAAGTCCGGTTAAATCGGTTTTCATTCCGCTGTAAATAATTTCACCGCCTTTATTTATATTAAAAATTTGTCTAAAATCGTCGGTGTAAGATGAATATTCGGCAGAAAAAGCGTAAGAAGCAAGATAAATCGGAGCATTCATTTTTTCCGAAACATCAATAAAAACACTTCTTGTTTCATTTTTAATTTCGCCAATCACAACCGGAACATTTCTTTTAATTATTCCGGCTTTTTCAAAAGCAATTTTTTCGAGAGTGTCGCCAAGCATTGCGGTGTGATCGTAGCCAATGTTTGTAATTACCGAAAGAATTGGAGTAATTATATTTGTTGAATCTAATCTTCCGCCCAAACCTGTTTCAATTACCGCAAAATCAACCTTTTCTCTGTAAAAATATTCAAAAGCCATTGCAACAGTAATTTCAAAAAACGAAGGATTAATATTTTCAATTAAATTTTTATTTTCTTCAACAAAATCAACAATAAAATCTTCCGAAACGCAATTTCCGTTTATTTTAATTCTTTCTCTAAAATCTTTTAAATGTGGCGATGTGTAAAGCCCTACTTTATAAGCTTTTGTTTGTAAAACACTTGCCAAAATATGAGATACAGAACCTTTGCCGTTTGTTCCGGCAACATGAATTGTTCTGTATTTATCTTGCGGATTATTTAATTTTTGGCAAAGCGAAATAATATTTGTTAAATCTTTTTTATACGCCGAACTTCCTTGTCTTTGATACATAGGCAGTTTTTCAAAAAGATACGAAAGAGTTTCCGAATATGTCATTATGAATTATTAAAAATGTTCACAAATTTAAAATTTTTAGCAGATATTAAATTGTAATAAGAGCTTAATTTTTTATCTTTGGATAATAATGTTGATATAAACTACCTAATTTTATATTATGTCAGATACAAAGAAAATTTTTGTGCTCGATACAAATGTTGTATTGCACGATTACCGAAGTATTTTTAATTTTGAAGAAAACGATGTTGTTATTCCGATAACAGTTTTAGAAGAGCTTGACCATTTTAAAAAAGGAAATGAGCTTATAAATTTTCATGCCAGAGAATTTATGCGGGAATTGGACAAACTTTCAGGCGAAAGTCTTTTTCATGAAGGTGTTACTTTGGGTCCCGATTTGGGAAGATTATTTATTGAAACCGGAAAGAAGTTTTCTGATGAAATGGAAGTTTCATTTAGCGAAAGAACTCCGGATCACATGATTTTAGCAGTTGCTGATTTCTATAATAAAAAATTTCCGAATACAAAAGTAGTTCTTATTACCCAAGACATAAATTTAAGAATGAAGGCTAAATCTTTGGGAATTAACGCCGAAGATTACGAATCCGGAAAAGTAACAGATATAAAAATTGTAAACAAAGAAGTTGAATCTTATGAAGGAATTGAAGACAGTTTAATTTCAAAACTTTATCAATCGGAAACAGGAATTTCTGTTAATGATTTTAAAATTGAAGAACCGAAAGCAAACGATTATTTTATACTAAAAGGCTCGAATTCAAGTGTTTTAGCAACATATAATTTAACCGAAAAGTCAATTAAAAGAGTAAATAAACGCGATGCTTACAGTATAAAACCTCGAAATGCCGAACAAACATTTTCGCTTGAAGCATTATTAAATCCCGATATTAGTCTTGTTTCATTAACAGGAAAAGCCGGAACCGGAAAAACTCTTTTGGCACTTGCAGCAGCGCTTCAACAACGAAAAGATTTTGTTCAAATTCTTCTGGCTCGACCAATTGTTCCTTTGTCGAACAAAGATTTAGGATTTCTTCCGGGCGACGAAAAAGCCAAAATCGGGCCATATATGCAACCGCTTTTCGACAATTTGAATGTAATTAAAAACCAATTTGGACGACAAAGCAAAGATTTTGCTAAAATTGAAGAACTTATTACCGACGAAAAACTTGTTATTACACCGCTTGCATACATTCGCGGAAGAAGTCTTTCAAAAGTTTATTTCATTATTGATGAAGCTCAAAACCTTACTCCTCACGAAGTTAAAACAATTATTACACGCGCAGGAGAAGGAACAAAAATGGTTTTCACAGGCGATATAAATCAAATAGATTCTCCTTATCTCGATAAAAAATCAAACGGATTATCATATTTGACAGATAAAATGCGTGGACAACAAATTTTTGCACATGTAAATTTATTGAAAGGAGAAAGAAGTTTTCTTGCCGATTTGGCAAGTGATATATTGTAAGAAATAATAATAAAAAATTAATGGATATTGTTAAAATTGCCGGTATAGATATCGGTTCAAATGCACTCAGATTGCTCGTAAATACAGTTGTTCCGGGCGATACTTACAAAGATGCCGTTTTACTCAAAACGGCATATTTGCGTTTGCCGCTAAGATTGGGCGGCGATGTTTTTCTATATAACGAAATTAGAAAAGAAAAAGCCGATATTTTTATCAGATTAATGGAAATTTATTCAGATTTACTCAAATTTTATGATGTTGATTATTACAGAGCTTGTGCAACTTCTGCTACAAGAGATGCAATAAACGGAGAACAAATTATACAAATTATTGAAAATAAAACTAATTTAAAAATTGATATTATTGACGGAATAGAGGAATCAATGCTTTTATTTGAAACAAGCAAATACAATTTACCCGAAGGAAAAATATTTCTTTCTGCCGATTTGGGCGGAGGAAGTTTGCAACTTACTCTTTTTGAAGGAGATAATTTAATTTGGACAAATTCATATCAAATTGGAACTGTCAGATATTTAAGCAATTCTATTAATCCGTTGGAATTTAAAGAGTTTGACGATAAACTTTTAGAACTTAAAACGAAATACAAGAATTTAACAATAATTGGTTCGGGAGGAAATATTAATAAAATTAGTAAAATGCTTGGAGTAAAATATATTACGCTTTTAAAATTAAAAAGCTTATACACAAAACTTAAACCTTTCACAGTTTTAGAAAGAATAAGAACTTTTGGATTAAGACCCGACAGAGCCGATGTTATTGTTCCGGCATTAGAAATTTATATTGAATTACTCGAAAAACTCGGTAAAAAAAGAATTTACGTTCCAAAAATCGGACTTGCCGACGGAATTATAAGAAAACTTTACGAAGAAAAAAATATATAGAAGTCCGTTTTATGATTTTTTATTAAATTTGCCGTTTCCGAATTTTTGATAATTCGGAAATACAATTATTTTTAATTCAAAAAATTATAAAATTGAAAGTTTCATTTCACACTCTCGGGTGTAAACTAAATTTTTCCGAAACATCTACAATAGCAAGAAGTTTCGACGAAAAAGGTTTTGAAAAAGTAAAATTTGGCAATTCGGCCGATGTGATTGTTATTAACACTTGTTCTGTTACCGGAACTGCCGATAAAAAATGCCGACAAGCCATAAATAAAGCCAAAAAAAATTCTCCCGAAGCATTTATTGTTGTTACAGGATGTTACGCACAACTAAAATCCGATGAAATTTCAAAAATGCCCGGAGTTGATGTAGTTCTCGGAATGCAAGAAAAATTTAATTTATTCGATAAAATATCCGAATTCAAGAAAAAAGAAACTGCAAGCGTTTATTCATGCGAAATAAACGAAGTTTCAAATTTTGATATTTCACATTCTTCGGGCGACAGAACCCGTTCATTTCTTAAAATTCAAGACGGTTGCGACTATCCGTGCACATATTGCACAATTCCAAAAGCCAGAGGAAAAAGCAGAAACGGAAAAATTGAAGATATAATTCTTGAAGCTCAAACAATTGTAAAAAAAGGATTTAAAGAAATAATCTTGACAGGCGTTAATATAGGCGATTTTGGAAAAACTACCGACGAAACATTTTTTGAATTATTGCAAGAACTCGAAAAAGTTGAAGGAATAGAACGTTACAGAATTTCATCTATTGAACCAAATTTGCTTACAGATGAAATAATTACACTTGTTTCAAATTCAAAAAAAATACTTCCGCATTTTCATATTCCTTTGCAAACAGGAAATAATAAACTCCTCAAATTAATGAAACGCAGATATATGCGAGAACTTTTCGAGGAAAAAATAATATCGATAAATAAAAATATTCCCGAAGCATTTATCGGAGTTGACGTAATTGTGGGTTTCCCGGACGAAACAGACAAAGATTTTCTTGAAACATATAATTTTATCGAAAAACTCGATGTTTCATTTCTTCATGTTTTTTCGTATTCCGACAGAGACGGAACTCCGGCAAGCACAATGGAAAATAAAGTTTCTGCAAAAGAAATTGAAAATAGAAGCAAAAAACTTCATTTGCTTTCAGATTTAAAACATAAGAATTTTTATATGAAAAATATCGGAAAAGAACAAACTGTTTTGTTTGAAGCTGCTAAATATAAGAATTCAATGTTTGGATTTACAGATAATTACATAAAAGTAGAAATTCCTTACGATGAAAATTTGATAAATAAAATTAAAAAAGTTAAAATAATTTCTGTAAATGAAAACGGAAATGCTTTAGTTGAAATTTTAGATAAATTAACAAAAAATAATGTATAATTTATAATAATTATATTATTTTGCGAGATATTTTTATTAATAAAAAAATAAAACAGATATGTTACTTTTTGATAGAATAAACTCCGATATAAAGGAGGCAATGAAAGAAAAAAATAAAGTAAAACTTGAAGCATTAAGAGCTGTAAAAGCAGAATTACTTTTACTAAAAACAGCAGAAGGAGCAACAGGTGAAATTTCGGGTGAAGCAGAAATAAAACTACTTCAAAAAATGGTAAAACAAAGAAACGATTCAGCCCAAATTTACAAAGCACAAAACAGACCTGAATTGTATGAGCCTGAAATTGAACAAATTTCATATTTGGAAAAATATCTTCCCGAACAAATTTCCGATGAAGAATTAGGAAAACTTATTGGTCAAATAATTCAACAAACAGGAGCTCAAGGTGTTAAAGATATGGGAAAAGTTATGGGAATTGCATCAAAAGAATTGGCAGGAAGAGCCGACGGAAAAACAATTTCGGCAAAAGTTAAAGAACTGTTATCAATTTAAAAATTTTAAACATATAATATAATGTATCCTACAATAAGCGATTTTTTGAGAGAAGTTTTAGGAATAAATATTCCGTTGCCCATTCAATCTTACGGATTTTTTGTTGCATCGGCATTTTTAATCGGAATTTGGATTATGATTATTGAAATGAAAAGAAAAGAACGTGAAGGTATTTTCTTTCCAATAGAAAAAAAAGTTCTTGTTGGCGAACCCGCAAAACCAAAAGAATTAATTATTTCCGGTTTAATCGGTTTTATCATCGGTTTCAAATTAGTTTATGCAATATTTTCTTATTCAAAATTTGTTGCAAATCCGCAAGATTTCTTGCTTTCGTTAGACGGGAATTGGATTGGCGGTTTCGTAATTGGTGCATTGTCGGCGTTTATGACATGGCGAGATAAAAATAAACATAAACTTGAAAAACCTCATTTTGAAAATCAACAAATATTTCCTCATCAAATGGCCGGAAATATTTTGGTTGTTGCAGGTATTTCCGGTATTATCGGTGCAAAAATATTTCATAATCTCGAAAATTTCGACGAATTAATTGCAAACCCTTGGGAGTCGTTAATTTCATTAAGCGGACTTTCATTTTTCGGAGGTCTTTTAATCGGAGCTGTTGCTGTGGTTTTATATGCACGAAAAAATAAAATTAATGTATTGCAACTTGCAGATGTTGCAGCAATAGTTCTTCCGCTTGCCTACGCTGTAGGCCGTATAGGTTGTCAGGTTGCAGGTGACGGATGTTGGGGAATTGATAACATAAATCCACAACCCGAATGGCTTTCGTGGCTTCCGGAATGGACTTGGGCATACAATTATCCTCATAATATAATAAACGACGGAGTTTTAATTCCGGATTGCGATTGGAGTCATTGTCATGTTTTGGCAATTCCCGTTTTTCCTACACCTTTATATGAAACAACAATAATGCTTGCTGTTTTTGGAATATTATTTTCAATTCGTAAAAAAATAAAAATTCCGGGTGTATTAATATCTTTATACATGATTTTTGCCGGAGTCGAACGTTTTTTAATTGAATCAATAAGAATAAATAATGTTTACCATATTTTTGGATATGATGTAACTCAAGCCGAATTAATTTCAGTATTTTTGGTAATTTCCGGAATAATTGGATTGGTTTGGGCAATAAAATATCATAAAAAACAACAAGCAATTATTGCAAAATGATTGAATTAGAAAAAATATGCCAAAGTGTAATAAAAATTTCCAAAGAAGCCGGAAGTTTTATCAGGAACGAAAAAAATAAAATTTCTTCGGAAAACATTGAAACAAAGAGTCTTCACAGTTATGTAACTTATGTTGATAAAACATCGGAAAAAATGATTGTGAAGTCTCTTTCCGAACTAATTCCCGAAAGCGGTTTTATTGCTGAAGAAGGAACATCTGAAAAAATTGGCAAAGAATATAATTGGATAATTGACCCTTTGGACGGAACCACAAATTTTATTCACGGACTGGAACCATTTTCGGTAAGTATTGCACTTAAAAAAAATGAAGAAATAATATTGGGCGTTGTTTATGAAATTGGAAAAGACGAATGTTTTTATTCCTACAAAGGTGCCGATGCATTTTTAAACGGAAAACCAATTTCATGCTCAAAAATTTCAAAACTCGAAAAATCGTTGGTAGCAACCGGATTTCCTTATGAAGTTTATGATTACATGCCGAGTATTCTTTCAACATTAGAATATTTTATGCGAAACACGCAAGGAGTTAGGCGTTTAGGTTCGGCTGCAACAGATTTGGCTTATGTTGCTTGCGGAAGAATTGAAGCATTTTACGAAACAGAATTAAATCCGTGGGATGTTGCCGCAGGAGCCTTCATACTTGAACAAGCCGGCGGAAAAGTTTCCGATTTATCGGGAAAAAATAATTATATTTTCGGAAAAGAAATTGTTTCGGCAAATTCATTAGTATTTGATGAATTTCTTTCTTCAATTCAAAAATATTTAAAAAAGTCGTAAAAATTTCCGGAATTCCAAAAACTGTATTATCTTTATATATCAAATTAATTTTAAATCATTGGTTGATAAATTTTTATGGCTGAAAGTGAAGAAATACAAAAACTTAATTCTGAAATAAATCGGCTTAAAGAAGAACTCATTCTATTGAAAGAGGAAAGAGATTTGCGTGTCAGCAAAGACGATTTTGAATCACTAAAGAAAAATTATCTCGAAAAAAACGAAGAATATACATATCTTCTTGAAAAAAGTATTCTTCAAAATAAAAAATTACTTGAAACTCAGGTAAAAATAGAAGAAAATCAAAAGCGATTTCAAATGTTTTCCGATTCTTCATTTGAAGCATTATTTTTATCTGAAAAAGGAAAATTCTTAGACGCAAACAAATCAGCCTTAGAAATTTTTGGATTTACTTTTGAAGAAGCAAAAAAATTAATTGCAACCGATATTATTGCCGAAGAATACAGAGAATTGGTAATGAAAAATTATTTATCGGATTATAGAGAATCCTACGAAGTAGTTGCATTAAAACATAACGGAGAAAAATTCTTTGCCGAAGTAAGAGGAAAATCTTTTGATTTTGAAGGAAGAGAAATTAGAATTTCTGCATTTAGAGATATTTCCGACAGAAAAAAAGTTGAGATTGAACTTAAAAAGCAAAATATTGAATATCTTGCTTTAAATGAGGAATATGTAAATCAAAATAAAGAACTTTACAGACACGAAAAAGAAGCACGCGAAAATAAAATTAGATTTGAAACACTTGCAAATGCTACAATTGAAGCAGTAATTCTTTCGGTCGACGGATTTATAACCGAATTTAATGTATCAGCATTAAATTTGTTTGAATATACACATCAAGAATTTGAGAATATATTAATTACCGAAATAATTTCTCCCGAATATAGAGAAACTGTTATAAATAATTTCTTTATCAACAATACCGAGCCTTATGAAGTAACTTGCAAGAAAAAATCCGGCGAATTGTTCTATGCAATTGTTAAAGAACAAATTACCGAAATTAACGGTGTTCAAACAAGAATTTCAACTTTTAGGGATATTACCGAAACCAAGATTGCACAAATCAATTTAGAAAAACAAAATCTTAATTATTTAAAACTTAACGAAGAATACGCAATAAAAAATATTGAATTACACAGAGCTTTGAGAAAAGCCGAAGAAAGTGAATTGTTAAAATCGGCATTCCTCTCAAATATGTCGCATGAAATAAGAACTCCTATGAACGGAATTATCGGATTTATAGAGATGCTTAAAGATGACGATATTACACCCGAACTTCAAAAGAATTATATAGATATTATAGGAAAAAGCAGTAAACAACTACTTTCAATTGTTAATGATATTCTTGACATTTCAAAAATTGAAACCGGACAAGTAAAATTGAATTTAAGCAAAGTAAACGTTAATGAAATTATTAGAAATTTATATATTGAATTTGAATCTTCATCAACAGAATTGGATTTACATTTTTCGGTATTTATTTCACGAGAAGATTTAGATTGCGTAATAATTTCCGATGAACAGAAATTGTATCAGATTTTAAATAATTTATTAAGCAATGCGTTTAAATTTACTCATATTGGTGGAATTGAATTCGGTTACTTTTTTTCTGAAGAATTTTTAGAATTTTTTGTGAAAGATTCGGGAATTGGAATTGATGAAAGTATAAAAGATAAAATCTTTGAACAATTTATTCAAGGCGATGTTTCATACACAAGATCAAAAGGCGGAACCGGATTGGGACTTTCAATAGCAAAAGCATTTTCAGAATTATTGGGAGGAAACATTAAATTTGAATCAGAAAAAAATTCGGGAACTACATTTTTTGTTAAAATTCCAATATTTAACAGCTTTTCGGACGAAATTAATGTAATAAAGAAAATTGAAAAGAATAGTAATTTAGATTGGTCAAATTATACTTTTCTTATTGTTGAAGATAACTATACAAATTATTATTTTTTGCATGAATTGCTTAGAAAATCAAAAGTTAAAATATTATATGCAAAAACCGGTTCCGAAGCAATTTTGATTTTTAACGAAAATAAAAATATCAATTTAATTCTTATGGACGTAAAACTCCAAGATATTAGCGGTTATGATGTTACCGCTGCAATTCGTAAAATTAATAAAACAATTCCGATAATTGCTCAAACTGCATTTGCAATGACCGGCGACAATAAAATTGCATTGGAAAAAGGTTGTTCCGACTATATTTCAAAACCGATAAACAAAGAAGAATTAATTAGTAAAATTAACAAACATTTAGATATTTAAC
Source organism: Draconibacterium orientale (assembly GCA_022729995.1). GTDB lineage: Bacteria > Bacteroidota > Bacteroidia > Bacteroidales > JAADGE01 > DZBS01. The sequence goes on along the minus strand of DZBS01000100.1, from coordinate 1,690 downwards.
TCACATAAATTAATTTCCTTGAAATTTCCGGTTTGAAATAATTCAATGTTTTTTGCAATTCCGCTAATCAATTTTTTTCTGCTTTCAATAGATGTCCAAGCAATATGCGGCGTAATAAAAATATTTTTTGCCTTAAATAAAATGTTTCCGTTTTTTGGCGGTTCTTCCTTTAAAACATCTGTTGCCGCAAAAGCAATATCGTTATTTTCCAATGCGTTAAACAAATCATTTTCGTTAATAATTCCTCCGCGAGCAGTATTTATAATTATTGCAGACTTTTTCATTTTTGAAAATTCATTTTTTGTAAATAAATTTTTGCTTTTATCGCTCATCGGAATATGAATTGTTAAAACATCAGAATTTTCGAGCACATAATTAAACGAATATCTTTCAAAATCACTTTTATTTTCCGAAACACTTTCCGAAATCAAAACTTCCATTCCCAAAGCTTTTCCAATTTCCGAAACTCTTTTTCCGATTGTTCCGAAACCTATAACTCCTAATTTTTTTCCCGAAATATTTACAAAAGGTCTTTTCAACATAGTAAAAATCGGAGAATTTTGCCACTCGCCGTTTTTAATATCTTCGTTAATTTGAATTGTTGAATTAAAATAGGTGAAAATATATCCGAAAACAGTTTGAGCAACAGATTCTGTTGAATATGATTTTACATTTGAAACAATTATATTTCTTTTTCTTGCTTCACTAATATCAATATTATTATAACCTGTTGCAGCAACGCAAATTAGTTTAATATTTGGAGCATTTTCCATTTCTTCTTTTCCAATTAAAACTTTATTGCTGATAATTATTTCCGAATCATAAATTCTATCTTTAATTTCTATTTTAGATGTTGTTTCATAATACTTTACATCACATAAATTTTCAATTTCAGAATAAGAAATATCATTCCCTAAAGTTGCTTTGTCTAAAATTACAGCTTTCATATTTAAAATTTTATATCAAAATTAACAAAAAAAGTGTGTTAAATAATACTTTATTCAGTGATAAATATCATATTTAATGCAGGTATTATATTAATACTTTTGTAAAGTTAATAATTAAATAAAATATTATGAATCTTTCTCATATCGAACATGTAGGAATAGCGGTAAACAGTATAAACGAAGCAAAGAAATTTTTTGAAGAAGTTTTGGGTTTACAATGTTATTCTGTAGAAGAAGTTGAAGACCAAAAAGTTAAAACTGCTTTTTTCAAAATTGGAGAAACAAAAATTGAACTTCTGGAAGCAACATCACCCGAAAGTCCGATTGCAAAGTTTATAGAAAAACGCGGACAAGGAATTCATCATATTGCTTTTGCTGCCGATAATGTTGATTCTTCATTACAAGAAGCCGAAGAAAAAGGAATTATTTTAATTGATAAAAAATCAAGAAAAGGAGCCGAAGGTTTAAATATAGGTTTTCTTCATCCAAAATCAACCTTTGGAATGCTTACGGAAATTTGCGGAAAATAAAAAAAAATATTATTAAAATATCAAGAAAATGTCTCGTCAAGAAGAAATTAAAAAACTGGTAGATTTAAGAGCCGAAGCAAAATTAGGCGGAGGAATTAAAAGAATTGAAAAACAACATCAACAAGGAAAATATACAGCTCGCGAGAGGATTGAAAAAATACTTGATGAAGGAAGTTTTGAAGAATATGACATGTTTGTGAAACATCGTTGCAC